>JAUVEB010000004.1 GCA_030595055.1 Desulfuromonadaceae bacterium
TTTCCCCGGGTAGGGTGCGGAAAAAGCCACACACTGTTTTCCTGCTCCCTGATTGGTGAAATGTGTCATAAAGATCGATTCACCCGTCAGGACCCTTTTACCGACACCAAGGAGTTTACCGAAGATCCCCTGTTCCGGTTCTGACCCATCGCCCATCCTGGCCTCGAAATTGATCCCTTCCTCCATATAGGTCATCGCCCCGGCTTCAGCGATAACCGCTTCCAGAGGGTCGAGTTCAACTTCAACCAACTGCATATCGCCGCCGATAATTTGGTAGTCGACTTTATGACACTTCATTTATTGACCTCCGCAGCCAAAGATTAAATATACCGTCACAGCATATCAAGATTCCAGGGTATACGCGAATGCCGCGGTGAAATGTTGAATAAATTTCTTTTTCAACTCTGACAAATCGACTTTTGCACCAATTTCCCGACTCACGGAAGTGACAATTTCATTTGGCCGGCCGCAGGGAACGATCATGTCAAAAGTTATTAGATCATTATTGACATTCAAAGCAATCCCGTGTGAGGACACCCATTTTTTCAGGGCAATTCCAAAACTGCAGATTTTCCGACCATCGACCCAGACTCCCGGTTCTCCCTCTTTAAGCTGCCCCTGCAGACCGTAGTCAGCAAGCAGTTCAACGATCACCTGCAGAAATGTTCGAGAGAACCAGCGAAGATCTTTTCGCTGCAACTGAATGATGGGATAAGCAACCAACTGTCCGGGTTCGTGAGCTGTTGCCAGACCTCCTCGATTGATCTGCTGCAACGCGACACCGCCGGCAACAAAATCTTTTTCCGGTAATCGCAAATCGGCTTCGGAACCTCGTCGACCAAGAGTGACCACGGCCGGATGTTCAACAATGACCAGAGTATCAACACCATGCCCCTGAAGATGTTGTTCAACCATCTGCGCCTGACGAGCGAAGGCAGTCGCATAATCCAATCGATTCCAGTCCTCAATCTGCAGAGGGGTTACAACGTGATCAATTGAACGCGGCAACAGTCAGTCCTTTCCTGCGTAAAAACAGAACAGGGAGTTACGTATAACGCAACTCCCTGAAAATAATTGGTGGGCGGTCGGGGGATCGAACCCCGGACCCTTCGCGTGTGAGGCGAATGCTCTCCCGCTGAGCTAACCGCCCTGATGGAACAAATTTATAACAATATGGATTCCGACTGTCAATATGAGATTCACTCACCTCTTGCCAAGCTCACCGCGAAGCGGGATTTACCGGTAAATAAATATCTCTGGCTCTGCGATAGCCGGCTTCGGTGACCAGAGCCTTATCCAGAATGGCCTCAATCGCCTGCGTCTTTTTATCAGCAACCCGTTCAGATAAATTGACTAACGCATCGGCATCCCAGAGGATTCTGAATTCTGCTGAATCAACGCCCGCTGAAGTGTGGTGCCGACCGACAAGCTCACAAACCTTATCGATCAAACCTTCTTCAGCACCGACATCCGCAAGTAATATTCTGGCAACTGGCGGCCCCTCCTGCTCCTGGAGTTTACCGCTGCACTGTCCAAATTTTCGCTCTGCTTCAGGAATTCCGATGTCGTGCAGGTAGGTTGCCGTGAGGGTGACAACCGGGTCAGCATCGATATATTGCAAAAGGTCGGCGGCATGGTCCGTCACCTCTTGTGCATGAATGATCCGACGCACATCAGAACCGAAATACCTTTCCATCTGCAGCCTGACCCGCTCCAGAAAGCGCAGTTGTTTTTCTGACAAACGATTTAAGATCAACCTTTCCTGAAGCATGATTCCGACTCCATTCAGTTGAGAATGAACACCTTGGCCTGAGCTTCGGCATAAAGAGAACCGGCAATTTTCAATTGAGCACTCGCCTGCCAAACTTTCCGGTGACTTTCGGTTAACACTCCTGAAATCTCGACCAGAGCCCCAACCGGGACCGGTTTACGATAACGAAGTTGCAACTCCGCTGTCACACAGCGTTCAGCTTTACACCGACAGGCATAGATACAGGCTTCATCGAGTAACGCAGCGATGATGCCTCCATGGACCACATCCTGCCAACCTTGATAGTCAGCCGATAACTGCAGCGTCGCGTGGCTACTGCAGGCCTCAGGATTCGTTGTAAAGTTTACTTGCAAGCCGATGGGATTATCCTGACCACAAACAAAACAGGCCGAATCCTCAGTAACATTGAGTAATTTTTTTTCAATCATGAACAATGCGCCCGACAGCAAAGTATTCAAAACCCTCATCCCTGATATACGCCGGGTCATACTGATTACGACCGTCAAAAATAATCGCCTGTTTCATGGAGCGCCGCATTGCTGCCAGATCAGGATTCCGGAAAGGTTTCCACTCGGTCACCAGCAACATGGCGTCAACCGCCTGCAATGCTTCATATTGATTCGCTACGAGTTGCAAACGCCCGGAGGCAAACCAATCAGCGGGCAATTCATCCCTGGCGGTATCCATAGCCACTGGATCATAGGCAAAAACTCTGGCTCCGGCAGCAAGCAGATCGGCCAGTAGGGTTTTTGCCGGCGCTTCACGCATATCGTCAGTTCCAGGCTTGAATGACAATCCCCAGATTCCGAATGACAAACCGGAGAGATCGTGACCAAAGCGTTTGCTCACTTGGCGAGTGAACCATTTTTTTTGTTGTTGATTGCGCTGCTCAACAGACAGCAGCAGTTCCGGCTTAAAATCGACCCCTTGCGCCATACGAATCAAGGCCTGGACATCTTTCGGGAAACAGGAGCCACCGTAACCACAACCGGGGTAAATAAAAGAAAAGCCGATCCGTGAATCGGAACCGATCCCGCGGCGCACATTTTCCACATCAACACCCATCAGTTCACAGAGGCCGGCAATTTCATTAATAAAAGAGATTTTTGTCGCCAGCATTGAATTGGCAGCGTACTTGATCATCTCGGCATCACGAATACCCATAAACAGGGCTCGTTCATGATTCCGGTTAAAAGGCGCATAAAGCTGCCGCATCAATTCGCAGGCCTTTTCACTGTCACTGCCGATGATGATCCGGTCCGGCTTCATGAAATCTTCGATCGCCGCACCTTCCTTCAAAAATTCCGGATTACTGACAACATCGAAAGGAATCTGCACACCACGTCTTGCCAATTCCTCGGTAACTGTTGCTCGCACCAGATCCGCCGTTCCCACCGGCACTGTTGACTTATTGACGATCAGGGTATATTCGGTCATCAGTCTGCCGACATCTCGCGCGACGGCTTGAACATATTTAAGATCCGCAGAACCATCTTCACCGGGCGGGGTACCGACAGCAATGAAATAGATCTGTGTATCAGCCATCGCGTCAGCCAGAGAGGTCGTAAATATCAGTCGCCCTTCCGCGTGGTTTCGCAAAACCATTGCTTCCAGTCCGGGTTCATAAATCGGCAACTGTCCCTGTTTAAGCCCGGAAATTTTCTTCTCATCAACATCCACGCAGTAAACACGATTCCCCATTTCGGCAAAGCAGGCCCCACTGACCAACCCCACATAACCCGTGCCGACTATCGTTAGATTCATCCCACACTCCAAAATCGCTTTATTGAGGACAGGTTAAAATAAAAATGGGCTACAGATTCGTAACCCATTCAAGTTCAGTTCTGGCGACCCCGAGAGGATTCGAACCTCTGACCATCACCTTAGGAGGGTGCCGCTCTATCCAGCTGAGCTACGGGGCCGCTCGGACGCTTATACCCCAGCAGCAGAGTTTTTTCAAGCCAAGTCGGCCGACCGGAAAAAATCAAAATTTCAGCAGGCTGTAAACCTTGCCCTCCGGGAGTTTGCTCCGACCGTTGAGAAATTCTAGTTCCGCCATAAATGCACATTCATAAACCACCGCATCGAACTGCTCGACAAGTTCAACAACAGCCGCCATGGTGCCACCTGTTGCCAGCAGATCATCGGCAACAATCACCCGATCACCGGGTTTAAAAGCATCTGCGTGGATTTCCAGGGTATCCGAACCATATTCCAGTTCGTAACTGATACTCCGCGTTTTATAGGGCAGTTTGCCCGGCTTACGAACCAAGGTGATTCCCGTCCCGAGCTTGTAAGCAAGCGCCGAACCGAGAATAAAACCACGTGCCTCAATTCCGACAATCTGATCGATCCTTTCCCCGATATAACGATGTGCCAGCAAATCGACCATCCGATGAAAACTTTTCGCATCCGCCAAGAGGGTGGTAATATCTTTGAAAACAATACCTTTTTTCGGAAAATCCGGGACATCCCTGATAATCTTTTTCAATTGGTCCATTTCAAACTCCTTCTGACATGCCAGTGGTCCGTGCGGTTAATCGTGACGCGTAATTCTGAGACATTTTGATTGCTGTCAAGACGTGCCGATGAAGCCTGCGTTAAGCCAAAGAGGTGCAACGCAGAAGCGGGGAAAAGGGCCGGAATTAAAGGATAGGATTAGCCGCACGGGCCGTTAATCTTCTGTGTTGTCATCTGTCATTCGCTCTTCAAGTGTTTTACGTAACTTGGCAAGACTTTTCGCTTCAATCTGCCGGATTCTTTCCCGGGTCACGCCGAATTTCCGCCCAATGGTATCGAGAGTTTGCGGTTCACGGTCATTCAAGCCAAAACGCAACGAGAGAATTTCCTGTTCATTTTCAGAGAGTTCTTCCATCCACTCAAGCACGTGGGAGAAACGATCCAGATCCTCAATCACGCGACCCGGATCAAGCAGGTTTTTGTCCTCTATGGTATCGATAAGACTATAATCGCTATTGTCCCCCATCGGATGTTCGATGGAATAGGTTTTTTTCAGGAGAATCATCATCCGCCGCACATGAGCAACATCCGCGCCCATCGCTTCGGCAATCTCCTCAAACGAAGGGTCGCGCTTCAGGCGCTGAACCAGCTCGCGGCTGATCTTTATCAGCTTATTGATATCGTCCGCAACATGAACAGGAAGACGAATCGTCCGGCTCTGATTGACCAGGGCCCGCTCGATCGATTGCCGAACCCACCAGGTGGCGTAAGTTGAAAAGCGGCACCCCTTGCTGACCTTAAATTTCTCGACCGCCTTGATCAAACCCATATTCCCTTCTTCGATCAGGTCAAGAAAAGGCAGGCCACGATTCATATAGCGTTTGGCAATTTTAACCACAAGGCGTAGATTCGATTCAATCATACGCGCCCGGGCCGCTTCGTCCCCTTGGGCAATCAAACCGGCCAGTTCCCGCTCACCTGCGGCTGTCAGCAGGGTGCTTTTCTGTATTTCCTTTAAGTACAGCTTGATGGCATCGGCAGCGACATAACCATCATCCGGATGGACAGTCTTTTCAGCAACAACCTTTTTATTATCTTTGGCATTTTCTGCCGGCTCGACTTTCCTGAATCCAGCCGGCTTCTGTTCACTGCCTGCCTGCTCACGACTGCGCTCAAACTCAGACAACATTTCATCCACAACAGCCTCCCCAAGAAGATATCATTAAAATTCCAGATCACAGTCTAGGTGACGTCAAGAAACTATGGCAAGTACAAAATCGGATTGACCGCAACCTTTCCTTTGCGAACCTCAAAGTGCAGGCGCGGAGCCCCCCCGGCGGGAGGTGTCCCGGAAAGAGCAATCTTCTCCCCCTTGCTGACAAAATCCCCAAGGCGAACATAAAGTCGTTGATTAAATCCATAAACCGTAAACAGATCATTTTCGTGCTGCAGAATAATCAGCTGACCGTACCCCTGGACACCATCCCCACCATAGATCACCTTACCGGCCTCGGCTGCAGTCACTGCAGTTCCGCTACGAACAGCGATCTCAATGCCCCTTCCTCCTCCCGCCTTTGCCACGGTACTGAAAGAGTGGACGATTTTGCCACGTAACGGCCACTGAAGCTTTTTGACCGTTGTGGCTTTAGCCGGGCGCTGTTGTACGGGCATTTTTTTGCGTGGAGAAGGCGGCGATTTTATCGTTGATTTCTTACTTGAAAGCGCTTTTTTCGGCACACGGGACGGAGCGACTGCTTTAGCCGCCGGTGCTGATTTCACAATGGGGACATAACGAACCCGATCGGCTCCTGGAATATAAAGTCGGGTACCGGCTCGCAATCGAGTCGGATCGGAAATATGATTCACCCTGGCAATCGTTGTTTCAGCAACACCATAGCTGAGACCGATTCGGTACAATGTCTGCCCCGGTTTCACGGTATGATAAATTCCACCGCCACAGGAACAGAGCAACAGCAGAACAACAAAAACAGCCGGTAGATATCGACAAACGATTTTTCTCGTCTGCGGATCTATAACCAAAACTGTTTTATCCTGACAGCCCATCCAGCCACACCTGTAACTTCCGGGAGACCATCTCATCAACAGTCTCCTGGAGAATGATATATCAGCGCAAGTATTGAACGAGGATTAAAACACCAATCAACAAAATCAAAAACAAAATCGTCAATAAATTAAAATATTTTTCGATCAGAACTCTGGCAGGGCGACCAAGATAATAAAACATCGCAGCGACCAGAAAAAAACGTAATCCGCGACTGATCAGTGAGGCGGCTGCAAAAATCGGAAAATTGATCTGAAATGCCCCTGAAGCAATTGTGAAAATTTTATAGGGGATCGGAGTGAATCCGGCAGCAAACACCGTCCAGAAGTCGTACTGGTCAAAAAGTGCCTTAACCTGGTCAAACCCTTCTGCTGTAAACCCTGGGATATATTGATAAAAGACCATGCTGACACGATCCCACAAGCCCCAGCCGATAAGGTAACCGAGCATCCCGCCGGCGACCGACCCCAAGGTGGCAACCAGAGCAAAACGGTAGGATCTGGCCGGTATCGCCAGACACAGGGCGAGCAACAAAACATCAGGCGGAACGGGGAAAAAACTGGCCTCGGCAAAAGCCAAAACGCCAAGAGCCGGTATACCGTAAGGGGTATTGGCCCAAGAAAGAACCCAGTCATATAAACGACGAACGGCTTTCATATCAACCGGGGAAATCCGCTTTCCAAGCTTGCTCACCAATCAACGGAACGAAGCGGCAGCCCATCAACTGCTCACGCTTCAAGGACCCGTCCTCAAGCCGGGTCACACGCATCAATATCTGCTGATGACGGTCCCCGACCGGCAGGACCAATCTCCCACCGGTTTCCAGCTGGGCAAGATATTCATTGGGGATATCGGGAGCTCCGGCAGCAACCAGAATCCCATCGAAGGGAGCCTGATCCTGCCAGCCGATTGTGCCGTCAGCAACCTTGATATTGACATTACTCAGACAAAGCTGATCGAGAACTTTTCTGGCACGACCGGCAAGCAGAGGGATTCGCTCAATGGAATAAACCCGTTTCACCAGCAAAGAAAGGATCGCTGTCTGGTAGCCGGATCCGGTACCGATTTCAAGAATTCGCTCTCCTCCCCGTAACTCAAGAGCAGCAGTCATCGCGGCAACCATATACGGTTGTGAAATGGTCTGCTTTTCACCGATCGGCAAAGAAGCATCACTGTACGCATGACTCTGCAAGCCGGATTCAACAAACAGGTGGCGCGGCACCTGCAGCATGGCATCAATGACGCGCGGATCTTCGACTTCACGGGCAATAATTTGTTGTTCCACCATGCGACGACGCGCAATTGAATAATCCATCAATCACGACCTGAGAAAGAGGAGAGCGACCATTCACGCAAAGCGGCAAAAGCTGCATCATTGGTCAAATCGGTCCGCAGCGGTGTCACGGAAATCATCTTGTCGTTTATCGCATTGCAATCGCTGCCCGGCATATCTTCAAACCCGACCTCCCCTCCACCTATCCAGTAATAATGGCGTCCACGTGGGTCCTGGTTGACCGTAACGGCAGCTCCATACTGACGCTTACCCTGGCAAGTCAGTTGGACTCCGCAATAGCCCCCTGAAGGGACATTGATATTCAGGAAAGTCCTTTCCGGCAAACCATTTTTGAGGATTTTAGCGGCAATTCCTCGTGAGAATTCGGCTGCGGCATGGAGATCATCGGGAGTGAATTGCAAACTGTCGAGGGAAACAGCAAATGCCGGCAACCCCATCAGCGAAGCTTCCATCGCCGCACAGACGGTTCCGGAATAAGTGATATCATCCCCCAAATTACTGCCACGGTTTATTCCGGAGACAACCAGATCGGGGAGTTCCTGCAAAAGACCATGGATTCCCAGGTTGACACAATCGGTCGGAGTGCCGTCGACGGCGAAAACATCCGGCTTGATCTCCTCAGCCCGTAGCGGATGCTCCAAGGTCAGGGCATGGGCGACAGCACTTCTATTGCGGTCCGGCGCCACGGTAACAACCCGGCCAAGGACGCATAATGCCTCAGCTAAAGCCCTTATCCCAAGCGAGCGCACACCATCATCATTGGTAACCAGAATTAACACTGCAGACCTTATTCAGAGAGGGAATTTCCACGCAGGCGTTGTTGAATACGCAACAAATCAGTTTTGACCTTTTTGAGGACTTGCTCTGCTGTGGGCATGTCCGACTCACTGCGGTAGGAGACATTCATTTCAGAGGATATTTTTTTACGAGCCCCGGCAATAGTAAAGCCCTGCCGATAAAGAAGATCCTTTATCAACAGGGCTGTTTCAACATCTTTACGACGATAAAGCCGTTGATTCGCACGACTTTTTACCGGTTGTAAAACGGAAAACTCCGTCTCCCAATAACGCAGGACATGAGTTTTTACTTTCAGCAGAGCCGCAACCTCGCCGATTTTGAAATAGAGCTTATCAGGTATTTCGACCGTCATTTAACTTAAAACACTTATTATCAGGCGTCTTCGCCGTTGATTGCCGCTTTCAGAACCTGGCTCGGCTTAAATGTCAAAATTTTTCGCGCCGAGATTTCAATTTCATCCCCGGTCTGCGGATTACGACCGCGACGGGAAGCTTTTTCTTTGACGACAAAGTTACCAAATCCGGCAATCTTGATCTTTTCACCCTCCTCCAGAGTCGATTTCATCAGGTCAAAAACCATCTCAACAATCGCAGCCGATTCTTTCTTAGAAAAACCAGTTGTCAGATAAATACTCTCAATAAGATCAGCTTTAGTCATAATCCCTCCCGCACAGGCGCAATGAACGCCTCGTGGAATCTACTATCTATTTGATTTTTCAGGATTTATATCATAGCGACAATAAGTGCGCAACAGCAATTAACGAATTTCTGCGCCAAGTTGCCGACAAAGTGTTTTTATCAGCTTGTTATGAGCCTTACTGACCTCTTCCTCCGTTAAAGTTTTCTGTAGATCGCGATAGCGCACGCGGACCGCGAGACTCTTCTTTCCTTGCGGTATTCCTTTGCCGGTGTAGAGGTCAAAAAGAACAGCATTTTCAATATATTTCACCTTGCTGCGCTGAATAATCTCAAGAACCTGGGCAGCAGCCACCTCACTGTCAAGCAACAAGGCACTATCACGAATCACATCGGGATAGCGCGATAACGGTTTAAATTTGGCGTGAGCACCGGCAATCTCAATCAGTTTTTCAACATCCAATTCCAAGAGAAAAAGCGGTTGATCAATCGCAAATTCGACCAGCACCTGCGGATGGATTTCACCGATACTGCCAAGGAAATGTCGATCATGAATCATCCGGCATGACTTACCGGGATGCAAATAGGGTTCTGTATCTATTGCATCAAAAAAAACATCAGCAATATTGATAGTTGCAAACAACTCTTCAACAATCCCTTTAAGGTCATAAAAGTCAACACCAGCTGCAGACTGGGCCCAGCCTTCCGGGTTTCGACGACCGCAGATCACTGCCGTCAGGGACAATTTCTCACAAATTCCCTGGCCATTATTCTGCGGTAAAAATACCGGCCTTAATTCAAAGAGACGTAGGTCCTGACTCCGATATGACAGATTTCTCGAGACCGTTTCCAGCAGGCTCGGCAGCAGACTGGTTCGCATCACCGCCTGGTCTTCTGACAATGGATTGAGAATTTTGATTTGCCTGGAGCGTGGGTCTTCCGTCGTTACAGACAATTTACTGATCGAGTCCTCAGCATAGAACGAATAGTTCATTGCTTCAGAAAAGCCACCGGCAACCATTGTATCGCGCAGCTTTTTCTGTACCTGCTGACCTAGTGGCGGTAAGCAGGCATCGACTGTCCCAACCGGCATGGTCGCAGGTATCCGCTCATAACCGTACAAGCGAGCAACCTCTTCGATCAGATCGACTTCCCGTTCCAGGTCAGGACGAAAACTGGGGACAGTAATCTCCAGGCTGGTGGTGGAATCCCCGGGAACCACCTGCAACCCGATAGATTCCAACAATGTTTGTATCGTATCGCAATCAACCGGGATATCGAGCAACTTCTCAACTTTTTCAGCATGCAAAATCAGCACAGGGGTTTGCAAAGGTTGTGGGTAATTATCGATGATGCCGGACAGTACCGACCCATTACTCAAGTCTGCAATCAGGCCGGCAGCTCGATCCAGAGCTACCAATATCATGTCAATATCAGCCCCACGTTCGAAACGGTGAGAGGATTCCGTATGTAAACCGTGACGCTTGCTGGTTCGACGAATTGCCGTCGGCTTAAAATAAGCGGCTTCCAGCAAAATGGTCTCGGTATCCTCCTGAACCTCTGAGTTCAAACCACCCATGACACCCGCCATGGCAACGGCTCGCCGACCATCACAGATCATCAGGTCCTCAGCAGTCAGGGTGTGTTCCTGATTATCGAGACTTGTAAACGTTTCACCCTCCTGAGCTCGCCTGACAACAATTCGACCATCTTGTAAATTCTTGAAATCAAAAGCGTGCAGCGGATGGCCAAGTTCCATCATCACATAATTGGTCACATCGACGACATTATTGATCGAGCGCATACCGACCGCTTCGAGACGCCGCACCAGCCAGTCCGGCGACGGACCGATTTTCACACCTTTGATCATCCGCGCGGCATAACGCGGGCAATAATCAGTATCTTCGATAACAACGGAGGTCTGCTGAGCAATCGGCTCCAGCGACTCCCTGATCTGCGGGATGGGAAGCTGCAATTTTTTATCGCAAAGGGCCGCAACTTCACGAGCGACACCGACAACGCTCAGGCAATCGGGTCGATTGGGGGTCAGGCCGATTTCAATCTGAAAATCTTTGCGATTCAGTGCGGCAAACACGGGTTGCCCCAAAGTCAGGCCCACAGGCAGGATCATGATTCCGGAAGACTCTTCGGAAAGGGCCAGTTCCTTTTCCGAGCAAAGCATTCCCATGGAAACCTGACCGCGGATTTTTGATTTTTTGATCTTGAAATCACCCGGCAAAACGGAGCCGGGTTGAGCCAGAGCCACCAGATCGCCAGTTTTATGATTCGTCGCTCCGCAAACCACCTGAACAACTTCTGTGCCGTTATTCACCTGGCAGACGGTCAGCTTGTCGGCATCCGGATGTTTGTCCACGGAGTCGAGTTTGGAAACAATCACCGAATCAAGATTCCCGCCGATTTCGTCCAAGGCATCGACTTCCAGGCCGACCATCGTCAAACGGTCACAGAGTTCTTGCGGGGTGTAAGCAAAGTCGACAAATTCTTTTAACCAGTTATATGTAACAATCATGATACTCAGTCCTTCCCCGACATCAGAACTGTCTGAGGAACCGCAGGTCATTTTCAAAAAACAGTCGCAGGTCATTGACACCATATTTGAGCATGGCGATCCGCTCCAACCCCATACCGAAAGCAAAACCGCTGTACAGCTCTGCATCATACTCGACTGAAGCAAAAACAGCCGGATCAATCATCCCGCTACCGAGAATTTCCAACCAGCCGGTACCACCACAGACCCGGCAACCTTTACCGCCGCAGATCACACAAGCGATATCAACCTCAGCGCTCGGTTCGGTAAAGGGGAAAAAGGACGGCCGGAAACGGATCTCAAGCTCTTCACCGAAAAATTCCCGGAGGAAATGGATCAGGACTCCCTTCAAATCACCGAAAGTGACCTTTTTATCCACCAGAAATCCTTCGATCTGATGAAACATCGGACTGTGGGTCAAGTCTGAATCACGCCGGTAAACGGTCCCCGGCGCAATCACCCGAACCGGTGGTTGCTGTTTCAGCATGGTACGAATCTGTACCGGCGAGGTATGCGTCCGCAGAACCAGATCTTCACTGATATAAAAAGTGTCCTGCATGTCCCGGGCCGGGTGATCTTTCGGAATGTTCAAGGCTTCAAAGTTATAGAAATCTTGTTCGATTTCCGGTCCTTCGGCAACGGCAAATCCCAACCGTGAAAAGATCTCGACAATCTCTTCAGTGACCAATGTGACCGGATGTTTACTGCCTTTCAGGGCACAGCGACCCGGCAGCGTCACGTCGATCTTCTCATTGGCCATTTTCGCGGCAATCGCCTGTTGTTGAAGTTCTGCCTGACGAGCGGCAAAACACGTTTCAAATTTATCTTTGAGCGTATTGACCAGACTGCCGATAACCGGACGTTCATCCGCAGAGAGCTCGCGCATCCCCTTCATCACTTCGGTCAGCGTCCCTTTCTTGCCGAGAAACTGGACACGAACATCCTGCAATGCTTTCAGATCCGCCGCCTGTTGCAGGGAGGAAAGCGCTGCCTCCTGTAATTGATGTAAACGTTCTTTCATCTTATGAGCCTATTTCAGCCTCAGCTTCTGGGAAAACCGGGCAATATTCTGATCCGACACCCGGCTCCTTAAAAACACCGAGCATATTTCAAAGGAAGTGAACTGGAGACAAAAAAGGGAGATGGAGCAATTTACTCCACCTCCCTCTACATGGCTGAAAACAGCTTACTGTAGTCGAGCCTTGGCGGTTTCGACAACAACGGCGAAACCTGCAGGGTCGTTGACGGCCAGATCTGCCATAATCTTGCGGTCAAGAGCCACTTCTGCCTGTTTCAGACCATGAATCAGGCGGCTGTAGGAGAGTCCGTTTTCACGGGCCGCGGCATTAATACGAGCAATCCACAGAGCACGGAAATCACGCTTTTTGACACGGCGGTCACGATAAGCATAACTTAATGCACGATCAACTGCTTCCGTCGCTGAACGGAACAACTTGCTGCGGGCGCCACGGTAGCCTTTGGCAAGCTTAAGAACTTTATTCCGACGACGTCTGGCTTTAAAGCCTCTTTTTACTCTTGGCATCTCACTTGCTCCTTCTCTCTAAATGGTTTCGGCATTTGCCGTGGCCGGATCTGCAGGGGGAGATCGTCCCCACAGTTCGCAGCCGAATCTACCTCAGTGGCAGACCGCCTTACAGATACGGAATCAACTGTGCAATGTTGCGCTCATCAGCCTTCGATATGAGAGTCGAGCGCCGCAGATCACGCTTCCGCTTAGTGGTTTTCTTGGTCAGAATGTGGCTCGTAAAAGCTTTATTCCGACGGATCTTTCCGGTGCCGGTTTTGCGAAAACGCTTGGCCGCACCTCGGTTGGTTTTGATTTTTGGCATGTTCCTCTCCTGTTACCTTTGTTTATGCTGTTCCGGTCTCCCGTTTCACTTCTTTAACGGACCGATCATCATGGTCATAAACCGTCCCATTTTACTCGGTCGGGATTCAACCTGACCGACATCTTTCAGCGCCGCAACAGCTTTTTCCAGTTGCTTCAGTCCCTGGTCGGGATGAGCGTTCTCACGGCCACGAAACATGATCGTCATTTTGACCTTATTGCCCTCTTCAAGAAAACGTCGTGCGTGCTTAATCTTGAACTGGAAATCATGGTCATCGGTCTTAGGTCGCATCTTAACTTCTTTAATTTCAACCTTGACCTGTTTTTTTCTCGCCTCGGAAGCTCGCTTGGCCTGTTGATATTTATACTTGCCGTAATCCATGATCCGGCAAACCGGCGGTTCTGCCTGGGGAGAAACCTCCACCAGATCCAGCCCCTGTTCGTTCGCCAAACGCAATGCTTCACTGGTCACCAGAATGCCAAGCTGACCGCCTTCATCATCAATCACCCGAACCTGGCGAGCCTTGATGGCACCATTGATATTCACTTCTTTAGCTATGAGCCTGCCTCCTCTACTCTCTCATGCAGATATCTGCAGCAATTAAGCAAACAACTCAACAACGAAAAGACCCGCATCGGGTCTTTTCGATATTTAATGATATTTCGCCGTTTCTTCTGCGACAAAACCGGCAAAATCGACAGCCGTCACAGCAGCAAGATTTTTACCGTCACGGTAACGCGGAGCAACCGTCTGCTCTTCCATCTCCCGATCACCAATCACCAACATATAGGGGATCTTGGCCATCTGGGCTTCGCGAATTTTAAACCCGAGCTTTTCATTGCGCAGATCCAGCTCAACCCTGACTCCGGCAGCTCGTAACTGATTGTAGACCTGCTGAGCATATTCTGCCTGATTATCAGTCACATTCAGGATAATCGCCTGAACCGGCGAAAGCCAGAGTGGGAAACTCCCCGCATAGTGCTCGATCAAAATACCGATAAAACGTTCAATCGAACCCAAAATGACACGATGCAGCATAACCGGGCGATGTTTATCCCCGTCAGCACCGATGTAATTCAGATCAAAACGATCCGGAAGGGTAAAATCGCACTGGATTGTAGCACACTGCCACTCCCTGTCAAGCGCGTCCTTCAGCTTCACATCAATCTTCGGACCGTAAAAAGCCCCGTCCTCCGCATTGATTTCGAACGGTTGACCACTGTCCTCCAAAGCACTGCGTAGCGCTGAGGTCGCCTGTTCCCAGTCGGCATCACTGCCGATCGATTTTTCCGGCCGGGTTGAGAGCTCCATACGGTATTCAAAACCGAAAATACCGGCGACATCCTGAATAAACTGCATAACGCCTTTAACCTCGGCATCAATCTGATCAGGACGACAGAGGATATGGGCATCATCCTGGGTAAAAGCACGGACCCGCAGCAATCCGTGCAGCACACCCGACTTTTCATGGCGATGAACTGTTCCAAGCTCGAAGTAGCGCAAAGGTAAATTGCGGTAAGAACGTGGCTTAGACTTGTAAATCAACATGTGCGCCAGGCAGTTCATCGGCTTGATGCCATAACTCTGCTCGTCGATCTCAGTGAAATACATGTTCTCGCGGTAATGCTCGTAGTGACCGGAGATTTGCCACAGTTCGGTCTTGAGAATCTGCGGGCCCATGACAATGTCATAACCACGCTTGAGGTGTTCCTTGCGTTCAAAATCCTCAATAACAGTGCGCAACATGGCGCCCTTGGGATGCCAGATCACCAGCCCGCTGCCGGCTTCTTCGTTGAAGGAGAAGAGATCCAGCTCGCGACCGAGCTTGCGGTGATCACGCTTACGTGCTTCTTCCAAACGGTTCAGGTGTGCTTTCAGGTCTTTCTTGCTCTGGAAGGCCGTTGCGTAAATCCGTTGCAGCATGGCATTTTTCTCATCACCACGCCAGTAAGCGCCTGCCAGACTGGTTAACTTGAAGACCTTAATCATTCCGGTACGGGGGAGATGCGGGCCGCGGCAGAGATCGACAAAATTTCCCTGGCGATAAATTGAAACGCTTTCTGCGTCAAGATCCTCAATCAACTCAACCTTGTATTCCTCGCCCATCTCGCGAAACATCTTGATCGCATCAGTCCGGCTGATCTCCTCACGAACAATCTTCAGATCTTCCTTGGCCAGTTCTGCCATCTTTTTTTCGATGACCGCAAAATCCTCAGGAACAAACTTTTTCGTTGCGCTGTAAAAATCGTAATAAAATCCGTCCTTGATTGCCGGTCCGATCGTCACCTGAATTTCATCCCCGTAGAGATCTTTGACTGCGTGAGCCATCAGGTGAGCAGACGAGTGACGAATGATTTCCAGTGCTTCCGAAGAATTCTGGGTAATCAATTTCAATTGACCGGCCGACTCCAACGGCCGGCTAACATCAATCAATTGACCATTAAATTGGGCGGCAACAGCCTGCCGGGCAAGATTTTCACCGATCCCCGAAGCGATATCATAGGGAGTCGTTCCCGACTCAACCTCTTTGACCGACCCATCAGGTAGTTCAATCTGTAACATCGCCATTGCAAGTCTCCTGAAACAAAAAGAGGCATCTTCTATAGATGCCTCGACGTCTGAACGGTTATTCGCAATTGCCGGTTATGGTAGGCACGGGCGGGATTGAACCGCCGACCCCTACCGTGTCAAGGTAGTGCTCTCCCACTGAGCTACGTGCCTGCAACCAACCGCGGCGTTCTTTTATCAAATCGCCGTCAATACTGTCAAGCCATTTTGTCTGTTTCGCCAGTTTTTTATTTCACTTCGGCCCGGATAGTCCGACAGCCTCCTGGGCGATATCAAGAAAATCAGAGTTTTACTGCTTGCCTGATATGACAGACCTCGCTAGAGTAAACCACTGTTTGTGTAATAGCAAGAGTTCTAGATTTCCTTCTTATGTGACGTTGAGGTTTAAGCGTGCAGACTATCGATCAGTACATTCAGAAAAGCTGCCAAGTCAATGCCGACAGATTAGCCATGCAAAGCAAGAACCGTGGCCGGTGGAAAGGACTCACTTATCGCAAACTGTGGGATAGCGTAGAAAAACTCGCCGCAGGACTCCACAACATCGGCATAACAAAAAAGGCGCACATTGCTCTACTCGGCCCTTCTTCCCCTCGCTGGGTGGTTGCCTATCTGTCAATATTACGCGCCGGTCATATCGCTATCCCCATTGACAAAGACTTGAAAGCAGCAGAACTGCGACTGATTCTTGATGATGCCGATGCGCAAGTGATCTTCGTCGGCCAGCCACAATTCGAAACCCTGCTTGACATCATTGATGATCTGCCGAAGCTGAAAAAAATTATCCTGATCGATATCCCGCTGTCAGATATCACAGATCGTGGTGAGATTGCCGCTGTTCTCGAAAACCTCTCTAACCTCTGGCACGAGCTGGTTAACGATGTGGCCATCTCTGCCGACATACGGAAAAAAATCGAATCAGCAGCCATTGAAGCTCACGCACTGCTGTCTCATCAGGAAAAGGAGGAGGGAAGTAAAAAGAAAAAAACCGGTTTTCTCTCCCGCACAGAGACATCACGCAACAAGCTCCTCAAAGAAAACCGGCTGTTTGCCTATAAGAGCATCTTTCACGACCCTCCCCTTCCTCCGGCAAGCAACAACCCGCAGGAGACAGCGGTTATTCTTTACACCTCGGGAACGACCGGCCGTTCCAAAGGGGCGATGCTCAGTCACCACAATATCGTCAGCAATATTCAAGCAGTCTGTAACCGCTTTCAACTGGACGAGTCGATAGCGACCCTTTCATTTCTGCCGATCAACCACGTTTTCGAACAGGTCTGCGGAATCTTGCTGCCGCTTTCTTTGGGCGGACAAATCAGCTTTGCCGAATCAATCAAAAAACTGGGTGAGAATCTCAACGAAATTAAACCGACCTTTCTGCTCGGCGTTCCTGCGGTGTACCAATTGTTGCTCGATCGGATCATGAAAAACATCGAATCCAAATCGACATCTCGACTGTTGTTTAAATTCTCCATGACCCGGAACATTGTCGCCTCCAAAGTACAGAAAACGGTTGGTGTCCATACGACGTTCGTCAGCGGCGGTGCCGCTCTCGACCCATCAATTGCTGAAGGGTTCAAAGCCTTGGGATTGACCCTGCTGCAGGGCTACGGAATCACCGAGACTTCCCCGGTCATCTCCGCAGAAAGCCCGCTTAAGGGCAAACCCGGCACGGTCGGTGAGGTTCTGGATGGTATTGCGGTCAAAATCGACCGGCCCAACGCTGACGGTGAAGGGGAAATTCTTGTCAAAGGTCCAAACGTGATGCTCGGCTATTACAAAAACGCCGAAGCAACCGCCGAAGTTCTTAAGGATGGTTGGTATCATACCGGTGACCTGGGCCGTTTCAACGAAGAGAAGTTGCTGCATATCTGCGGGCGGGTGAAAAACCTGATCGTAACGTCAAAAGGTAAGAACGTTTATCCGGAGGAAGTTGAGAACCAGCTTCTTAAGAGCCCGTTTATCGCTGAAATCATGGTTTATGGCCACAAGGTCGGTGCGACGGCGGAAGAAGTTTATGCCGTTATTTTCCCTGATAAAGAAAATCTCTTCAACTATGAAAAAGATCGGGGGGATGGCCCACTGTCAACGGCCGAAATTGAAGAATTGATGCGCCGCGAGATTCTCCAGTACGGTAAGGATTCGGCTGACTACAAACGGGTGAAAAAATTCAGCCTGCGCGAGGACGAGTTCCCGAAAACCACCACGCGAAAAATCAAACGTTACGTGGTTGTGCCGGAAATTTCAACCGATTGAGAAACCATCAAACAACAAAAAGGCCACCTTCGCAGGCGGCCTTTTTAAATAACGGTGCAGGGGGACATCAACCCAGGTTATTTTCCACCCGGATGAGACGGGTCGCTTGTCGGACAATGGCCAACTGATCAATTTCGGCCAGAGCCTTGGTCACATTGGATTCCCTCGCACCATGGGTCATAATGACAATCGGTACAGCATCCGCGGTGTGCCGTTCCGGCTGAATCATCGATTGGATACTGATATCATACCGACCGAGAATTCCGGAAATCTGCGCCAGTACCCCCGGGGCATCCTCAACAGCGAAGCGCAGATAATAATGACTGACAATATCATTCATTGCCTTAATCGGCAGATCGGCGATTTGGTCAGTGGGATAGCCCATAATCGGCGTCCGCTGTTGCGCTCCGGAAGCGATATCCCGAGCAATGGCCATGACATCACCCATGACGGCACTGGCCGTCGCCTCCATCCCAGCACCGCTGCCATAGAGCAATGCCGGGCCGAGAAAATCGCCCGACAAGCGAACCGCATTAAATACCCCATCAACCTCAGAAAGCTGATAGCTGGTTGGAATCATCGTCGGATGGACCCGAACCTCAATCTGATCACCATAATTCTTGCCAATGGCTAATAGTTTGATCTTGTACCCCATCTGGGTCGCGAAGCGGATATCAATAGCAGCGACCTTGGTAATCCCCTCAGTGTAAACCTGATCAAAATCGACCTTTGTGCCAAAACAGAGGGCGGATAAAAGGGCAATTTTGTGGGCCGTGTCGACACCTTCAATATCGAAAGTCGGATCAGCCTCAGCATATCCCAGTTCTTGTGCCTCTTTGAGAGCCGGGGCAAAGTCGCTCCCTTCTTCAGTCATCTTGGTCAAAATAAAGTTACAGGTGCCGTTTAGAATCCCCAACACATTGCTGAAGCGATTGGCACAGAGATTTTCCTTAATAGCCGAAATGACCGGAATCCCCCCGCCGACTGCGGCCTCAAACATCACTGCAACATGCTGTTGATTCGCTGCAGCAATAAGCTCCTGACCATGAACCGCCATCAGTGCCTTGTTTGCCGTAACAATATGCTTACCGTTCGCAATAGCCTTGAGGATAAACGACTTGGCCGGCTCATAACCACCGATCAGTTCGATCACCAGATCAATTTCCGGATTGTCGATGATATCTTCAACATTGGTGCTCAACATTCCGGGAGCCAGAGTAACCCCGCGATCTGACGTGATGTCGAGATCGACAATCTTGACCAGTTCCAGAGACTGCCCGAGCCGTTGCCGCAATAACTCAGAATTTTCTTGAAAGACCTTCACAACACCGGTTCCGATGGTGCCGAAACCAAGCAACCCTACCTTTATTGAGTCCATAACTTCCTCTTAAGCCCTGAGCGTCTTACAAGTCACTTACTGTCAAGTTTTCTCGCCTTCCGGGCGATTTTATCCAGCAGACCATTGACAAATGCCGGTGAATCCTTGGTACCGTAACGCTTGGAAATTTCGATCGCCTCATTGATCGAGACACGCACAGGAATATCCGGCTGATAGAGTAATTCGTAAGAACAGAGCCGCAATATCGACAGATCGACACTCGACATCCTTTCCAGGGACCAGTTTTTAGCGACTTCACGAATTTCCCGGTCAATCACGGCACGATACTCAATAACACCTTGGACCAGAAGTTCCGCAAAGGTCCGTGCCGCGGTTGTCAGTGAACCTTCCTCTGTTTCCAGAGGCTCACCCAAGGCATCATCGGCAAAACGAAAGTTTTGCCAAAACCCGCTGAGCAAACGGGAGACATCGGCCTCTTCATCAAGTCGCAAGGCAAAGAGAATTTTCAGTGCACACTCACGCCCGACACGACGATTGTTAGTCGACATCCGCTCAGATCACCTTCATCAAGTTGACCATTTCAATGGCACTCATCGCCGCCTCAGCGCCTTTGTTGCCGGCCTTGGTTCCGGCACGCTCAATAGCCTGTTCAACGGAGTCTGTGGTTAAAACACCAAAGGCCACGGGCAAGCCACTGTCGAGGGAAACTGATGCGACGCCTTTAGTGACCTCTGAACTGATATACTCAAAATGCGGCGTAGCGCCCCGGATGACAGCGCCGAGGCAAATAATAGCATCATATTTATCTGATTCAGCCATCTTCTTGGCCAACAACGGAATTTCAAAAGCACCCGGCACCCGAACCACGGAGAGCTGCAGTTCTTCGGCACCATGACGCGTAAGAGTATCGATTGCTCCCTCGAGTAAACGATCGCAGATAAAACTGTTGAAACGGCTGACGATCAGACCAAACCGGAAACCCGTGGCGTCAAGTTTTCCTTCGATAATCTCAGGCATATTTTCCTCCGTGTAAAAGGCTAGGCTAGAGATTTTCCAGCAGGTGCCCCAATTTTTCCCGTTTAGTTTTCAGGTATTTTAGATTTGCGGCCTGCGGCTTCATCTCGATGGGAACACGTTCAACAATTTCCAGACCATAACCTTCCAGCCCGACGATCTTTTTCGGATTATTCGTCATCAAACGCAGTTTTTTGACCCCCAACTCTGCCAGGATCTGCGCCCCGATACCATAATCCCGCAGGTCAGCACTGAAACCGAGGGCCTCATTAGCCTCTACGGTGTCATGACCCTGATCCTGCAAAGCATAGGCTTTGATCTTATTGAGCAGGCCGATCCCACGTCCTTCCTGACGCATATAAAGGATGATACCGACACCTTCTTCATCAATCTGTGCCAGCGCGGCATGCAACTGATCGCCACAGTCACAGCGCTGCGAACCGAAAACGTCGCCGGTTAAACATTCTGAGTGAACCCGCACGAGAACAGGTTTTTCCGGATCAATTTCACCTTTGACCAAGGCGATATGCTGGGCATGATCAACATCATTTTCATAAACGATTGCGGCAAAATCACCCCCATAGAAAGTGGGCAGAACCGTTTCCGCTGCTCTCCGAATCAACAACTCTTTACGCATTCGGTAGGCGACCATATCGGCGATAGCGATGATTTTTAAATCATGTTGCGCAGCAAACTTTTTCAACTGCGGCATGCGCGCCATGGTGCCGTTCTCATTCATGATTTCACAAATAACCCCAGCCGACTTAAGGCCCGCCATACGTGCCAGATCAACTGAGCCTTCAGTCTGTCCGGCACGCACCATGACACCACCCTTTTTCGCCCGTAACGGGAAACATGTCCCGGCCGGGCGAGATCTCGGGCCGTGGTATCATCAGCAACAGCGACCTGTATCGTATGCGATCGGTCAGCAGCAGAAATCCCTGTCGTCACGCCACGCCGTGCTTCGATCGAAACGGTGAAGGCGGTCCCGAAAGAGGAACTGTTATTACTGACCATTAAAGGCAGATCAAGCTCATCAGCGCGAGCTTCCGTCATCGAAAGACAGATCAGGCCACGCCCCTCTTTCGCCATAAAGTTGATGGCTTCCGGAGTCACCTTTTCAGCGGCGATGACCAGATCACCTTCATTCTCACGGTCCTCATCATCGACCAGAATGACCATTTTACCCCGTCGGATATCGTCCAGAGCGGCTTCAATTTTTGCTATCGGCATCTATTCAATCCTTTTTTTGAATTCCCCAGCCGGGAAATATCTCACATGAATCCGTTTTTGGCAAGGGACTCCAGACTCATCCCGGCGTTGTTCTGCGGCGCTATCTTTCCCTGCAAAAGACGCTCAACATAACGGCCGATCAGGTCTGTTTCAATGTTGACCGCTGCTCCTTCGCGACAGTTTTGCAGGGTTGTCATAGCGAGAGAATGTGGAATAACCGCAACGGAAAAGCTGTTCTGTGTTACTTCGTTAACCGTCAAACTGATCCCGTCAATCGCTACGGAACCTTTCATAACGATGTAACGCAAAGTTTCTTCAGGCAGCGCAAATTCAAAACGTACCGCGTTGTGCTCCTGGTAACGTTTACGAATCTTGGCGATACAATCAACATGACCACTGACCAGATGGCCGCCGAGCCGGTCACTCAAGCGTAAAGCCCGCTCCAGATTAACCGGCATATTCGGTCTCAAGCTACCCAGGGTTGTACACGTCAAAGTTTCCGGTGAGACATCAACCGTAAAGCTGCCGGAGTCCCAGCTTATCACCGTCAGGCAAGCCCCATTCACTGCGATACTTTCACCAAGTTGCAGATCCCCCTTAGCCAGTTCCGAGACGATCCGCAGTTGAGCAGAATCTCCCCGTCGTTGGAGACTGCCGACCTTGCCGATTTCCTGAATCAATCCTGTGAACATTTTTCCACATCCCCCGTAATCAGGATATCTTCGCCAACCTGTTCAGAACACAGCTCGACAAGTCGTACCGCGTTTATCAGCTTATGACAACCCTCACCGTTAAAGATTCCGTACCGGGCAGAGCCACCAATCATTTTGGGGGCAACAAAGACCATCATCCGGTCGATCAAACCGGCCTGCAAGGCGGCTCCGGCCAAAGTTGCCCCACCTTCCAGTAAAAGGCGCTGAACATGACGACGCCCCAACTCTTGCCAGAGATGGGGCAATGATACGCCACCGGCAGATTCAGGGAAAATCATCACTTCGGCGCCCAGCTGTTGCAATGCGGAAATTTTCTCCGGGTCGGCAACGGTTGTCGCAATAAACGTCGATGCGGAAGATTCTTGCTGCAGCATTCTACTGCTCAACGGAATACGCAACCGGCTGTCGACAACAACTCGCAGAGGATCTCTGCAGCTATTATCCGGCAAACGGGTGTTGAGCAGCGGGTCATCAGCCAGCAAGGTCTCGATTCCAACCATGATGGCCTCAACACGGTCACGCAACTGATGAACTCGCTGACGGCTCAGTTCTCCGGAAATCCATTGCGAATCCCCGCCGGTCGTCGCCGTTTTGCCATCCAGCGTCATGGCGGTTTTATAGATAGTGAACGGGAACCCAGTGGTCAGGTGACGGGTGAATGCTGCAATCAGGCGACGACACTGTCGCTCCTGCACGCCGACGGCCACTTCGATACCGGCTTGACGTAATTTTTCAATGCCTCGTCCAGCGACCTGTGGATTCGGATCCTGCACACCGACAAAGACCCGTTTGATACCGGCAGCCACTAACGCATCGGCACAGGGTCCGGTTCGCCCATAATGAGAGCAAGGTTCCAGAGTCACATAAACATCCGCACCTACGGCCTTTTCAGCGGCCTCCCTAAGGGCAAAAATTTCTGCGTGCGGCTCTCCGGCTTTGGGATGAAACCCCTCGCCGACGACTTGACCAGCGCGAACAATAACCGCACCCACCGGTGGATTCGGTGCCGTTCTTCCCAGCCCTATCTCCGCCAATTTAATCGCCCGAGCCATAAATTGTTGCTGGATGCTGTCAGCCATCTGCGACTCCAAAAGCAACCGCTATAAAACTCGACAGCCGGAATACCGAGTGTCTCATGCGGTTAGTCGTGTCAATGAATTCTGAGACATTTTGGGTGCTGCCAAGGCGGTGCCAACGCAGGCCTAGCCATGCGTTAAGTCAAGTTGGCGCAACATTGGCAGCGCCGAAAAGGGCCAGAATCAGAAGACAGGATTAGCCGCACGGGGCACTAATATATTCCGGCCGAAAAACATCTTTAGAAGCTGCTTTATTTAGAATGTTTCAACAGGTCGGTCAATTCGACCATGAATTCGTTGATATCCTTGAACTGTCGATAAACCGAAGCGAAGCGCACGTAAGCAACCTCGTCGACAACCTGCAAGCTATCCATAACCGCTTCACCGATCAAGCTTGCGGCGATTTCCTTATCACCGCATTCCTGAAATCTCCGCTCCAGTCGATCAACCATTGCTTCAATCTGCTCAACCGAAATCGGTCTTTTTTCACAAGCGCGCTGCATCCCGGAGATAATTTTAGAACGATCGAATGCCTCCCGGCGTCCGTCTTTTTTAATCACCCAGGGAAGAATTTCTTCAACCCGCTCATAGGTGGTAAAACGTCGCTCGCAGGCCGGACATTCACGTCGCCGCCGTACGTTATTCCCCTCCTTTCCCAAACGCGAATCGACAACCTTGGTATCATCGTGTTGACAGAAAGGACATTTCATACCTGCTCCGCAACGGGAAATTGCTGATGGGAAATTCCTGCCTCATCCAACATCTGCAGTGATAATTGATCAGGATAACCCCGCTTGAAAACGATTCCGGTGACACCTGCATTAATCAGCATTTTACTGCAGATGATACATGGTGAATCGGTACAATAGAGGGTGGAACCGGCAATATTGATCCCATGGCGAGCGGCCTGAATAATCGCATTCTGCTCGGCATGCAAACCGCGACAGAGTTCGTGCCGCTCACCGGAGGGAACCTTTAACTGCTCACGCAAGCAGCCGGTGACATCACAATGAGTAATGCCGCTCGGCGCACCGTTGTAACCGGTCGCCAGAATGTTCTTTTCCTTCACCAGGAGCGCACCGACCCGGCGTCGCAGACAGGTCGAACGACTGGCGACCAGTACGGTGATCTGCATGAAATATTCATCCCAGCTCGGCCGTTCCATACTGAATCCTATTTTAAGCGATGAGCATACAAGGGAAACGCTTGACAGAGCTCCTTGATTTCTGCACGAATTTTGGCCAGTTCCGCTTCGTTATCGATATTGCTCAACGCCCGATTGATCCATGCTGCAACTTTGAGCATTTCAGGTTCTTTCAAACCACGGGTGGTGGTTGCCGGAGTCCCGATCCTGATTCCACTGGTAACAAATGGAGAACGGGGATCAAAAGGAACCGCATTCTTATTCACGGTAATCCCGGCTTTTTCCAAAGTTGCCTCGGCCACCTTGCCGGTCAATTCGGTGCCGCTGAAATCGACCAGCATCAGATGATTATCGGTGCCGCCTGAAACCAACTTATAGCCTTTCGCAACCAATTCGTTTGCCAGGGTTTGAGCGTTTTTAACCACCTGCCGTGCATACTCGCTGAACTCCGGCGACAACGCTTCCTTGAATGCGACGGCCTTGGCCGCAATGACATGCATCAGCGGCCCACCCTGGATCCCCGGAAAGATATTACTGTTGAGCTTCTTGGCCCATTCTTCCGTACAGAGAATCATCCCGCCGCGTGGTCCGCGCAGGGTTTTATGCGTGGTGGTAGTGACAAACTCAGCGTAAGGCACCGGATCGGGGTGAACACCGGCAGCAACCAATCCGGCAATGTGCGCCATATCAACCATGACGACAGCGCCAACCTCATCAGCAATCCGCCGGAAAGCCGGAAAATCGATCTCACGGGCATAGGCACTGGCACCGACAACGATCAACTTCGGCTGGTGTTCCTTCGCCAAGCGCTCGACTTCTGCATAATCAATCGTGCCGGTTTCAGGTTTCACCCCATAAGGCACAACATTATAGAGCTTGCCGGAAAAATTGACGGATGAACCGTGTGTCAAATGACCACCATGCGCCAGATTCATTCCGAGGACGGTATCGCCAGGCTTGCAGACCGCCATATAAACCGCCATATTAGCCTGGGAACCGGAATGGGGCTGAACATTGACGTGTTCGGCACCGAACAGCTCTTTCGCCCGGTCGATGGCCAGTTGCTCGGCGACATCAACCACCTCGCAACCGCCATAATAACGCTTACCCGGATACCCTTCAGCATATTTATTGGTCAATACCGAGCCCTGTGCTTCCAGCACAGCCTCGCTGACAAAGTTTTCCGAGGCAATAAATTCGAGGCTGTATTCCTGACGCTCGGTTTCTTCGCGCAGAATTTTGGCAATTTCCGGATCAAAATCAGCAAGCCTTGAAGCAACCATCTCATCTCTCCTGTTCTATAAAAAACGGGGCAGTTTATCGCTACCCCGTTCATTGTTAGCCGTTTATTTCTGCTCAGTCGCAGTTATCTTCAACAAACGATTCTGATGCCGCCCACCTTCGAACCGATGATCCAGCCAGATCCCAACCAACCCGGCGCCTTCTGCGGCAGAGAGGATCCGTCCCCCCATCACCAGAATATTGGCATTATTATGTTCACGGGCCATCTGCGCGGTAAAAGCATCATGCACCAATGCCGCCCGGACACCGGGAAATTTATTCGCGGCAATCGACATGCCGATCCCGGTACCGCAGATCAGAATGCCCTCTTTCACCGCCCCCTTTGAAACAGCGCCGGCAACTTTGGCGGCAAAATCGGGATAATCAACCGATTCAGTGCCGTAGGTCCCGTAATCTTCATAGGAAATTTGCCGACTTTTCAGATACTCGCAAACCGCCTGCTTCAACTCATAACCACCGTGGTCACTTCCGACAGCAATCATCTTGCGCCTCAGATCTTGCGAAAAGCGAGAGTGGCATTGGTCCCACCGAAGCCGAAAGAGTTCGACAAGGCCACTTGGCAAACGGCTTCGCGGGCCACATTCGGAACATAATCAAGATCACAATCAGGATCAGGCTCATCATAGTTGATGGTCGGAGGGATGACGCCTCTTTGCAACACCAGCGCCAGATAAGCCGCTTCAATACCACCGGCCGCACCAAGACCGTGACCAGTCATACTCTTGGTCGAGCTAATCATGACCTTTTTGGCGTGCTCACCCAGGACAGCTTTAATCGCCATGGTTTCATAGAGATCGTTGAAATGCGTGGAGGTACCATGAGCGTTGATATAATCGACATCCTCGGGGTTTAATCCGGCATTATTGAGCGCCATCTTCATGCAACGTGCAGCCCCTTCACCGCCAGGGGCCGGTTGGGTCAGATGGTAAGCATCACCACTCATTCCGTAACCGGCGACTTCACAGTAAATCCTGGCACCACGGGCCTTGGCAACTTCGTATTCCTCAAGGATCAGAATACCGGCACCTTCGGCCATGATAAAACCGTCTCGATTCTTCTCAAACGGACGACTGGCCGCTTGTGGATCATCATTACGCGTCGACAAAGCTTTCATGACGTTGAAACCACCAACTCCCAAAGGAGTGATCGTTGATTCTGTCCCCCCGGCAAACATGGCATCGGCATCGCCGCGAGCGATCATGTGATAGGCATCACCGATCGAATGAGTTCCTGTGGCGCAAGCGGAGACAGATGACAGGGTCGGCCCTTTCGCACCAAATTTCATCGAAATATGGCCGGGGGCAAGGTTGATGATCAGCATCGGGATAAAGAACGGAGAGATTTTTTTGTAACCGCGTTCGAGCATGACTTTGTGGTACTTCTCAATGGCCGGCAAACCACCAAGGCCGGAGCCGACCAGAACACCGACCCGTTCAGCATTTGCGTCAGTAATCTCCAGGCCGGAATCACTCAACGCCATCGTTGCGGCGGCCAGACCATACTGGATAAAAAGATCCATCTTCTTGATCTCTTTTTTTTCAATATAGAGTTCCGCGTTAAAATCTTTCACTTCACCGGCAATCTGACTCGAAAAGTCTGCAGCATCAAACCGGGTGATCAGACCCAAACCGGATTGTCCAGAAGTAATGGCTGTCCAGTTTTTTTCAACACCTGTCCCGAGGGGAGACACGATACCGACACCGGTGACCACAACTCTACGCATAAATATCTCTTTCATTAGTTGAATAATTTATTGCTCAGCTTAACAACAAACTGCTGAATATGGCGGGAAATAAAACGGTGGTGCCGGAAGAAATCCGACACCACCAAAACAATCAGGAAGCCTTGTTGATATAATCAACAGCATCCTTGACTTTCTGGATTTTCTCTGCGTCTTCGTCAGAGATTTCGACATCAAATTCCTCTTCAAGAGCCATAACCAGCTCAACAGTATCAAGAGAATCTGCGCCCAGATCATCCATAAATGCGGCATCAGAAGTGACCTGATCTCCGTCGACACCCAGTTGCTCGGCAACAATTTGCTTTACACGTTCC
This sequence comes from Desulfuromonadaceae bacterium, assembly GCA_030595055.1. Taxonomy (GTDB): domain Bacteria; phylum Desulfobacterota; class Desulfuromonadia; order Desulfuromonadales; family Geopsychrobacteraceae; genus Malonomonas. Next base: position 28,116 of record JAUVEB010000004.1, read on the forward strand.
TCAATAGAAGCCATTTGCTTTCCTCCTGTGTGGTTTAGGCTGTTTGAAAGCCATTTTTTGTTTACATATACATACCGCCGTTGACACCCAGAACCTGACCGGTGATATAGCCGGCCTGATCCGAGGCCAGAAAAAGTACCGCGTGAGCAATATCCTCAGCAGAACCAAGCCGCTCCAAGGGAATCTGAGCTGCCAGTTGCTGCCGTTTTTCCTCCGGAAGCGCGTCCGTCATAGCGGTCGCAATGAAACCTGGAGCGACCGCATTAACAGTCACATTACGCTTTGCCAGTTCCCGGGCGTTAGAACGGGTCAAACCCATCAAGCCGGCTTTGCTCGCACAATAATTCGCCTGTCCTGCATTCCCCATCTGACCGACAACCGAAGCAATATTGATAATCCGTCCACTGCGCTGCTTCGACATCAGTTTGGCAGCAGCACGACTGCAGAGGAACGCCCCTTTGAGGTTGACTGAGAGAACTGCATCCCAGTCTTCTTCCTTCATTCTCAGCAGCAGGGCATCACGAGTAATTCCAGCGTTATTTACCAGAATATCGACACGCTCAAAAGCTTCCTTGGCAGCCTTGAAGAGGGCCTCAACGTCAGCAGCCACGGTGACATTCCCCTGCACGGCAATCGCCTCAGTCCCCTGAGCTTTGAGTTCAGCGACAAAATCCTCGGTTGCCTCAAGATCGATATCAACGGCAACAATCTTTGCCCCTTGACCTGCCAAGGCGAGGGAAATGCTGCGACCAATCCCTCTTGATGCACCAGTCACCACGGCAACTTTATCCTGAACCATGTTCCATCTCCTTCATTATGCGAAAAGTTATATGCTGACATGCAACAATAAAGCAAGTTTTTTAAAGGCTTACATCAATTACAGCTTCTTCAGGCCGGCAACATCAGCGACATTTTGCACCTCAGTCCCCCTGGCAATTCTTTTCACTAAACCGGAAAGCACCTTGCCGGGGCCGATCTCAACAAAACGCTCGACACCGATTTCCCGCATTTTCAGTACCGACTCATCCCAACGCACCGGAGCACAGACTTGCTCAACCAGCAACGGCTTCACCCGCTCCGGCTCCTGATAAGGTGCAGCTTCAACGTTGCCGACCACAGGACAGCTAAAATCACCGATCGCGATCTCAGACAGGACAGTACCCAGACGAGTTGCGGCAGGCGCCATCAATGAGGAATGAAAAGGCGCGCTGACCGGCAATGACAGCGCACGCTTGGCACCACGCTCTTTTGCCAGGATCATGGCACGCTCAACCGCGGTGGCATGACCGGCGATGACGACCTGTCCGGGGCTGTTGAAATTAGCCGGGGAGACAACTTCACCTTCCGCAGCATCATCACAGAGCTGCTCAAGATCGGAACCTTCGATTCCCATGATCGCCGCCATGGCGCCAACACCGACAGGAACCGCCTGCTGCATAAAAGTCCCTCGTTGCCGCACAGTTCTGACCGCATCCGCCAACGATAACACCCCGCTACACACCAGTGCCGAATATTCCCCTAAAGAATGGCCGGCGACAAAAGCCGGCGTGAGGTCGGTTTCCTGCTCGACAACCCGTAAAACGGCGACGCTGGCCGTCAAGATAGCCGGCTGGGTATTTGCCGTCAGCTTGAGTTCCTCCTCACTGCCATGAAAACACATGGCTGCGATGTCAAAGCCAAGTGAATCGGAAGCCTCTTCAAAAACCCGCTTTGCGCAAGTGAAATTATCAGCGAGATCCTTCCCCATTCCGGAGAACTGAGAACCTTGGCCTGGAAACAAAAATGCAATCATCGGTTACTGTCCCGTGTATAACGTGTGTCTGAATTTCGCGTTTACCAACGAATAATTGAAGCGCCCCAGGTGAAGCCACCGCCAAAAGCAGCCATCAGGATTAAATCCCCATCTTTGAACTGCCCCTGACGGTAAATTTCATCGAGTGCCACCGGGATCGTTGCCCCGGAAGTATTACCATACCTATTAACATTAATGAAGCATTGCTCATCAACGAGTTTCAGACGTTTGGTCACTGCTTCAAGGATACGCAGATTGGCTTGATGAGGGACAAACCAGGTCACGTCTTCACTGGTCATCCCATTGGCTTTAAGTGCTTCCTTGGAAACAGCCGTCATGGAACGGACCGCGACCTTGTAAACCTCATTTCCCTGCATTTTCAGAAACGGCAGTTTTTCTTCAATTCCAGCAATCGTAGCAGGATTTTTCGTACCGAATCCCGGTTGGCAAAGCAGCTCACGATAATTGCCGTCAGAGTGAAGGTGACAGGAAAGAACCCCGGACTCACTCTCCTGGGCTTCCAGTAATATCGCTCCGGCACCGTCACCAAAGAGGACGCAGGTATTCCGGTCAGTCCAGTCAACGATACGACTCATCGTTTCAGCACCGATGACCAGAGCCTTTTTACCGTGCCCTGAGGTCAAAAAATCACTGGCAGCGGATAACGCGTAAAGAAAACCGCTGCAGGCTGCTGACAAGTCGTAGGCATAGGCGTTTTTGGCTCCGAGATTGGCTTGGACGATACAGGCGGTCGCCGGCCAGGGATAATCAGCGGTAATGGTTCCCATGACGATCAAATCAACTTCCTCAGCCGACACCCCGGCCATCTCCAAAGCACGCTGTGCAGCCTTGGTTGCCAGATCCGAAGTAAATTCATTCTCGGCGGCGATGCGCCGTTCCTCAATACCGGTACGTGCTACGATCCACTCATTATTCGTATCAACCATCTTTTCCAGATCAAAGTTGTTCAGCACCTTTTCCGGAAGATAAGATCCTGTTCCGATAACACGAGCCCTCATAAGCTGTTTCTCCTTAATCTAAAGGGAGCCGATAACATTGCACAAATAAGCAATCAGAAAAGTTCTGCCAACCGCTCCTCGATACGAATCTTGGCAAATTCACTCGCCTGGCGGATAGCAATGCTGATAGCCACAGAATCGGAACTGCCGTGACAAATAACTCCGGTTCCTGCTATCCCGAGCAGTAGGGCGCCACCATATTCCGCGGGATTGATTTTCTTCTTAAATGATTTAAAAGCCGGTCGACTCAACAGATAACCCACCCTGGCCCAGAAGCGACTCTGAATTTCACGCCGCAGCATGGTACCGACAGCCACAGCGAGGCCTTCTGAAACCTTGAGAAGAATATTGCCGACGAAACCGTCGCAAACGACAACATCGACAGAACCATTGTAAACGTCTCCACCCTCGACATAACCAATATAATTCAGATGAGAATCTTTAAGCAGCAGATGGGCTTCACGGGTCAGATCGTTCCCCTTTTTTTCCTCTGAACCGTTAGAGAGAAGTCCGACACGCGGTTTTGCCTTGCCGAGAACATGCTCAACATAGAGACTCCCCATAACCGCAAATTGATAAAGGTTATTCGGCTTACACTCAACATTGGCACCCATATCAAGGACCATGGTCTGGTCCTTTAAATTCGGCATCAGGGTTCCGATTGCCGGACGATCTATCCCCTTAACGCGGCGCAAAACGACCATTCCGGCGGCCATAATAGCGCCGGAATTTCCGGCACTCACCACCGCGTCAGCCTCCCCCTGTTTCACCAGGTCGAAAGCGACGCGAATTGAAGAGTCTTTCTTTTTTCGCACAGCATCAGAAGCCGAGTCCTCCATGCCGATAACCTGACTGGCATGATGAATACGCAACCCCAAACCATCGGTGCGATGTTTTTTCAGCTCCGCTGCAATTTTCTCAGTATCACCAACGAGAATAATCTCACAGCCCCATTGCCGACAGGCAGCGACAGCTCCGGCGATTTCCGCAACCGGTGAATTATCCCCACCCATCGCATCAACAGCAATTTTCGACACCATATTCAATCTGAACCAATCTAGATTTCGTCGCTGTTAATGACTTCTTTACCTTTATAGGTGCCGCAGTTAGCACAAACACGGTGCGGCTGCTTAGGCTCCTGACATTGCTGGCAGATGGAAATTCCGGGAGCAGAAACGGCGTCGTGAGCACGCCGCATATTTTTTTTCGACTTGGAAGTTTTACCTTTTGGTACGGCCATTTTGATTATCTCCTTACAACCGAACATTCACGTTCAGCGTCATGTTGATGGATCAGGCAAATGCCTGTATATCCCTAATTTTCAGATGAATTAAATTTGATTCTCGCCAGCGCGGAAAATTTATTATTAAATGGCTCTTTAGCGCAATCACAGGTCTCGTGATTCAGGTTAGCACCACAGTTCGGACACAGACCTGAACAATCCTCGCTGCAGAGTGGATTGATCGGTAAAGCCATGACCAGCTGATCTTGCAAAGGATGCAGCAGCTCAATGAAATCGTCCTGATAATAAACCAGGCCGAGCTCATCAGTTTCCAGTTCAACCTCATCCCCCTCATGACTATCGAGAATTTCCTCGGCATCAGGGTGTGGAGTAAATGTCAGGGAAAAAGCTCCTGAAATCCGTTGCTCATAAAGTTGCAAACAGCGGCCGCAAAAAAGTTCTACTGTAGCAGTCAGCTGACCATCTATTTCAACAATCTGTCCAGATTTCTGAACTCGCAGCTGAAAAACAAGCGGGTCATAAAAACGGGCTTCATGGCGCTTTTCCATCTCGCGCAAAACAGGAAATTCGGCTGGTGAGCAATAAAGCTCTTTTTTCAGAGGACCATCTTCTATATCTTGCAACTCGAGACGCAACGATCAGCTCCAGAATAAAAGTGAACAGTATAAAGAGTGCTTCAACCATGTCAAGGGAAAAGGACCGTCATATTTGACAGAGAACGGTGAGTTTATTAGTTCATCATAAGGTCATTTGCAAGTTTTTTTTCGCGTGAAAAATGCTATTGATAAGTACAGTATTTAATACCATGGACAGTGTCTGAAACACACAACTTTACAGACCTTCAATCCCAGCAAAAGGACTTCTCAAATGGCTGCTGAAAACCAGCAAGAGGCTCTTCAAGACCTGGTTGCCATTATGGCGTTACTGCGTTCCCCACAAGGCTGTCACTGGGACCGCGAACAAACGCCTGAGAGCCTTAAAAAGCATATCCTGGAAGAAACCTACGAGGTGCTGGAAGCGATAGATAATGGAGAGCCTCGGGAAATCTGCGATGAACTTGGAGACCTCTTGCTTCAGGTCGTTTTTCAAGCACAGATTTTCAGTGAACGAAACGAATTCTCACTCTCCAATGTCGCACAATCAATCAGTCAAAAGTTAATCCGCCGCCATCCGCATATTTTTTCAGACGCCGATCATACTGAACAAGAACAACGCTGGGAAGAAATTAAACAACAGGAGCGTGCGGCACGGGGCCAATCAAACAAACTGGCGCAACGCCTGCCGAAAACTCTTCCAGCGCTAAAAAGAGCATCTAAAACTGCAAAAACACTCCCATGTCTCTCCCCCTGCGAACTGGTTGATCAAATAATCTTGCAACTCCACCGGATACGCCCTTCACTCTCCAGTGATCAAGCGATGAAACCGGCGCTAGAAGATGAACTGGCCAAAGTCCTCTTTGCTCTGGTACAACTCACCACAACCATTGGTCTCGACAGTGAAGACCTGCTCAGAAAAAAAACCACTCAGCTCATTGCTGAAATTGACTCAGAAAATAACCTGT
>JAUVEB010000115.1 GCA_030595055.1 Desulfuromonadaceae bacterium
CTGGCTGCACAACGGCTTTGTCAATGTCAACCAGGAGAAGATGAGCAAGTCGCTCGGCAACTTCTTTACCATCCGTGACATTTTAAAAACCTACGACCCTGAAGTGGTGCGCTTCTTCATCCTGACTTCACATTACCGCTCCCCGATCGATTTTTCGGACCAGAATCTGATTGAGGCACAGGCGGGGTTAAGCCGGTTTTACGAGGCGCTGTTGACGGCGGATCAAGCTGTCGAAGGAGTTGCCGAAGCAGATGCTTCCAGCGAGGAAGGGGCGAACCTGGAAGAAAAGTTCCGCGAAGCGATGGATGATGATTTTAATACCGCCCTGGCCATCGCCCATCTTTTCGAAGGGGTGCGCACCATGAACCGGCTGGTGGCTACCAAAAAGTTCCGCAAGAAAGCCGATCTGGTGGCTCAGGTTCGTGATCTGCGTGTAACAATCCTGAAACTTGGTGAAGTGCTCGGCATTTATCATTCCGATCCGGCGATCTGGTTGGAAAAGGTCAAGCAGGCGGGACTGGCCAAGCTCGATATCAGCCGGGAAGAGATCGAAGAACTGATCGCACAACGCAAACAGGCACGGGTGGAAAAAGACTTTACCCGCTCCGATGAAATCCGTGATCTTCTGGCCGCACGCGGCATTGAGCTCCTTGATTCTCCGGCGGGGACAACCTGGAAACTGAAGTGATTTTATCAGTTCCCCCTTTACTCTTCATCGGCGCGCTTCAGATTCGACAATAAATGCCGTGCGCCGGGTTCTTCACCCGGCCCGTCTGCTTCAAGCGGGCCAGGATACCATACAGCTTCTTGGCCGAAAAACCCGTGGCTTGCTGTAGGTCTTTGATACTGAGTCCGTCTTTGCTGCCAACGATGCAATGGACAACCAGAGCAGTTGCCGTGGAATGGCCCGGCAAGCTGTCTTGCGCAGCCGGTTTCGTCGGTTTTTTGGTCGCAGGTTTGCGTCTTTTCGCCCGCCCCTTCGTTGGCGGGGCGGAAGCAAAAGCATCCATCTCAATACCGAACAGGGCGGCCAGTTTATCATCAGCAATAACCTTGCTGCCCTTTGCCGTGTCTCCGCCCAAAATGCCGGCGGTCTTATCCTGTACCGCCTGGCTGACCAAGTCATCCAGCGCCGCTTGCCGCAAGGTGAAAAACAGGGCCGGATCTTCATCGAGTCGCACGCCGACGCCATAGAGAGCGGCGGCAATATGTTTACACATGGAGGCCCAGTCCGGGCAGCTGCAGTCAAAGGATATTTCTGTCGGGGTGGGGAATAGCCCTTTGCCCTGGATCATGAAAATTTCCTGCAGACCCTTGGGGAATTTCCCGGCCAGCAGATCAGGCAGGGAGGAGAGTCTGGACTGACACTCTTTCTTGATCGTCTGCCAGTTCTGCTGATTCATTTTGGCAATGCTGATCAGTACCTCGTAGGGCTTGGCGCGGGAGCCCTGGACCAGCGCCGTTACCTTGCCGGGAGCAATCTGCAGATCGACCACGGCCAGATGCCGGACATAACTGCGACCCCGGCCGATGCGGTTACTGTAATCGGCGTAGCTTTCAAGGTTTTTATTCCATGCCTTGCCCCACCAGGTCCGAGCCAGGGCCCGGCCTTGCAGAATGACCGGTCGCAGGTCGGGGTTCTTTTTCCGTAGCTGCTTGATCTTTTTTTCCGCCTTGGCTTTTTTTTCCGCCACGGTGACATATTGGGGATAATGTTCATAGTAACTCATCGTTGATTCTCTCTATTTGATGGATTTGCAAAAAGTCGGAAAATGTCTTTTTCTGTCATTCCCGTGCATGACGATTTTTTGCGATGCCATCTTATTTTGTCAGACTGAACAGGTCGGCAAGCTCATCGTTCTTCATCTCTGTAAGCCAAGCCTCGCCACTGGCCGCCACCAGATTGTCAGAAAGTTTGGCCTTTTCAGTCAACATCTCATCGATCTTTTCTTCAATGGTTCCCTTGGTGATAAATTTATGTACCATCACCTTTTTCTGCTGACCGATACGGAAAGCACGGTCGGTGGCCTGATTCTCCACCGCCGGATTCCACCAGCGGTCAAAATGGATGACATGGTTGGCGCGGGTGAGATTGAGCCCCACCCCGCCCGCTTTCAGTGACAACACCAGGAAAGGAATATACTCGCTGGACTGAAACTGTTCGATGATTCTTTTTCGCTTCCCCACCGGCACGCTGCCATGGATGATAAGGCCGGAATGCTCGAACACCGCTTCCAGGAACCGGGCCAGAGGTGCCGTCATCTCCTTGAACTGGGTGAAGACCAGGACCCGTTCACGTTTTTCATAGATGGTGCTGCAGATCTCCCGCAATCTGGCAAATTTACCGCTCTCCTTTTCATTGTAGCTGTCCACCCCGGCATATTGGTCGGGATGATTGCAGATCTGTTTGAATTTGGTCAACGCCGCCAGGATCATGCCCTTGCGCTGGATACCCTCAGTCGTCTCCAGCATTTCGGTGATATTGTCAACAAGCTGCTGATAAATGACCGCCTGCTTCCGGCTGAGGGTGGCCCAGGTCTTCATCTCCACCTTGTCGGGCAGATCGTTGATGATCGACTTGTCGCTTTTTAAGCGCCGCAGGATAAAGGGAGAGATCATTCTGCGCAGCCGGCCATAGCCATCCGGATGATCGGCCAGCCCCCTACTGAAGGAGGCAAATTCCTTGCCCGTACCCAGCAATCCGGGATTAACAAAATCAAAGAGAGACCAGAGATCGCTCAAGCGATTTTCCACCGGCGTACCGGTCATGACAATGCGATTTGCCGCCGGGATTTTTTTCACCGCCCTGGTCTGCTTGGTGCCGGGGTTCTTAATCGCCTGCGCTTCATCCAAGATGACATGCTGCCACTTATATTCCATCAGCCAATCATAGCGCTGAGCCAGGGCATAGGTGGTGATGACCAAATCCAGACCGTCCAGAGTCTCTTCACTCGGCACCGACACCTTGTGGGGTTTATGCATCGACGGATGGGCCAGAAAAACCTTCATATCCGGCCAGAATCGCTTGATCTCCTGATCCCAGTTGGCCAGCAATGAGGCGGGAATGATCAGCAGGGAAGCGGCATATTTCTTCCGGGTCGGCCTCGACCCGGACAGGACATTTAAAAAAGCAAGCACCTGAACGGTCTTGCCGAGGCCCATATCATCGGCCAGGCAACAGCCGAAACCAAGGCCATGAAGCCCGCAGAGCCAGCGCAGGCCATCCTGCTGATAAGGCCGCAGCTTTGCCTTGAAATGATCATCCGTATTCACCTCCGGCAGCAGACCGGGGTTTGCCATCTTGGCGAATACCGATTGCAGCCACTGGCCGTTCTCCACTTCCAGGACGGCAACATCAGCCGTCTTCAACAGCCCGGCCTGGGGCTGGAGCTGCAAGCGCATGGCCTCGGACAGGGTCAGACCTTCGCTGTCCGCCAGTTTCTGCGCCTCTTCATAGGCGGCTAGAGTTTGTTCCAGCCGCTCCCGGTCAACGGCCACCCACTTGTTTTTGATAAAGGCCAAACCCTCCACCTCGGCGAGTAGACGCCTGACCTCAGCAACGGAGATCTCCTCCTCCCCCAGCATGAGCCGGGGCGTAAAATCAAGCAACGCTGCCATGCCCACCAGAGCAGGCGCCCTCTCGCCCAGACTGACCCTGAGGCTGACGCTGACGCCCTGAGCCTTCCACCAGTCCGGAATGCGGCAGAGGATGCCCGCCTTCTCATAGAACGGGACCTCCTGCAGAAAGGTATAGGCATCCTCGCTATCCCAGGCCAAGGGAGAGAAGAGTTCGTTGCTCTCCAGCAGCCCGGCGATAAGTTCACTCTCCCCGGCGACCTCATGGACGGTGACCAGCAGTTCCAGCAACTTATCGTTGTCATCCCGGTATTCCTGCAGAGCATATTTCAGCGGCAGGTGTTTTGATTGTCCTTCCGCACCCATCCTGGTCGAATAGGTCGCCAGAAAAGCAAAAGGCTCGTCAGCGCCTTTATTTTCCACGAGATGAAAATAAATTCGGCCCAGCAGATGGCTGTCCGGTGAAAAACGGTGGATAAAATCGGTGACAGTGCCGGGGAAATCGCTGATTGCCGTGGCAAAGGTCTCATTTAACTCTGACCACAACGAAGAGAGGAGCTCGGGACTGACATATTCCCCGCCGGTCATCGCCGGGATGACCTCCAGCAACTCGGTAAGCTCCTGCTCGGCCAGGGGAACCTGAGCCAGGTGGCGCAACTCTTCCAGATCCGGGGTCATGCGCAGGTGGTGAACAAACAACCCGCTGAACCGCCGCCAGAAATCAAGAGAGGACGGCAGGGCCACAGCAGGGTCGGAAAAACCCAAAAAGAGCAGCCATCTCTGTCTCTCAGAGCCATAAGTGGCGAAGATTTCCCGTTGCAGCAGCACACTGCTTTTATCTGCTTTGCCGGCAGCCGTCCCCCACTCAAGCAGCAGGGAGCCGTCCGGCATCAGGACAGCGATCAGCTCCCCGGCCGAGACCTTATTTTGCATCTGACACCTTAGTTATCTGCATAAAACACCATGTAGGGGCACCCCTTGCGGGTGCCCCTCTTACGGGTAAAGGGCAGCGCTAGCCGTGCCTCGACTTGTCCGGTAACGACAGAATCCTCTTCATCTATAGCGGAATCGGGATACTTGACGATGATGCGGAAAACATCTCCCTCAACCCTCTCGGGGTCTTCACCACCATAGGCTTTACCGTATTTCATCATGTTCCGCATCCCCGAACCCAACTCGTCGGCCCGATGGATTTCCCGAAAAAATGCAGCGATAATGGATGGAGGCCGACAGATTCCCGAATGAGCCGTTGATTACTTTTCTTATCTACAGTTGTAATGGAGGTTCCTGCAATGCGGACAGTTGCTCGCGCAGTTCAAGGATGTGTTCGCCCCAGTACTGGACACTGTTGAACCAGGGGAAGGTTCTTGGAAAAGCTGGATCATCCCAGCGTTTGGCCAGCCAGGCACTGTAGTGAATCATGCGTAATGTCCGCAACGGTTCAATCAACTGCAGTTCAGCGGGGTTGAAATCATAAAACTGGCAATATCCGGTCAGGATTTTGTCGATCTGACGGCGTTGTTGATCTTCCGGCCCGGAAAGCAGCATCCACAGATCCTGAATTGCCGGGGCCATGCGGGCATCATCAAAGTCGACAAAATGGGGAGCCCCATCTCGCCAGAGCATATTACCGTTATGACAATCACCGTGGACGCGGATGTTTGGGACTGATTCGAGCCGGGCAAATCGCTCATCGATCTGTTGCAGCAGATCACGGGTCAGCGTTTGATAGGATTCGAGATATTCTTTCGGAATAAAATTTTCGGTGATATAGGTCGCACACTCGTGGCCGAAACTCCGGCTGTCAAGCTTCGGCCGTTCGTTAAAGGGGCGACCGGCACCGATCCGATGGATACGGCCGAGCAGGCGGCCGATGATCAGCAGGTGTTCAAGATTATCCAGTTCTGGAGAATGTCCGCCTTTGCGCGGCGACAGGCTGAAACGAAAGCCCTGATAGTTGTGCAGGGTTTCCCCGGTGGTGTTCTTCAAGGGTGCGACGACGGGAAGTTCATGGGCCGCCAGGTCCCAGGTGAAGTCATGTTCTTCCAGAATCTGAGCATCCGTCCAACGCTTCGGACGATAAAATTTGGCGATCAGCGGGTCGTCGTTTTCGATCCCCACCCGATAAACGCGATTTTCATAGCTGTTGAGGACCAGCATTCGACAGTCGCAGCGATAGCCTTGTGACTCGACGGCATCCATGATGAAGTCGGGGGTGAGCTTGTCAAAAGGGTGGGTGCTTGCCGAAGCAACAGAGTTCATTTAAGTCCCCATCCGGCTTCTAAATGCCGGTAAATAAAAGATCAATTGCAGCAATGATTTCATCTCGTTGTGATGCTGCAGAGCTGTTCAAGAACGAGGATGAGCTACGTGCTCTTTGGGAACAGCCGGTAGACTCCCGGGAGTCTGCCTTTCAAGTATTCTTGGTGGGTTCCGCTACAACCTCTGAAATTGCCCGGGCCGCCAGTTCAATCACCGCTTCCTGCGGAATGAGTGAACAGGTTTTGGCGACAAAGCCGTTAGCGTGGATAAAGCGGACGTCGGGGCTGCCTGCAAGCGCCCGGAAATCGACCATTTTGTTGTTACCCAGTCGCAACATCTCCCAGCCCGCCCCGCGCACCGAGGGGGTGATGCTCATCACCACACGGTCGTCGTTGAGGAATTTCAGGTAGCGATCCATCGAGAGTTTCGGGTTGTCGGCGATGGTGCTGATAATCGCTTTGAGGTGTTTCACCTGAACGATTCCGGCCTCCTCTTTGAGCCGTGCAAGCCGCTCCATCTTTTGCTCCATCATCGCAATCAGATTCTGGCCGAGTTCTTTCATCAGCTCATAGAGCATGTCCTGTCGATCGAGGCAGGTGAGCGCGGAAAAGCGCGCCAGAATGTAACCGTCGATCGGGGAAGAGGCGGCAAAAAGGACGCTGGTGTCGATCCCCAGATACTCGGCAGTTTTGTGTGGCCCGCTGACGTCCATCATGCTCATGTGGCCGTACCACTCGAACATCAGCATAGCGGTGTCGTGGTGGCCGAGATGTTTCATCACCAGGTGAAAGGCGCAGGGGAGGCTCGTGTCCTGGTGATGGTCAAAATTGTGCCGCTGCGGGTCGTATTCCATTCCGACATCGACAACATAAGTCTGCGGGTCGGCAAGATCTTCGCTGGTCGCCTCGCGGCGGAAAACGTCGGCGTGGCCAAGGGCCGAGAGCAGGACGCACACGGAGAGAAAGTCGTCTTTATGCGCGCTTCCCGGATGAGCTACGATTTTATACATTTCGCTATCCACTTTACCTTGTCGAGAAATAAGCCCCTTGACAGAGGCGAAATTTTTTTCAGCACCGTGCCGGAGGGAAGTTCTTCCAAATCCTGAATTCTGATGCACTCGCAAAAAATCATGAGCTGGCTAAGCAAAAATTTCGACCTACAAGACGTAGTGGATTTTCAGGGGTGAAGGCATACATATGGTATGTCGAGGTCCTGAAAAAACGCTGCAACGCAATAGGTCGGACTTTTTGCAACGCCATCGATTCTAACATAACTGCCGCAAAAGTAAGGGGTGGATTTGCTGTCAAAATCAGGCCGCTCTTCAAAAAAATATTGGTAACAATTCAGCACAGTACAAAAGACAG
>JAUVEB010000242.1 GCA_030595055.1 Desulfuromonadaceae bacterium
TTGGCGTCCCCAGGGGGATTCGAACCCCCGTCGCCGCCGTGAAAGGGCGGTGTCCTGGGCCAGGCTAGACGATAGGGACTTAAAACTTCTAAGTCCCTGCGGAAATTGAATCCGCAGGATACTACTTATAAATGGTGAGCCGGGGGGGGATCGAACCCACGACCATCTGATTAAAAGTCAGATGCTCTACCAACTGAGCTACCGGCCCATGCAACGGAGACCTTTTATACGTGAATCACTTTGGTGCGTCAACCCTTTTTTCGGCTTTATTCACAAAAGGATTGATTCGCTGAATGGTCTGATCACGCCGCGGTCCGACCGAAACCAGGACCACCGGACAACCTGTCCAAGCCTCTATTTTATCGACATAATCACGCACCTGCTGCGGCAGTTCAGGGTATTCTGTAACCGGGCAAATATCCTGCCGCCAACCGGGAACTTCCTCGTAAACCGGGGTACACTCCTTCAGAATATCGAAGTCCTGCGGAAACTCCTCCAGCAACTGCTCACCATGGCGATAAGCAGTGCAAACCTTGACGGTCTCCAACTCGCTGAGGACATCCATCTTGGTCAGGGCAATGCCGGTCAGACCGTTGGTGCGCACCGCTTCACGCAACGCGACGATATCGAGCCAACCGGTCCGCCGCGGCCGACCGGTGGTGGCACCGAACTCCTGTCCGGCGGCCCGCAGGCGCTCGCCCATTTCATCATTCAACTCGGTCGGAAAAGGACCTTCGCCGACGCGAGTGACATAGGCCTTGGAGATGCCGATAACTTCGGTGATCAGATGCGGACCGATACCGGCCCCGGTACAGGCCCCGCCGGCAACAGTGGACGAGGAGGTCACATAGGGGTAGGTGCCGTGATCGACATCGAGCAGGCTCCCCTGCGCCCCTTCGAAGAGGACGTTTTCACCGGCCTTGACCGCCTGATCAAGACGGGTCGAAGCCCGACCGAGATAACAGCGCAGACGCTCGGCGTAGCCCAGATATTCCTCAATGATCTCTTCTTCGGAGAACGGCTGTTCGCCGAGAAATTGCTCAAGATAGAAATTCTTCTCCGGCAGCACCTCGCGCAGCTTACGCTTGAAGGTCTCCGGTTTCAGCAGATCGGCAAAACGGATGCCCCGTCGACCGACCTTGTCTTCGTAGGTCGGCCCGATGCCGCGACCGGTGGTGCCGATTTTCTTGGCCCCCGCCTTCACTTCACGGGCGATGTCAATTTTCTTGTGATAAGGCATAATCAGGTGGACAGCCCCATCGACCATCAATTGGCTATCGTCCTTTAAATAGCCTTTTTTCTTCAAATTCTCGATCTCTTCCAAAAACACTTTGGGATCAAGAACGACACCGTTACCGACGATACAGCGTTTTCCGGCATGCAGAATCCCTGACGGGATCAGGTGCAACACGGTCTTTTCGTCACCGACCACCAGGGTGTGTCCAGCGTTGTTACCGCCCTGAAAACGGACCACATGCTGGGCGTTTTCCGTATAGATATCGACGATTTTCCCCTTGCCTTCGTCACCCCACTGGGCACCGACGATAATTACATTGGCCATATATCTTATGACTCCTGTCATGCTGACAAGCCCTGCCAGCAGTTACGTTGAGGGTCTAAAGTTCAAGACCGTTTTGATAAATTTCCTGCCAGGAAAACTGCTGTCGGCGATCATCCGCCAGCCGGACCAGTATCACTTCATCCTCCTGCCCACTGACCAACGCCAGATAGCGATAGTTCATTTTCCGGGCAAACTCCAGCGTCTGTTTCCGGGTGCGCGGCAAGATATCCCGGGCCACGGAATATCCCTGCTCGCGCAGCCTGTGCGCCAACTGCTGCGCCGGCCGCAATTGGTCAGTCACGGCATAAATCAGCAGGTCGGTCGCCGGGGTAACCCGCTCATCGAGCGTTTTATCGAGGGCGAACAACAAGTGCAACAAGCTGAAAGTGAAACCGGTTGCCGGGGCGGCAAAACCATACTGGGCAGTCAGATTATTATAACGACCACCGCTGCAAACCGCCCGGCCGAGCCCTGGAAGAAAGCCCTGAAAGGTGATCCCGGTGTGATAATTGAGACCACGCAGCTCGCCGAGATCGATGGTCACATGATCCAGCACGCCGTAAACTTCCAGCACATCCAGAACCTGACTTAAATTGTCGAGGGCTTTACGCGAACGTTCGTTGCGCACCACTCCGGCCGCCGTCTCAAGCACCTTACGCCCACCGTAGAGACGCGGCAAAGCAAGAACCTCCTTACGGGCGGCATCCTCCAGCTCGACATCTTTCAGCAGACTCTGCAGTTCTGAACTGTCTTTACGCAGGATCGCATCAGCAACCAGCTCAGCAAGCCGACCGTCCAGAGGCAGGCCATCCATCACTCCACGGAAGAAATCAACCTGGCCGATGTCGATCGTGAACCCCTCGGCACCAACTGCCTGTAAAGCCTCGATCGCCATGGCGATCATCTCGGCATCCGCCTCGGGGCTGTCCAAACCGATCAGCTCCACTCCGGTCTGAAAAATATCGCGATCTTTTCCCGCCTGCTGCTCGGTATGGCGCAACACCCGACCGCTGTAAGACAGTCGCAACGGCAGCGGCAGTTCGCGCATACGGGTCGCGGCAATTCGCGCAATCTGCGGGGTCATGTCAGGCGAAAACGCAACCAGGCGGCCGCTCTGCCGATCATCGAAACGGAAGGTGCGGTCACGCAAACCTTCCCCCAGTCCCCGTTCCAGCACATCCAGAAATTCCAGCTGCGGCGTAATCACCGGCCGAAATCCCCAGGCAGCGAATATCTGCCGTAACTGCTGTTGTAAAAATTCCACCTTGGCCGCCTTGAGCGGCAGGAAATCCTTGACCCCTTTCGGCAGATCGGTTTCCAGCGGTGAATCGGAAAAACGCATGATATGAAATCTCCATCCCCCGGGACAAATCCCTGCCCGGCGGAGGTCGTTATTCTGTTGAA
>JAUVEB010000013.1 GCA_030595055.1 Desulfuromonadaceae bacterium
AGGGTTTACTCTGTTAGAATAAACCCAAAATTTGTCAAAAGCTAAAAGCACCACGACCTTGCCCATCTTCTGCAGAATGTTAGCCGACGAATTCGGAAGATCGGGCCATTCAAGCCGCACAGAATTATCAGACCTTACAATATAATTTGCGCAACTCATCCTTTGCCTTTTCCAGAATACGCTTCTGGTTCTTGTCCAGATTCTTACCAGCTCGGTTAATATAGAACACCAGCATGGACATGGCAGAACGAAACGGCGGAGCCTTGCGGTGCTTGCTGGTATCGGCCGACTTCTTAAGTGACAGTGCAATCCTTTTTGGATCTTTCCAAGTAAAGACACCTTCTTCCAGATCCAGTGCATAGCTCTCGTGGGTCACTTTCGCTGACCACTTTCTAGACGTTGGAGTTTTTGATCCTTTTGCCATCTTCTATGCTTCCGGATTGATTAATCTTCAAGTTAGCAGAGACAGAGCACACATATGCCCATTCTGACAGTAAGCCTAACGCCAAAATCAGCCGACGACGAAGGAGGTCGGCTGGATTTGCTAGTTGGATTCCTTACTCGACTGTGGCCTTCTATGGAGGTTGAACTCGATAAGTGACCGCAACATTTGGCGCCAGTTGCGCAACGAGCCGATTACGGTGCTTCGAGATGCTCGCGCAGAAATGCCTTGAAGTCATCCCACCAGTAGCCAACGTCGTAGAACAGTTTGTGGCCGCCTCCCTTATTGTAGCGAATGACTCGAAGCGGCTTGCCGCGAGAACCCAACGCTTTCTTGAGTATACCAACACCACGCAGAATGGGTTTGTCGTCGCTATTTTCGACCATGACTAGCATCGGCGCGGTTACCTTGTCGGCACGTTTCGCTGCTTTTCCAAGCAGACCTCGTCCGAATGCCGGCGCAAGCAGTGCCACCGCTCGCAGGTCGCTGCGCTCCATGGCCACCTTAAAGGATACGAGCCCGCCCATCGAGAAGCCGGCGAGTGCGATCCGGGAGCCGTCCACCCGCGGCAGTGTTTTTACGTAATCAAGTGCCTGAAGGACGATATCGAGGTAGTCATCCTCATAACTCTGGAAACCGCGCCCGCGCGGTACATTTTCGCGGATCGGCGCAAACACGAAAAAACCCTCGGCGGCTAGGGTTTCACACACGCGATCCAAGCGGTAGCCGCGCCGCGCTGCGCCTGGCCAGCCCTCCATGTCAACGATGCTGCCGTGGTTGAACACCACTGCGGCGAACGGTCCCTGTCCTTCGGGGGCGCACACCAGTGCCTGGCGTTCCTCTGGACGATCAGCGATCTTCACGGGAAAGGACGAGTGCTGCGGCTCAGCTTGCGCCGTAGAAAAAAGACTACAGGACATGACCGCACTCACCAGAACAAGAACCGTGAGTTGACGAATAAGCGCGTGGCTTGCGCATTTGCGAAAATGCTCGCGTCCATCCTGGGCATTTGATGCCGAGTTTTTGTACAGCCTGTTGCGCATGTTTGCCTCCGTGGTCAGACCAAAGGTCTATCTGTCATATCCATGCGGGCTTAAAATCCAACTATTGGATTATGTGACTTGCGTTGTAAAAAATTTAATCCGCAATTTTTCGTTGGTTTTGGCTGCCCCTCAGGGAAGTCCCCCCCCTGAATTCACCTGCCGAGGGCTGATTTATGCATTTAAGCATATAGTAGGGTCAGACTCGTTTGGTACAATATCGCTTCATGATATCCCCTCAGAGAGTTAAAAGCCGTCCAGTTTTAAGGCTCAGGGCCGGTCCAGACGCTGCAGGCCGTACTTCTTGCTCAGCAAAACAGCCTCCCGGAATTCGGCCCCGCTCGGGCGGCGGTCCAGGGGCGGATACTCATCGGCCCGGTAACAGGGCCGGTACTGGTCCATCAGGTTGAGGTAGGTTTCGGTGGAAATTTCATGTGCGATAAAGGACAGGATCCGGTCTGTTCCCGCCAGGTTTCCCGGCAGAACCAGGTGGCGCACCAGAAGGCCGCGCCGGGCAATGCCGTTTTCATCGAGAACCAGATCGCCCACCTGTCGATGCATTTCCTTGACCGCTGCCCGGTTGACTTCGGCATAATCAGGGGCCCCCAGGTGTCTGCGGGCCACCTCGGAATCGGCGAACTTCATATCGGGCATGTAGATATCGATGACGCCGTCCAGCAGCGCCAGGGCCTGGGGACTGTCGTAGCCGCCTGTGTTATACACCAGCGGCAGATGCAGGCCGTTTTTCGCTGCAACCACCAGGGCCGCCAGGATCGGTGCGACGACGTGGCTGGGGGAGACCAGGTTGATGTTGTGGCAGCCCATTTTCTGCAGCTCCAGCATCATGGCGGCCAGCTCTTCGGCCGAGATCTCCTGCCCGAGGCCTTTGTGGCTGATATCCCAGTTCTGACAAAAGACACAGCGCAGGTTGCACCAGCTGAAGAAGATGGTGCCCGAGCCGTACCTGCCGACCAGCGGCCGTTCCTCGCCGTGGTGAGGGCCGTAGCTATGGACCACGGCCCGCTCGCCGGTGCGGCATGCCGCACCCTTGGTGCTCAGCAGCCGGTTGACCTGGCAGCCGCGGGCGCACAGGTCGCAGCTTTTCATGTGTTCTGCAGCACTGCGGGCGCGCTGTTCAAGTTTGCCGGTGCGCAGCAGTTTCAAATATGCCGCTTCAAATCGGGACATGGGACGTTCCTTGGGTACCTTAGGAGACCCGGACGAAATCGTAACGATCCATCATTTCACGGGTCAGAAAACCCACCCCGGCACGGTCGCCGACGGTTTCGACAACGACCACGGCATCGGGGCGTTCGAAATCGACCTGGGCCGATCTGCCCATCTGCGACAGTTCCGTTTCGACAAAGGTGTCCAGGGCGCGTTCCACCTCCGGCAAGACGATCCGCCCTTTCAGGCCACGCCGTTCCAGGCGCACGTAGAAGCGCTTGTCGGCCAGGGTGACGACGAGATTGTATTCCTTCATAAGCCCCTCCTGGTTTGAGTTTAGCCAAGGAAGGAGTTTTGACAAGTTTCCGGGAAAATAAACAGGCCGCAACTAAAAATCAAAAAAGCTTAGACTTTGTTTCCCCGAAAACCTACCCTCGAGTCCCCATTTTTTCGTGACGATCGCCCAAGTCAGATAGGCTTCTAGGGCCCTTTCTTCTCGGTCCACCTGAGAAACGCTATGCCCGCAACAATGAAAACCGCAATAATCGGCCAGGGAGAAACCCCCAACACGCCAGGAAGGGTGATTTTTCCGAAATTGCCCCAGGACAGAACCGTACTTTTGAGGCTCGGATAGACCTCGGCATAGACCGCTGCACCCAGCAGCATCCCGACAATTGCCCACAGAGCATGAAGGCGTCCTTCAGCCAGAGCTCCAACAGAGGTGCCGGGGCAGTAACCGGCCATGGCCCAGCCGATCCCGAAAATCAATCCGCCAAGAATAATCGCCCCCAGGTGAGTGGCCTTGAGGCTCAACGCGATCCATCCGGCGCTATGACAGGCATAAATGCCGACCATCCCCACCAGAACAGCCGAGGCCATGAACTTGATGATCGTCATGTCCTTCAACAACATAAATCCAACCTGCTTTTCAAAACGCAGCACCTGGCTCTTTTGCAACAGAAAACCGAAGGCAAAGCCGGTGATCAGGCCGAGAAAGAGTTCCATTATTTCCCCCCTTTTCCGTACAGGATGCGTGCCGTTACGATTGCTCCGACCATAAAAAATACCAGTGCCAGCAGGCTGCTCACCGAAAGCTGCATGTTCCCAGACAGACCGTGGCCACTGGGACATCCGCCGGCCAGCCGGGCCCCAAACATCAGGATTGCACCTCCGATAAAAGCCCCGACAGCTCGCAGTGCTTGATTGTCTCCAAAACGCTCTTTCCAGATAGGAGGCACGGTTTCCCGTTTCACGGTGCCACCCAGGCGGGCAGAAACCAGAGCCCCTGCGAAAATGCCGAATACAAACAACATCTGCCAGTCCACCTTCACCTTCTTGCTCTGGAAATATTCATTCTGGGCCACGCGCTCCGGCACGACCACCTGCTCCAGCAAGCCGGCTCCTCTCACAAAGGTGGTTGAAGCCCCCAGGTACTTGGGCTTATCAATAGTCAGGGTGGTCACCAACACCGACAGGACCGCCAGCACGCCCACCAGGGCACCCGCCACATAAGGATTCCAGGTTGGAGCCTTAAGCAGTTTCATCATGATCCGCCTCCTATTCTTCAGATCAGGGAATTTTCATATAATGCGACTTATCATCAGCTTAAATTCAAGCGCTTGTTTACAGAAATGATCCTGACTACTATGGCCGTGACATGGTAGCGATCTTCCCAAAATGCCCCCTTGCGGTGTTTTCTCATATTGTATTCCTGGCCGGTACGCCCCGCCACTAGTTGGTTTTCATCCGGAAACGGCCCTTTTTCACAATCTCTGCGTCAATCTGCACGTTTGCTTGTGCGGCGTAGACAACCACGCCTCCGCACAACCGCTTGATTTCCTTGACCTTGAGAAAAATTGCTCGTTTCCCATATGAAAACTTCATTGTGTGCATCCGAAGTTTCCGGATGCACACTAATTACAAGCCATTCCAATATCAGCCGATTGGTGCTCGACCGAGGACCGCGACTTGGACCTCTGCTGCACCGGCAGCGAGCAAAACCCTGCTACAGGCGACTGCCGTCGCCCCGGTGGTCAACACATCATCCACCAGCAAAATCCGCTCCCCGTCAAGGGTTCCTTTGACCTGAAAAGCCTGCTTCAGATTTTTCTCCCGCTCTCTGGCAGTGAGTTCTTGCTGGGCCAGAGTCTCGACAGTTTTCTGCAACCGATCCTTGGCCAGTGGTATTTTTTTCAAACGAGCCAGCTCACGTGCCAGCAGTAGCGCCTGATTATAGCTACGTTGTTGTAAACGCTTTCGATGCAAGGGAACAGGGACGATCAAGGTCACCGTGAGATCCGCAATAATCCGATTGAGCAGCGTTGCGAACGGCCGGTCCAAACCAACCTTCTGGTTAAATTTGAATTGATGAATCGCATCACGAAGTTGGTACTGATAAAGCCCGAGAGGATAAACTTTTGCAAAGGGTGGGGGATTGATCGTACAACGACCGCAACGGTGAGAGCTATGGGAACCAGTCAGGTAGGGCAAAGCACAAATCGGGCAGTGTATCTCGGGAAGAGGCCGAAAACCACTCAGGCAATCAGCACAAAACGGCTCCGTCCATTTCTCCGGGAAGCTGCGCAGACACAGGGGACACGCAGGCGGCAACAGCTGTTTCACCATCCAGACGAGCCCTTGACGCACCTCAGTCATCGCCCCCCCCCCCCTTATGACCCACACAATTCAATCCATCAATAAAGATTGACCGGTCATGGCCGCAGGCACCGGCACAGCTAACAGTTCGAGTATCGTCGGCGCCAGATCAGCGAGAATACCGTTACGCAGGTTGATATCTTTACGGCTCGGATCCACGAAAACCAAGGGAACCGGGTTGCAAGTATGAGCGGTATGGACACCGCCGTCAGCTGAACTCATCTGCTCACAATTTCCATGATCAGCAGTAATCAGCAGCTGCCCGCCCGCCTGAACGACCGCTGCGACCACGCGTGCCAGGCAGCTATCGACCGTTTCAACCGCCTTGATAGCGGCATTCAAAACGCCCGTATGTCCAACCATATCCGGGTTGGCAAAATTAAGAATGATCAACTGGTAAGTCCCGGATTCAATCCTTTTGACCACCTCATCAGTGACCGCAAAAGCGCTCATCTCCGGCTTCAGATCATAGGTGGCAACATCCTGCGGGGACGGGATCAACACCCGATCTTCCCCCTCCCAAGCATGTTCTATGCCGCCATTAAAGAAGAAGGTCACATGTGCATACTTTTCTGTTTCAGCAATCCTGAGCTGTTTAAGACCCGCCTTTGATACCACCTCGGCAAGGATATCCGGATAAGTTTCCGACCGGAAGGCAACCGGCAGGGCAAAAGTCTCATCGTACTCGGTCAGGCAGACATAATCGATCAGTTGCGGAATTTTGTTGCGGTTGAAACCGGAAAAACCGGTCTCGGTCAAGGCACGGGTTATCTCCCGGGCCCGGTCGGCACGGAAATTAAAAAACAACACGCCATCACCATCATCAATGGTTCCGGTAGAGCCGATCACCCAAGGCTCAACAAACTCATCGGTCTGCTGCGCGGCATAGGCAGAAGAAATCGCTTCGGCCGAGTCGGCAGCCTGCTGACCGATTCCTTCGGTCAACATCAGGTAGGCTTTTTCCACTCGCTCCCAGCGATTATCACGATCCATGGCCCAGTAACGGCCGCTAATCGTGACAATTCGACCAAGGCCGATGTCGGCAAGCTCCTTTTCCAGTTGCTGCAAGTAACTGGAACCGCTTTTCGGCGGCGTATCACGGCCATCCATGAAAGCATGGATGCAGACATCCTGGACGCCGATTTTCTTAGCCATGCGCACCAGTGCGTAGAGGTGGGTATTGTGGGAATGGACGCCGCCATCGGACAACAGTCCAAGTAGATGCAGTTTACCACCGCTGACAACAAGCTTCTCGCAAAGTTCAAGCAAGGCCGCATTCTTGAACAAGCTGCCGTCTTCAATGGCCAGGCTGATGCGCGTCAAATCCTGATAAACGATCCGCCCGGCGCCGATATTCAAGTGCCCGACCTCGGAATTTCCCATCTGCCCGTCCGGTAACCCAACATTGCGACCGGAAGCCCCGAGCTGCCCACTCGGCCAGTCACGCCGCAAGCTATCCATGGTCGGTGTTTTTGCCAGGCAAGCGGCATTGCCGTCGCAACGGTCACTGATCCCCCAGCCATCAAGAATGACCAGCGCCACCGGCCCTACGGTCATTTAGTCATCCCTCTGCCCGTGCGGGATCGCCTTTGGACCCTCCACCGGTTTGGCATCCTGAATCTGTTTTCGCTCGGGCAGTACCAAGGAATCCCAAGCTTTGCACTCCGGACAGCGACTCAGCCATTCATCCTGCTTGGCACCACAGACCTCACAAACAAAACCAAGGGACAGGTGACTGTCGATGCCCAGAGCACGCTGGTATTCAACCACCGCTTGATCAATTTTGTTGCGCCGCCGATGAGCTTCGGCCAACAGCAGGTGGAGCTGAGGGAATTCAATACCGCTGGCTTCAAGGTCAATCAGATGCTGCAGCGCCTCGTCCACCATTTCCAGCCGCAGACAAAGACGGCCCAGATAGAGTTTCAGCAGCAGATCATCGCTATCGTCCTGCATCTGGCTGCGATAGAAGGAAAGTAGTGCCGCTGGATCTTCGGCACCGATATAAAGGTCTTCCAGGCGGGCGAGGAAAACGCTCTTTTTCAAAGCCTTGTAACCGTCCTGATAAACCTGGGCGGCATCGCTATCCCGCTTCAGTTGGCGGTAAGCATCCCCGAGAGTCACCCGCGCCGGAGTGAATTCAGCAGCCCGCTTGATCAGATCGCGACACTCCTCAGCAGCCTGTTCCACCTCACCGTCCACCAGGGCGGTACGGGCCACCTCGTAGCGCAGTTGCAGCAATTGCCGCTTTTCATCTTCAACCCGGGGACCGGAAGAGGTGGCCTTGACAATCCGCTTCTGCAGTGCCAAGGCGTCCTGCCAACTGCCCAGATCAATCTGCAGGTCACGCAGGGCGCGCATCGCCTTGCGGTTATTCGCATCGTTGGTGAGCAGTTCCTTGTAAACCCCCATCGCCTCTTCGCGGCGACCGACATCCTGAAAAATCAGCGCCAGCTTGAAGAGGATTTCAATCCCTTTGGGATCGAGTTTACGCGCCTTTTGTAACAGCTCGATCGCTTCCTGCCGGTTACCGTCCTGTTCAGCAACACTGGCCAGAGCCAGATGGCTGTCAACCCGTTCTGGATCGCGATCCAGAGCTTTCCCTAACAGGCTTCTGGCCTTTTTCAGATCACCGGAGAGCAATCGTCCGACCCCGCTGCGATAGATGGCACTGACCTCCTCAGCTTTCTTTCTCCGCCGACCACCGCGCCAGCAACCCAAAGAGCTGGCAACAGCACTGAGGATGTGGACCCCGTTGCCGAGCAACAAGCCGATCAGCAGCACGCAGATCATCATGATGGCCGTCGGCAGGGTAAAGCTCTGCTCACTGGTCAGAAACACCGTGACCACCCCCGGATTGATCCCCCAGAAATAAAGGAACCCGACGGCAAAAAGAATAAACACGAACACGAACAGAGCAACAACAATCATGGTCATCTCCAGGCGGCACCCGAAAGGTGCGATCAGCGGTTGTTATTCACCGAATTTTTCGACTTCTGACTTACAGTCAACACAATAACGGGAAAAAGGACGAACTTCCATCCGACGACTTGGGATTTCCTCTTCACAACGAGCGCAAAGGTCGTAAACACCCTTATCCATCCGGTCAAGAGCAGCGTCGATATCACGAACCCGAACGCGCTGTGTCTCACTTAAATTCATCAATACTTCTTGACTATAACTGTTCGACGACATATCGCCGATATCCGGGACACCGTCTTTTCCCAGCGATTGCGAAGCAGCATACGCCCGTTCTGCTTCGAGCAGAACTTCTTCGCGCATTTTCAATAGGTTTTTCCTGATTTCCCGCAGCTGTTCTTCTTCCATCTTACCTTCCGACTCCTGAGCTGTCCTGCAAAACTAACGATTATGATAGGGTTCATTCCGCAGGATAGTACTACTGCGGTAAAGTTGTTCCAATAAAAATATTCTTGCCATCTGGTGAGTAAAAGTCATTTTCGACAGGGAAAGCAACAAGTCCGCCCGGCGCCGCAGCTCCGGATCGAGCCCGTAGGGACCACCGATCAACAAGCACCAGTCGCGGCCGCCATGCAACATTTCTTCTCCCAGCTTTGTCGCCAGCTGCTCGGAACCGAGACTGCGGCCACGCTCATCCAAAACAACCAGAAAGGACGAATCGGGAACCTTGGCCAGAATCCTTCCCCCTTCGCGTCTGAGCAAACCGGGGATATCCCCCTTGCGCCCCCCCTTTTCTTCCTTCAGTTCGATGACCTCAAATGAGAAATATCGCTGCAACCGGCCGGCATATTCCTCAGCAGCCTCCCGTTGCCAGATCTCTGCCAGTTTGCCGACACAAACCAGCCGCAGTTTCACCCGGCGTCGGTCCGCTCAAGCGGCACTTCCGGAGCCTCACTCCAAAGACCCTCGAGATCATAAAACTCACGCACCGACTGCTGAAAGACATGCACCATGACCCCGCCATAATCAAGCAACACCCAACGTCCCTGGCTCATCCCCTCAATCGCCAGCGGCAGGATTTCTTCTCGGTTCTTCAGCTCAAGCTTGATGTTCTCTGCAATGGCCTGTACCTGACGATCGGAACGACCCGAAACCAACAGCAGGTAATCGGTCAGCGACGACAGCTCTATGACTTCCAGCAGTTTCAGGTCGAAGCCCTTTTTATCCAGAGCATATTCAACAGCCTTCAGGGCAATTTCTCTTGCTTGCAAGTTCAATCCTTTAAACAAAGACAATAACGCGACAGACGTTTCCCGGGCAACGTCTCAAGCATTCCGGTAGAGATGATGCCGCCTGATATATTCATAAACTGCCGCCGGGATTAATTCTCTCACATCACCCCCCAGCAGCAGCAGCTTTCGCACCGCTGTCGATGAAATGTCCCGGCTGGTATGGGTGACGGAAAAGACCGAAAACCCCGCTGCATGCGCCAGATTTTTGGATTTGGCATCATAGCAGAAGCGATCTGCGATAGCAACCGGCAGCAATTGCCGGAGAGAACCGGAAAATCCGGGCCTGGCCGTGACAACCAAGTGGGCCAGTTCAAAGAGACGTGGGTAATTTTTCCAGAGACCGATCTCCTGAAAGGAATCGAGCCCCATAATGAAATAAAAGTCATGCAACGGAAACGTCCGACGCAACTGTTCCAGAGTTTCGACCGAGTAGCTGGGGCCGCCGCGCCGCCCCTCCAGGTCACAGGCGACGAAACGTTCTTCATCAACCACCGCTGCTGCGACCATTGCCAGGCGATCCGAAAAAGACACCTCGACCGCCAACTCTTTGTGGGGAGGCTGACAGGTCGGAAGAAACCAGATCTGGTCGAGAGCACAGCTCTTCAATACCTCTTCGGCAATATGCAGATGACCGAAATGGATCGGATTAAAAGTACCACCGAGAATGCCGATACGCATCAGTGCCGCCCATCAATGTCTGACTTGACCATGACCCAAGACGATGAATTTACGCGTCGTCAGATCTTCCAATCCCATGGGACCGAAAGAATGCAGCTTGGAGGTCGAAATGCCGATCTCGGCACCCAGTCCCAACTGGTTACCATCGGAAAACCGGGACGAAGCATTCACCATCACCACACTTGAGTTGATCTCACGCAGGAAGCGTTGGGAACATGGATAACTGTCGGTAACAATCACCTCGGTGTGTAAAGAACCGTAGGTTTCGATGTGCTCTTTCGCCTTTTCATAGCTTTCAACAACACGCACCGCCAGGATCAACTCCAGATACTCGGCATGCCAGTCCTCTGCGGTGGCCGGGACCAGGTCGGCA
Organism: Desulfuromonadaceae bacterium; assembly: GCA_030595055.1. Taxonomy (GTDB): domain Bacteria; phylum Desulfobacterota; class Desulfuromonadia; order Desulfuromonadales; family Geopsychrobacteraceae; genus Malonomonas. The sequence continues at coordinate 10,564 of JAUVEB010000013.1, forward strand.
ACGATCTGTCGGGCCTTTTCGCAGCCGCGCAATTCAACACCTGCCTTGCGCATCGCCGCAACAATCTGCGGCAAAAACCTTTCAGCAACATCCTGATGGATCAGCAGGGTTTCCATCGCATTACAGACCCCGGGCCGCTGCACCTTGGCGTTGAGACAGATCTCTTCCGCCATCTGCAGGTCCGCAGCAGCATCGACGTAAGTGTGACAGACCCCCTTGTAGTGTTTGATGACCGGAATGCGGGAGTTTTCGGCAACAAAACGGATCAACCCCTCACCGCCTCGCGGGATGATCAGGTCAATCTGCTCTTCCAATTTAAGCAGTTCGGTGACCGCGTTGCGATCACTGGTCGTAACTACCTGCAGGGCCGCTCTCGGCAGACTCATTTCTTCCATAACCTGTTGCAGAATACTGCCGATCGCCATATTTGAATGGATCGCCTCCGACCCCCCTCGCAGCACCACGGCATTGCCGCTCTTCAAGCAGAGGCCCGCCGCATCAGCGGTAACATTGGGACGCGATTCGTAGATGATACCGATCACCCCGAGTGGAATCCGTTGGCGACCGACCTGGATGCCGTTTGGACGCAGCCACATGCCGGTAATTTCACCAACCGGATCGGGTAATGCCGCGACTTCACGCAAACCATCGGCCATCGCCTTGATCCGTTCCGGAGTCAACGTCAGACGATCAAGCATCGCCGCTGCCATGCCCCGGTCACGGGCGGCCTGCAGGTCTTTTTCATTCTGCTGTCGCAGGTCCGCTTCGGCGGTCTCCAGAGCAGCAGCCATTTTCAGCAGCAGCTCATTTTTCACCCCCGACGACAAAATCGCCATTTGTCGCGACGCCCGTTGCGCCGCTTTTGCCAGTTCCAGCATCTCTTCCCGCACAGCCATCACTCAATCTCCTCTTTTCCTGCAACGGTCAACACCAGGTTGTCCCGGCAAACCACCTCATCCCGATATTTGTAGCCGAGGATCTTCTCAATCTCGACAGACTGTTTTCCCATGATCTGGAGCGTTTCCGCCAGCGAATAACTGACCACTCCGCGGGCAAATTCGTGACCGTCCCGATCGCAAAGTCGCACGGCATCCCCCCGCTCAAAACCACCGTCAACTCCACAAATTCCCGATGGCAACAAGCTCTTGCCACGTTTGATCACCGCCTGCCGGCCACCTTCATCAATCAGCAATTTACCACGCGGCTTCTTGGAAAAAGCAATCCACTGTTTTCTCGCCGTCAACCTTGATTGAGCCGGCAGAACATAGGTTCCTACCTCTTCTCCGGCAAAAATTCGCGGCAGGATATGCGGACTGCGGCCGTTAACAATCAACGTCCCGACGCCACTTAACGCCGCCTTTTTCGCCGCCTTGAGCTTGGTGATCATGCCACCGGTGCCGAGAGGTCCCCGTGAACTTCCCCCCATGGCCTCTATGGCCGGAGTCACCCGTTCCACTTCCGGGATCAATTCTGCCCGGGGGTTATCTAGCGGATTGCTATCGTAAAGCCCGTCGACATCGGAGAGAATAATCAGCAGGTCGGCTTCGACCAAACTTGTCACCAAAGCAGAAAGATTATCATTATCACCGAAACGAATTTCTTCAACAACAACGGTGTCGTTCTCATTGACAACCGGCGTGACGCCATATTCCAGCAAGGTCATCATGGTGTTACGGGCATTCAGGTAACGACGGCGGTTCGACAGGTCATCACGGGTCAGCAACACCTGGGCGACGTTATAATCACGGGCGAGAAAGGTCTCTTTATAGGCCCGGATAATCAGGGTCTGGCCAATGGCGGCAGCCGCCTGTTTTTGCGGGATCGTCTGCGGCCGTCCGGTGATACCCAGCTGGCCTTTACCGGCCGCCACCGCACCGGAGGACACCAGGATCACTTCCAAACCCCGGTCGAGCAGAGTACAGATGTCTTCAGAAATGGCCGCCAGCTGCTGATTTTCCAGCCCGGCCGCATTGGAAATCACACCACTGCCGATCTTGACCACCACCCGTTTTACATGGGCAAGTAATGCCTCGCGCATATCCCCTCAATTCATCATCAGGATAAATAAAATTGGTAACTGTTCAGCAAGATGTGTTGGTGATGCCCATGGAAAGGGTGTCTGTCGCCCGGATGGCGACAGACAAGTCCCGGAGATGGCCATCTTCTGAGTAACTTCAAGGTAAGTACCTGAAATCACGTACTGTTGAAATCAAAAGTTACTCTATGAAAATTCGCCCGGAGGGCGTGGGTCGCTATTCATTCAATCGGCGGTCCTCGGAATGGGCGGCACCGGCACATACAGCACCCGTTCTGAACAGTTACATAAAATTTACTGCTGCATATTGTGAACCGCAGCAGACTAGCCCCAGTCCGGATCGGTGTCAAGTTGACCTGAAGCCGATTCCCTCTCGCGGCGGCGATCCAGTTCCTCGCCCAGGGAAAAAATCAGCGCTTTGAGCCCTTCACCTGTCACTGCAGAGATCGGAAAAACCGGGAAGCCGAGTGACTCAAAGTGACCTGTTAACTGTTCCGCCTGTTCCCTGACCTCGGGGACATCCATCTTGGTCAAGACCACCAACTGAGGCTTTTGCGCCAGCGACTCATCATAGTTACGCAGTTCGTTGTTGATCATCTGGAAATTCTCAAACGGATCACCACTCTGCATACAACTCAGGTCAACCAGATGCAGAAACAGGTCGGTCCGCTCGACGTGGCGCAAAAAACGGGTCCCCAGACCATGCCCTTCGCTGGCTCCGGCAATCAGCCCGGGAATGTCAGCAATCACCATGGTTTTGTAGCCGCCGTACGGAACCACGCCGAGGTTCGGCACCAAAGTGGTAAAGGGATAATCGGCAACCTTCGGTTTGGCCGCCGAAACGGCCGAAATCAGGGTCGACTTGCCGGCATTCGGCAACCCCACCAGACCAACGTCAGCGAGCAGCTTCAATTCCAGGCGCAGTTGCTTGGTTTCACCGGCAATCCCCGGCTGGGCATGACGCGGTGCCCGGTTGGTACTGGTGGCAAAGCGGGCATTACCCCGGCCACCCTGGCCACCGGGCAGAAACAGAATCGGTTCACCCGTCTCGATCAGATCGGCCAGCAGTTCACCGCTTTCGTCGTCGTAAACCAGCGTTCCCGACGGCACCCGCAGTTCAAGAGATTCACCATTTTTCCCATGCATGGTCTTGCCCAGCCCTGGCGCACCGTTCTTGGCCTTGCAATGGCGCATATAACGATAGTCAAGCAGGGTCGTCAAGGCGGTATCGACAACAAAAAAGATATTCCCCCCCTTGCCGCCATCACCCCCGTCGGGCCCACCCTTGGGAACGAATTTTTCACGGCGGAAGGAGACGCAACCGCGCCCACCATCCCCGGCTTTGACCTCAATTATGACCTGATCGACAAACTTCATAGCTTTTTTCCTAACCCGCGACACCCCAACGGTAAAGACGCGTCTGCGACAAGACTTGCAGACATTTCAGGGCGAAGCGGAGTCGCCATAACTTTAAATTGGATACTGAGCGTAACGCAGCAACGAGTCGCCTTGCCACAAAAGGAAAAAACCCGGTGGCCGCATTAGCAGCACCGGGTTTTTTTGCGTTCATGGGCAGGAGCTGATCAGGCAGTGTAAACGCTGATCTGCTTACGCCCTTTGGCCTTGACTTCAAACTTGACCACGCCGTCAACCAGCGCGAACAGGGTGTAGTCCTTGCCGCAACCGACGTTGTTGCCGGGGTGAAAAGTCGTGCCGCGCTGGCGGACCAGAATGGAACCGGCGGTCACTTCCTGACCACCGAAGCGCTTCACTCCGAGACGTTTGCCCGCACTGTCGCGACCGTTTCTGGAACTACCGGCAGCTTTCTTATGAGCCATGAGATCGCCTCCTTAAGCTTCGATTGCCGCGACTTTGAGTCGGGTAATGGGTTGACGGTGGCCGTATTTTTTACGGTACCCTTTGCGCCGCTTGGATTTGAAGACAAGAATTTTCTTGTCTTTTTCCTGGGCAACGATCTGTGCCTTGACTTTGGCACCTGGTACGAGAGGTGTTCCGAGTTTAACCTCTGCGCCACCGACCATGAGGACTTGATCGAGTTCGACAGTCTCACCGACTGCGCCGTCGATCTTTTCGACCTTGAGCAGGTCGCCTTCGGAAACTTTGTACTGTTTTCCTCCGGTCTTGATCACCGCATACATTGTTTCTATCTCCTATCGACATAATTGAACAAATTGCAGGCGCAGAAACAGCGCCGCAACGGCGTACTGTAGCCACCGGCAACATAACTGTCAAGGGAAAAACCTGACACCCGAGGCTCTCCTGCGGAAGAATTTACCGTTGAGCCGCTTAAGAGGCTGTCGAACCCTCCATGAACCGACTGCAAATTCGGTTATTTAGCTCTCCTTTTCGGCCCATAGCTACAGCCATGGGCTCTCAAACAAGCCAAAATCCGGCCTCAAACTTCCAAATTTTCGCTTCGCTCCGAATAGTCCGGCAGCCTCCCGGGTTCCCCGGCCTGGCGCGATTTTCGCTTGCGCAAGCGCTGCACTTCGTGCCGACGTTTCTCTGCCAGTTTGATCAGTTTCTCCTGGCAACCGTCCTCACCTTTGCGTACCTGCGGATTGACCAACCGGTAGCGGCCATCCGACTGTAGCTCCCAGGCACTGACTTGATCATTCAGCTGCAGATCGAGAAATTCCCGCAGCTGCTCGCGCATGCCTTCGTTAGGAATCGGCACCAGGGTTTCCACCCGATGTTCCAGGTTCCGTTTCATGGCATCCGCTGAACCGATCAGAAATTCTTCATCGCCACCGTTCTGAAAGTAAAAGACCCGCGCATGTTCCAGAAATCGGCCGACAATTGAAACCACCCGGATATTTTCCGACAATCCGGGAATCCCGGGACGAATGCGGCAGCTGTCACGCACCAGCAGCTCGACCTTGACCCCGGCCTGGGAGGCACGGTAAAGCGCCTTGACGATATCGACATCCTCCAGAGCATTCATTTTAAAGCGGATCAAAGCGGGTGTTTCAGCAGAGTGCCGGCCAATTTCGCGGTTGATTTTATCCAGCAGCGCCTTCTTGAGAATTTTCGGGGCCGGCAACAGTTGCGTATAGCTGCGCTTGGGAGTAAAACCGGTCGTCAGGTAATTAAACAGTTCGGTCGCATCCCGACCAATCTCTTTATCGTAAAGAAATATTCCCAAATCAGAATAGAGTCGCGCGGTCACCGGGTGATAGTTGCCGGTGCCGATGTGCACATAGCGCCTCAGCCCCTTGAAATCCTGGCGAAGCACCAAGATCACCTTGGCATGGGTTTTCAGCCCGACCACCCCGTAAGTGACATGGATGCCCGCCTCTTCCATGCGGCTGGCCAACTTGATATTGACTTGCTCGTCAAAGCTGGCTTTCAACTCGACAACGACCGCGACCTGTTTCCCGTTCTGCGCAGCACGAATCAGAAACTTGATAATCTCGCTGTCGGGGGCGGTGCGGTAAAGAATCATCTTAATCCCACGCACCTTCGGATCAGTCGCCGCCTCATAGAGAAAACGCCCCACCGAAGAGGCGAAGGATTCGTAGGGATGCTGCAGTAAAATCGCCCGGTGATCGCGGATGGTGTGAAAAATGTTCCGCTCCTTGGTCAACAGCGGATGATCAATCGGGTGATGAGGAGCAATTTTCAGTTCCGGGCACTCCAATCGGTAAAGTTCCCAAAGGTCACACAGACCGAGCATCCCTGCCGCGGCGAAAACATCCTGTTCTTCGTCCAGACCCAGGTCTGCCGCCAGACGCCCACGAGACAAAGGAGCGATCTCCGGCTTGACTTGTAAGCGCACAATCGGTGCAAACTTGCGATGACGCAAGGTACTCTCGATCATTGCCATCAGGTCATCGGCGTGCTCTTCCTCCTTGCTGGTGTTGGCATTGCGAGTCACGCGGAACAGTTCGCAGCTGAGAATTTCCATCCCCGGAAACAACAGATCAAGATTATTCTCCAGCACCTCTTCGAGCAGGACAAACCGGTCCCCGTTGCCAACCTGTTGAAAACGGTTGACCCCGGCACCGACCGGCACCTTGACCCGGGCCAGCGAACTTTCCTTTTCACCGGGATAGCGTAAGGTGACCAGCAGATTCAAGGACAGATTGGAGATAAAAGGAAAGGGATGGGCCGGACCGACCGACTGCGGCGTGATCAGTGGAAAAATATTGTCGTAAAAATGATCTCGCAATTCTTCCGCTTCCTGCGCGGACAATTCATCATAGGCCAGAATCTCGATTCCAACCTTTTTCAGCTCAGTAAAAATGTCCGCAATAACCTGCTCTTTTTCATCCAGGTCTTCGCGAATCACCGCAAAGCACTCATCGATCTGCTGCTGCGGGGTACGCCCATCAACGGTTAGTTTCTGAACATTGGCGGCAACGAGTTGCTTGAAACCGCCGATCCGCTTCATGAAAAACTCGTCCATATTCGAACCGGCAATGGCCAGAAACTTGACATGCTCGAGCAACGGCTTCTCGCGATCAGCGGCCTGACATAAAACTCGTTTATTGAACTCCAGCCAGCTGAGTTCCCGGTTGAGATAGAGACTCGGGTCATTCAGATCAAAATCTGCATTCAGAGAACGAATCTCTTTCGCCATCTCGCTTGAATTCCTTTCCGTTATAATCGCTGCTGCCGTCAGCCCACCACTTCCATAGCCTCTGACCCGCGCATTCAGGCACAGATCCTTGCTCGAGAGGCTGGATCAACAATAACACCAGACGTCAGGTAAGTTTAGATAAAGGCACAAATAATCATTCTAGCAGATCTCCGGACCCTGTCTTTTAAAACCTGACATTTAGAATTGTACCACGCCCCGAACCTGCCTGAGCGAGCACATGGGCATCCTTTAATTATTGAAATGGCCGCTCCAGGGAAAATGAGATTCCATGCATCCCTGAAACATTTTAAAAACTGAATATCTCCATATTTCGCTAATAAACAAATCATTTGACAAATAATCCCTCCTCCATTAAAAACAAGTGGTCTTACCATTTACAGCGGGTTTCGGGAGTGCTTTCATGGTTGAGCTTTTACTGATTCTGATCAGTGCGGTTTTTGTCAACAACTTTGTCCTGGCGCGGTTTCTCGGCATTTGTCCTTTTCTGGGCGTGTCGAAAAAAGTTGAAACGGCGCTCGGCATGGGAATGGCCGTTATCTTTGTCATGACTGTCGCTGCGGTCGTCACCTGGTTTATCCAGTACCTGGTACTGATCCCCTTCGGTATTGAATACCTGCAAACCATCGCCTTTATCCTCGTCATCGCATCACTGGTACAGCTGGTGGAGATGGTGATTCAGAAGACCAGCCCGGTCCTCTACCAATCATTGGGCATTTTTCTGCCGCTGATTACCACCAACTGCGCCGTACTCGGTGTCGCCGTGCTGAACATCCAAAAGAGCTACAGCTTTATCGAATCGGTGGTCTTTGCCATGGGAGCCGGGCTCGGTTTCACCCTGGCGATGGTACTGTTCGCCGGGCTGCGTGAGCGAATCGACCTCTGTCCGGTGCCGAAGTGTTTTCGCGGCACCGCGGTTGCTTTGGTTACTGCCGGCCTGCTGTCACTGGCATTCATGGGTTTTGCCGGGCTCGTCAAAGGCTGAGAAGTTAAAGATTTCAGGGATCGGCCCCGCCCGATCCTTTTCGGAGAATATATAATATAATGCTTGCAGCAGTATTAAGTATTGGTGGTATCGGCCTCGTTGCAGCAGCCACCCTGGGTCTCGCCGCCAAAAAGTTCGCCGTCGAAGTCGATCCGCGCGAACTGGCGATCCTCGAAGTGCTTCCCGGTGTCAACTGCGGCGCCTGCGGTCTCCCCGGCTGTTCCGGTTATGCCAAAGGGGTGGCTGAGGGAACCATCGCTCCCAACCTCTGCACCCCCGGCGGAAGCGAGACTGTTGAAGCCATTGCCGATATCCTCGGCATCGAAGCCATCACCATCGAACCACAGGTGGCGATCGTGGCCTGCCAGGGTGACAACCGCAAGGCAACCAATAAATACCGCTACCTCGGATTACAGGACTGCAACGCCGCACAGAAACTGGCCGATGGGCCCAAAACCTGCCCCGGCGGCTGCCTTGGCCTCGGTTCCTGTGAACGCGCCTGCCCCTTCGGCGCCATCGAAATGACCGCCGAAAATCTGGCGGTGATCAACCGGGAAAAGTGTACCGGCTGTGAAAAATGTGTCGCTGTCTGTCCACGGCAGGTGATCAAAATGGTGCCGCTCAAAGCAACCGTACATGTCCTCTGCAACAGTCACGACAAGGGTGCCTTGATCCGCAAATACTGCCAGATCGGCTGCATCGGCTGCCACATCTGCAAAAAGACCGTCCCCGAAGCCTATGTCGTCGAAAACTTTCTCGCTTTCGCCGATTACGAGCATATCGAGAATGCGGCGGCGGCAATCGAAAAATGTCCGACCAAATGTATCCGCGATTTCAGTACCGGCTACCCGGAGGGGAGCAGCTTCCCTCCAGCGACCGTTCCAGTCAAGCATCCGGCCGCCTGAAAGGATTTGCATAAAAGATGAAGCTGAAAAGTTTTAGCGGTGGGCTGCATCCGCCGGACAGTAAAGAATATTCTGCCCACAAACCGATCGAGCGTTGTCCCCTGCCGGAGGAGTTGATCATCCCGGCGGCCCAACACATTGGTGCCCCGGCTGATATCTGTGTTGCGGTCGGTGATCAGGTTAAAAAGGGGCAGGTTATCGCCAATGCCAACGGCTTTGTCTCGGTGCCGATTCACGCCTCGACCTCGGGGGAAGTGATCGCCGTTGAACCGCGCCTGCATCCCATGGGGCGGGAACTCCCTGCGGTGGTCATCAAGCCGGACGGACTTGATCAGTGGCATGAATCACTGCGGCAAAATGACCCGGAACAGCTCGATGTTGATAGTCTGAAAAACCTGATTCGTGATGCCGGGATCGTCGGCATGGGCGGGGCAACCTTCCCGACGCATGTCAAACTGTCTCCGCCGGAAGAAAAAACCATCGACACCCTGATCCTCAACGGTGTCGAGTGTGAACCCTTTTTGACCGCCGACCACCGACTGATGCTCGAAGAGAGCGAACGGATCATTGACGGCATCAACATCCTGCGCAAGGTACTCGGCATCGACCAGGCGATCATCGGTATCGAAGTCAACAAACCGGACGCCATCGAGAAGCTGACCCGCGACTGCGCAGCGCACAACATCCAGGTGCAACCCCTCAAAGTCAGGTACCCGCAGGGCGCGGAAAAGCAGTTGATCAATGCCTGCACCGGCCGTCAGGTGCCCTCCGGCGGTTTGCCGATGGATTGCGGAGTGGTGGTACAAAACGTCGGAACCGCGGCCGCCATCAGCGATGCCGTGCGCCTTGGACGGCCGCTCGTCGAGCGGATCGCCACCATCACCGGGCCGGGGATTGTCGAACCGAAAAACCTGCGGATTACCATCGGCACTCCCTTGCAGTACCTGGTTGATCAGTGCGGCGGCCTCAATGGCGAACCGGCCAAGATCATCATGGGTGGGCCGATGATGGGCCAGACGCAACTTTCGCTTGATGTCCCGGCGATTCGCGGTACCTCGGGAGTGCTGGTGTTCCGCGAAGAGGATCTGCCGAAAATGCCGGCCGGGCCTTGCATCCGCTGCGGCCGCTGTATCGGTGTCTGCCCGATTCACCTGCAACCGACCACCATCGCGGCTTATGCCCGCCTTGAGATGATCGACGCAGCGGAAAACTATAACGCTCTCGATTGTATCGAGTGCGGCTGCTGTACCTATATCTGCCCGGCGACGTTACCGCTGGTTCAGTCGATCCGCCACGCCAAGGGTGGCATCATGGCCAAGAGAAGGAAGATCTGACGTGGAAAATCCGCTTTATCTGTCATCTTCGCCCCATATCCACAGCGGCGAAACCACCGACAAGGTGATGCGTCTGGTCATTTACGCCCTGCTTCCGGCGACCGCCCTGTCGATCTACCTTTTCGGTCTGCCTGCTTTGAGCGTACTGCTGATCTGCACCCTCGGCTGCATGGCTTTTGAAGCCCTCAGCTGTAAACTGATGAAGCAGCCGCTGACCCTGGTTGACGGCAGCGCTGCGCTGACCGGTATCCTGCTGGCCCTCAACCTGCCCCCTTCCACCCCCTGGTGGATGTCGCTACTCGGTGCGGCCATTGCCATCCTGATCGGCAAGCAGATCTACGGCGGTCTCGGCTACAACCCCTTTAATCCGGCACTGGTTGCCCGGGTGGTTCTGTTGATCTCCTTTCCGGTGCAGATGACCAGCTGGACAACCCCGGCACCCATCGGTTCCGGGATCGATGCGGTCACCGCCGCCACCCCCCTGGGGGAGATGAAAACCGCGGTAATGTTGACCGGCAAACTGCCGGAGATGGCCACCAGCGGCTTCGGCAACTATTTTTTCGGCAACATGGCCGGCAGCCTAGGTGAGGTTTCGGCCCTGGTTCTGCTGCTTGGCGGATTTTTCCTGCTCTTCAAAAAGGTCATCAGCTGGCACATCCCGATCAGTTTTATCGGCACCGTGCTGATCATCGGTGGGATTTTCTGGCTGCTCGACCCGAGCAAATACCCGAACCCGTTGTTCCACCTGATCACCGGCGGGCTGATACTCGGGGCCTTTTTCATGGCCACCGACATGGTCACTTCACCGATCACGGACAAGGGGATGCTGATTTTTGGTTTCGGCTGCGGACTGTTGACGGTGTTGATCCGCCTGTTCGGCGGCTACCCGGAAGGGGTTTCCTTCGCCATCCTGCTGATGAACGCCTGTACCCCGCTTATCGATCGCTATACCCGCCCGAAAATTTACGGGCAGGTGGAACAAAAAGCTTGAGGCGGAAGGGAAAAATCAAGATGAAAGAGATGAGCCGCCTGCTGATAACCCTGACCCTGATCGCCGCCTGCGCCGGGCTGCTCCTGTCACTGGTCGAAAGTGCCACCCGTGAACCGATCAAGGAGCAGCGCCGTTTACAGATGCTGAAGGCGTTGAGTGCCGTGTTGCCGGAATTTGATAACAGCCCCGATACCGATATTGTTCCCCTGCAGAACGGAGTCGACAAAAAGGGTGCACCGGTTAATGTGGTATTTTACCGCGCCCGTAAAGCGAACCAACTGGTCGGGACCGCCTTCAAGGTTATTGCTCCCGATGGCTACACCGGCAATATCGAGATCATGGTCGGCGTCGATCCCGAGCAACAGGTCAACGCCATCGAAATTCTCGCCCATGCCGAAACCCCGGGGCTGGGCAGCAAAATTGAAGAACACTGGTTCAAGGATCTCTTTAAGGGGAAAAACCTTGACAATGTCGACTGGCGCGTGAAAAAGGACGGTGGCGAATTCGAGCAGATCACCGGGGCAACGATCTCGCCGCGAGCGATTGTCGGAGCAGTCAAAAAAGGGCTGGAATTCTACCGCGACAACAAGGCAAAGATTCTGGCCGAAGGGGGTCAGCAATGAGTTTAGTTAAAATTTTCAGCAAAGGGATCTGGAAAGAAAACGCCGTCTTCAAACTGCTGCTCGGCATGTGTCCGCTGCTGGCCGTCACCACCAGTGCCGAAAACGGCTTGGGGATGGGCCTGGCTTCCACCTTTGTGCTGGTCTGCTCGAATACGGTTGTCGCTATCTTGCGCAAGCTGATTCCCCCCAAAGTGCGGATTCCGGCCTTTATCATCATTATCGCCACCTTTGTCACCGTGGTTCAGCTCTGCATGGAAGCCTGGATCTACGGTCTCTACCAGGCACTGGGCATCTTTATTCCCTTGATCGTGGTCAACTGTCTGATTCTCGGGCGTGCCGAAGCCTTTGCTTCTAAACGACCGGTTATCGACTCAGCAGTGGATGGCCTCGGAATGGGGCTCGGATTTACCCTGGCACTGTTTATCCTCGGATCCGTGCGGGAAATTTTCGGGGCGGGTGAACTGCTCGGCTTCAGCCTCTTCGGCACCGCATACCAACCGGTTCTGTTGATGATCCTGCCGCCGGGAGCGTTTATTTCTCTCGGTCTGTTGCTGGCGCTCATGAACAGATTCGAGGCGGCAAAATCCTGAGATTTTAACGCAGAGCAAAGAAAAAAGGGGGTTGTCCGTGTGTGTCTGTGGCAAAAAAAAACTTCTGTTTTCGTTTTGCGAGCGACTAATCAGGGCCCAATTTGAGTTAAGTGGATGACCAAATCTAAGTGTTCAGATCAGGATTTTTTGAAAATTTTTGCGCCAGTTCATTGTCAATCAGGTAAATAGACACCTCTTTGGCGCCCAGTTTTGAATATTTAAACTTCTCACAGAGGTTATCCATCAAAAAGCTGACATCGTTACGGATGCGGTCGTCGTAGGTCTTGAAGTCTTCACTGCCAAAGTCCTTGATAGCCCGCCGGAAATTTTCATTTTCAAGGAAGGGCTCCAAAACCTTGTCCTTGAGATGATGAACATAGCGCTCATAAAGGTTCTGATAAAGCTTGGTCTCACTGAGATCTTTTCCTTCCAGACGCAATTCCTGAGTCAGGGTTCGACCGGCATATTCTCTCTGAATCCCTTTACGGAAAACAAGCACACGCTCACGATCCGTAGATCCGGAAATTAAACGTGATTCGATCGGGGCAAAAAACTCTTCACCAATTTTCAGCCGGTCTCCAGTGTAAATGCTGTCAACCTGCATGTCCTTTTCAAAATTAACCGCATAGATGTAATTTTTCAGATCCCGGGCAATTTGCTCTTCGTTGTAGTAATAAAGCGATTCCTTGATTTCCTGCATAATGGTGTAGTTATACATATGCAGCAGAGAATCGATGAAACCATCAGGGATCAACTTCATCCACTCCTCGTGTTTGCTGAAAAAACTGTACAGAGTGGCCATATCGATCATCGACCCCTCTTTGGCATAGGTCGAATAAAGCTCACTGAAAATGCGAATCGAATCGCGCCCGGAAAATCCCGTGATCCCTTCATGTTCCGACTCGGCGATAATCCGGCGACGCCGGCGGGCAGTCAACCCTTTGCGATCGCTCTGCTGCAACCATTCGGGGATATTCCCGGTGTAAATCTCCATCTTCAGCAGCTGCAGATTCTCATCACAGTAACTGCTGTAGCGAGCCGGATGACCGATCCATTCCATCATCGCCGGGGAACTCTTGTTCATCCGGGTGGCGATAATAATCCGGGCAAAGTTGTGCAGCACCCGCGGCAGGAAACGGCCATCGATATGTCGGCCGAAGGTATTGCGATAAATCTCCACCTCGGTCCGCAGATCAAGAATGTAGGGAATTTTGATATATTCGATCCGGTCGGACAGTGAGGGCAGATCCTTGATGCTCTCTTCATCCTCCGGATTCATCAGCGCCAGAAACAGCGAACTCACCTTCTCTTCGATGTACTCGACCTTGTGGACCCCTTCACTGATGATGTTGTGCAGTTCCAACAGCCGTTCAACGTTATAACCCTTGACGTCCATCAAAGCGTAGATGCCGTTGTTGGTTTTGGCGAAGTTGGAAAAAATATACTGAACCTGGTTGCTATCATGCAGCAGGCCGTTAATCCGCCCTTGCAGCATCTCGTTGCCGAGAACGTTCTGCTTGATGATCCGATCCCCCGGATTGTAAACACTGATCCCTTCACCGAGCTGACGGCTGAAACGATAATGACGGGCAAACAGCAACTGCAGAACCAGTTGCGGATCTTTCAGGCGACTGAGCAAGGCCTCGTAAATCGACGTGCAAATCGTACAGGGCGTGTCACGGAAAACCCATTCATACTGCTTCTCGGTAAACAGCTTCCATTTTATTTCGTCATTCTTGAAAAGATCATCGAAGAAAGAGCGGCGATACTCACGTGGAATCATCAGGATCGGGCTATCGTGACTCGGGCAGGGGACTTCGATATAGGCGGCGCCCCTCTGGTAAGCAGCTTTCTGTGCCTCGATCAGATCACTCTGGCGCAGTTCATACTCATCAAGCAAGTGGGAGAGCTTGCCGAGAAAGTGATCCGTCTCCTGCTCGTTGAAATTGCCGAGCAGCTTCCGGTCGAGTCGCCAGACCGCCTCAAAGGTGCAGCCGGAAGGGCTGTTGACATACTGTTCAAATTTACGCAACAGGTTATCGAGAAAGGTACTTTTACCGCAACCGTGCGGCCCCTTGAAAATGTAGATCTTATTCTGCTGGATACCTTGACGGAAATTTTCCGCCAGCTTGACCAGGCGATTTGTGAAAAGCCGATCCGCAAAAAAGGGGTTGTCGGCACCCTCGACAAACAGTTTACGGGTGTCATGATAGGCAAAGTTGATCGATTCCGGATCCTCCTGATGTTCATCTACCCCCTCTTCAACATACTCATCAATCAGGTCATGAAAAACCTGGAAAATATTGCGGATAACACTGCTCGGGTTTTCGATCGCTTTTTTCAGGTAGGCATCGAAACTAAGCGGCTCACTACCGTTGCCATCTCGCTGGATGTGGACAAAGCGTTGCATCGCCTTATCGACATTCGCGTCCTGCTCAATCTGCGGATTGCTTGTCTCGGTCATCAGGTGAGAACCTCCCTGCTGAGTTGCCGATCCTGCATGGTGTAGCGGACCCGAGTCCAGGTGACTTGCGGCGCCGGTCCCTCTTCCGCTTCACCCCTCGCCGGCACCTCGCCTTCACTCGTCTCCAACTTGACCGGGCCGCCCCAGAGGTATTCGATCCCCAGCATGGTATTAGCGAGATACTCGTTGACCAGCGGTTTACCTTCAAAACGATGGCTCAAGTAGAGTTCTCCGTCGATCGATTTTTCCGGGATAATCTCAATCACCGGCGGGTGATAAAGTGAAGCAAACAACATCTTCCGGTAGTCTTCAACCTTGCGGCTACGGACATAGTATTCCCATACCATCCGCTCCTTATTGAGCCGCTGACCAGTGACAAACAGCTTGTTGGCGGCGATAAAATCCTGGTCGACAAAACTGTTGATAAAGGTGAAGTCGCAGAAATTTTCTCGCGCCCGGAAAATGAATTCGCGCCCCTGGCCGGTTTTTCGATGGTACTGCTTGCGTTGTTCGGCGTCCTGCAAGCGGTTAAAATCATAACTGTAACAACCGCGCTCGGCCATCTCTTCCAGGCGGTAGAAGAGCCGCATACCCAGAGCATAGGGATTCAGGCCGACCCGCGGCATGGCGGTCACCATGGCATTGACCCGGGAGAATTCGACCTCGTGCCCCTTGATCCGGTCATCCTGCAAAAAGAGGGTTTCGTGCCAGTAACTGGCCCAGCCTTCATTCATAATCTTGGTGCGGATCTGCGGCTGGAAATAGATCGACGTGGTTCGCACGATCTGCAGCACTGACTTCATCCAGGTGTTTTCATCCTGTTTGAGAAAGGGGGCATGATCGATCAGAAACTGCAGCAGGTCGAGGCTTTCCGGCTTGTAGTTGTCCCGATATTTCTCGAAGGCGGCATCAAACTCGGGATGTTTATTCAATACATCGGCAAAAAAAGCCGTCTCGCCGAGCTTGCCGTGCTCCCGGATATAGTCATTAAAGAGTTCGATCTGCTTGACATATTCGCTGGTATTGACCCGCTTGATTGTCTGTAAAAAATAATCGAAATAGTAGTCAACCCGGTTGGAGCATCCGGTTTCGGTACGATTGAATCTGGCCAGCTCAGCATGATAGCCGACCAGGTTGTCGATACCGCGGGCGAACTCGATAACGTAGTCGACCCAACGCCCATGCTCACTGCGCAACCGGGCGATTAGGCGCTTATCGGCCAGAGCTTGCCCGGTCAGATCGTATTCCCAGGTATGCCGGAAAAACAAATTGTTCTGAAAAAAATCGATATGCGCGATGACGTGATAAAAAATCATCACGTTGAGCCAATCGGGGTTATTGTCGTTGTAAAAAGAGATTGCCGGGCGGGTATTGATCACCGTTTCGTAGGGGTTACTCGGATAGAGTTCATATTTCCCTTTTTCACGCAACACTTCGACATCATGCACCCAGTAATCGTAGAGGGTCGGGATCATGTTTTTCGGCATCAACTCGATCATATCGCGGTTACTGACCACGTATTCGAGGGTCTCATCCTCAAAACGCAAACCGGCCGCCAAGGCCCGCTCTTTACAGCCTTCCATGATCTTTTTGGTTTTCTGATCGATCAGTTGCATAAAGTTTACCTGTTCCAAACCGGACAGCGGTCAATACTGCAATTTTTATTCAGACACCAATTTACGAATCCCTTCAATCAAACGCTCTTCCGAAACATCCTCTTTCATACTGTCAAGCCGCAACAGCTCTTCAGCCTGTTGCAGCAACCCGGAACGCTTCAGGTACCTTTCCACCTCGGTACCGCCGGCGGCGGCATAGCTATGTTCAGCGATGGTGATCCCGATACGACTGGCATAGTCGAGCATCTTTTTCAGTTCGGGGATGGTTGCCTTCCCTTCGCGATCCCAGTCATCACCATCGGTCCCATGGAAGATGTAGATGTTGTAATCGCTCGCCAGACTTTCCTCGGCGACGATCTTGTTGATCAACCGATAACCGGCCGCCACTTGGGTTCCGCCGGCAACCCGTGAATTGTAATAGGTGTAAAAATCCTCGACCTCGGTCGCCTCGGTGTCGTGCAGGATGAAACGGGTTTCCACCTGACCGCCATACTGGTAAAGCAGCCAGCTGTAGATGAGAATATGCTGAGTAACCACCAATTCGGTTGCCTTACCGGCCATGGAGCCGGAATAATCGCGGATGAAAAAGACCATCGCCTGCGATTCGTAATCTTTCTCGCGGGAGAGGATGCGATAAATTTTGTCGTTAGGGGCGATCAAAAACTTGGTCGGGTCGATATCACCAATGTCCGGCAGGTTTTCCAGGGCGATATTGGTCTTGAGAATCTGCCGCAGGGTGGCTTTTTTATCGAGTACCTGGCCGAAGCCACGGTTTTTGTCGGTCAAATCATAGGTGTAGCGGGTCAGAGAGCGCTTCTTTCCCTTCTCCTTCAGGTTCGGCAGCTTAAATTTTTCGGTCAGAATCCGCCCGAGGTCGTAAGCATTGGCATCGATCTCATGGGCACCGCCTTTCCCCTGCCCGGCACCGGTTCCTTCTCCTTCGCCGCCGGTGCGCACCGGCTGCTCACCGATCACCTCCCCCTCTTCGCCATCGCCGTGGCCACCACCCCCGCCGCCCTCTTCCTGTTC
>JAUVEB010000109.1 GCA_030595055.1 Desulfuromonadaceae bacterium
GACGTTGGGCAGAAACTCGATCAGTTCATCCGGCAGATTACGCAGCAGGTAACGGCCGATGCCGAAAAACAGCGGATCGCCGGAAGCAAGAACCACGGCAGGGCAATCGCAGCCCTGCAGCCGGGAGACCACCTCGGCCAGGTTATTACCGATGGCCAGTTTCTCACCGGGAAAGTCGGGAAACAGCTCCAGCAGCCGCTCTTCTCCCAGCAGCAGTTCAGCTCGGTTGATCAGCTCCAGCGCCTGCGGGGTGAAGCCTTCCTGGCCGGCAATCCCGGCACCAATGACATGAATCGATTTCATCTTCCGCCTCCTAGCCATTAAGCTTTTTGACGACGGCGATACCGTCGGTAAAGTAATCGATAATGTTATGACAGCCGTAATCCTGTTCGATATGAAACAACCGCTCCAAGGGAGTCCCCATGGCGTCAAGCAGGATGACCCGGTTGACGCCGCCGTGAGCGACAATCACAATCTCACCGCCGGGATGTGCAGCGACAATCTCGCGCACCACCGGCCGCACCCGTTCCGCCATCTGTCGCAAGCTCTCCCCGGCCGGGGGGGCCACGTTGACAATATCGTCAAGCCGCGCCTGCCAGAGTTCCGGATATTCCTTCTGTAATTGTTGCCAGGTCTGTCCTTCCCAGTCACCGATATGCAGTTCGCGTAACTCTTCTTTGTAGACCGGATCAACGGCCTGGAGAATGGCAATCTGGTCTGCGGCGGTCCGGCAGCGGCGCAGATCGCTGGAATAAATGGCGGCCAGTTTTTGATGCTGAAAACGCCCGGCAAAGAGCGCCGACTGCTGACGACCGAGATCCGTCAGCGAAATATCACCTTGGCCGTTATAACGTTTCTTTTCAAAGCCTTCGACCTGGCCATGACGCAGCAGATGAACGCGAGTCGCTTTCATAAACACCTCAATAGAGTATTAGAATCAGCAGCAGGCTGAGGACTTCGACAATCTCTGTTGCAGCACCGAGAACATCGCCCGTCACGCCACCGAGGCGCCGCTCAAAATAGTACTTCAGCAAAATGGCAAACAGCAAGAGGAATGCTGCCAGAAACACACCTTTAAAGGAACAAAGCACCAGGCTTGCCAACAACAGGGTCAGGGACGCACGGATCAATTCCGGCTTGCCGACATTGTCGACAAAAACGGCTCCGATGCCACCCATCAGAGCGGATGTACGTGGAACAGGCGGCCAGAAAAACCTGGCACCAGCGACCGGTGGCCGGCATCAGGATCAAAGCAGCGGCCTTTTGCGGCAACGGCACATGGTAAAGGCTCAAATACTTGAGCAGCAGCAACATCACCAAGCCGACCACCCCCATGGCCCCGACCCGACTGTCTTTCATGATCCGCAGGCTGCTTTCCCGATCACCTCCGCCGGCCAGTCCATCGATCATATCGACAATGCCGTCAAGATGCAAAGCGCCGGTCGCCAGAATCAAAAACAGCAACAATAGACAATCGAGCACGCCCCGTGGGAGCAGCGGAGCAAGCAACCAGTTACAGACAACCAACAGCAGGCCCAGAACCAGACCGACTGCCGGGAACAGACCCATGCTGCGAGCGAGACGCTCAGGACCCATTTCCAGTTTCTCCGCCACCGGAAAAATAGTCAGAAAGGCCCCGGCAACCCGGAAGTCTTCCCAGTGTTTTTTCACTGCTCCGACCCTTCGCTGACACCGGCCTGATCGAAGGTCAGCACCTC
This sequence comes from Desulfuromonadaceae bacterium, assembly GCA_030595055.1. Taxonomy (GTDB): domain Bacteria; phylum Desulfobacterota; class Desulfuromonadia; order Desulfuromonadales; family Geopsychrobacteraceae; genus Malonomonas. The sequence continues at coordinate 1,719 of JAUVEB010000109.1, forward strand.
TCGCAATGCGCGCAACCCGGCCTCCACAAGGGTCATCGCCAAAGCCCCGCCGGTCCCTTCACCGAGCCGCATGCTGAGATCGAGGATCGGCTTTTGCTCAATCCTCGCCAGCATGTGCCGGTGACCGATCTCCACCGATTGATGCGCGGCGAAAATGTAGTCACGGACTTGCGGATGAAGTTCTGAAGCGATCAGCGCCCCGGCGGTTGAGATGAAACCGTCGACAACCACCGGAATACCTTCTGCCGCGCAGCCGAGAACCAGTCCGGCAATTCCGCCAATCTCGAAACCACCAACCTTGGCCAGCACATCGACCGGATCCTGGGGGTCGGGGCGATTAACCTCCAATCCTCTGGTAATGACCGCAGTTTTACGGGCCAGGCCCTCATCATCAATCCCGGTGCCCCGAAAGGTCACCTGCTGCGATGACAATCCGGTGATCGCGGCAACAATGGCCGCCGAAGGGGTGGTATTGGCAATCCCCATGTCGCCGGTACCGACCAGGTCAACAGCATCCGCTTTAGCCTGGGCCGCCATTTCAACGCCGGCCGCCAAAGCTTGCAATGCCTGCTCACGGCTCATCGCCGGACCTTTGGTAAAATTGGCGGTCCCCTTGGCAACCTTGCGCTTGATCAGGCCGGGCAAATTGTCAAAATCGATAGCCACCCCCATGTCGACCACCCGTACTTCGGCCCCGGCATGGCGGGCCAGTGCATTGATCGCAGCGTTGCCATCGACAAAGGTAAAAACCATCTGCGGAGTTACCTCTGCCGGGAAGGCGCTGACTCCCTCTTCAGCCACACCATGATCGCCGGCGAAAGTGTAAATCCGTTTGCCGCGAATTTCTTCCCGCCCGGTTATGGCAACAAAGCGGCGGGCAAACTCTTCCAGACGACCGAGGGAGCCGACCGGCTTGACCTGTCGATCAATACGGGCCTGAACAGCGGCAATTTTTTCTGTGGAAACCGGCAGAATCCGGTCGAGAGTGGCTTGCAAATCGAATGTCCCCATAACAAAACTGGCTCCTCAAAACAAAGATTTTATTTCAATCTGACCGGCAACCCTGCAACCATCAGCCAAGCTTCATCGCTGGCAGCGGCCAGCCTTTGATTGACAATTCCTGCCAGATCACGGAACCTCCGGGCCAAACGGTTCTCCGGGACAATTCCGCCACCCAGCTCATTGGAAACCAGGTAGAGCGGTTCTTCCAACTGCCAAGCCAGCTCGATCAGACGGTCAACCTCGGCCAGAACAGGCCCCGATTTTTCCGCAAAATGGAAGTACAGGTTCGTTAGCCAGAGCGTTACACAGTCGAGCAGCAAAGCCCCCTTTCCCGTTACGGCATCGGGCAACCTGTCCACCAGCCAGAGGGGCTCTTCCAGCAGTTGCCAACGCTCTCCCCGAGCCTCACGGTGCATCTCAACCCGCGCGGCCATCTCCTCATCCTGAATCTGCGCCGGAGCAATATAGAGAAGTTTTCCAGTTTGCTGTTCGACCAACTGTTGCGCATAACTGCTTTTCCCGGAGCGGGCACCGCCGGTGATAAAGATCATTTTCGCCATGGGACTCTCCCGTCAGTATTCGATTCCCGGCCTTGCCGGGAGCCCCTTTTCAAAGTTGTGCAGAGGCGGATAAAAAAAGCAAACATACCGGTATTCAGCCCGCTAAGGCATCCTCTATACGCTCCCAGATTTCCTCCTTGCCTTCCCGCGTCGTCGCCGAAAACAGGCTGAAGGCATCCTTCGGTAAACCGATCGCCGCAGCAATCTGCTTGATATGCTTATCCCGCTGACTGCGGTTGATCTTGTCAATTTTAGTGATCACCGGGATGGTCGGCACTCCAAACCCTTCCAACCAATCGAGCAACTGAAAATCTTCCTCACGCGGCACCCTGCGGATATCGAAGATAAACACCACCCCCTTGAGCGACTCCCGGACCTCAAGATAAGTACAGATCATCGGCCCCCAAGCTTTCTTCACCGCTAACGGCACCTTGGCAAAACCATAACCGGGCAGATCAACCAGAGAAAAACTCCCGTTGACATTGAAAAAGTTGATCAACTGGGTGCGACCCGGAGTCGAAGAGGTCCGCACCAGGCTCTTCCGGTTCACCAGCACGTTGATCAGTGAACTTTTGCCGACATTGCTACGCCCGGCAAAGGCAATCTCAGCAAACTCCAGCGGCGGATAGTTCCCCGGCTTGGTGGCGCTTTTAATAAATTCGGCAGAAGAAATCTTCATCACATAACCCTTTGCAGAAATATATCTTTACACGTGAAGAATAAGCGAGAAGAGCGTTATTGACAATGCACGATTTATTTCTCCCGGACAATTTTGCCGGTCTCGCAACAAAGAATACGCCCGCTAAGCAAAAATTTCGACCTACAAGGCATAGTGGTTTTTCAGGTGCGAAGGCATACATATGGGAATGTCGAAATCCTGAAAAACTGCGGTAACACCGAAGGGCGGACTTTTTTCTCAGCCGGCAATTTTACAAATCATTATTCTTCGATATTATTTCTGCACCTTTCTATTCCTCTGCAGAATTTATTTGCACTCCTCGAATAGAAGAGTACAATGGTCATCTATTCGCCGTTCAGATAGCCAATATTATTTACAGGAGTCTTATAACATGATCAGTGAAAAACTCGTTGATGCTCTCAACGGACAGATTCAGTTTGAAATTCATTCCGCTCTGATTTACAAAGCGATGCAAGCGTATTTTGAGGCAGAAGATCTCCCCGGCATGGCCAACTGGATGAATATCCAGTATCAGGAAGAGTTGGCACACGCAGAAAAAATGTTCAATTTTGTCTGTGAAGCGGGCGGGCGGGCCAAAATGCTGGCGATGAAAGAGCCCCGCAATGAATATTCTTCACCGCTGGAGGCCTTTGAGACCGCTCTGAACCATGAACAGATCGTCACCTCACGGATTAACGACCTGATGGACCTCTCCCAACAGGAAAAAAATCATGCCGCGCAGATTTTCCTGCAGTGGTTCGTCACCGAGCAGGTTGAAGAAGAAGCCAGTGTCGGCCAGGTCATTGCCTATTTAAAGCGGATCCAGAGTGATGGTCGTGGCCTGATGATGATTGACCAGCAACTGGCAAATCGTTCTTTTAGCCCAATTGCGGCAGAATGATCTAATTCGTTCCCATCCGGACGATCCAGATGGAATCCGGCAGGTTTCCGGATGAACACTGGTTATCTGCATTCCACAGAGAGAAGGAGGAGGTATCCAATGCTTAGCGACATCGAGGTAAAAAAAGCTCTAGCCCACTCGGTTCAAACCGAGAAAAACGCCATGAATTTCTACGAGATTGCCGCCAAACAAATGAAGAATGAAGATGCAATCAAAACATTCCAGTTGCTCGCCCGTGAAGAGCGTGAACATGCCAAGCACTTTTTCGACAAGTGCCTCTGCGACGATCTGCTGCCTCCTTTCGAGGAGTTTATCAACACGCCTCCCGAGAAGGACAGCGAGTGGCTCTCAGCTCTCGACAAGGCCCTGCCGGCTAAATTTTCCGACCGTAAGGCGATGGAACTGGCCATGGAAAAAGAGCAGCAGCTCGAAGAAGGTCTGCGCGACATGGCCGCGAAGATTGAAGATCCGGAAGTTCGTGCCGTCTTTGAGGAAAATGCTCAGTCAACCCATAACCACTACCTGCTGATCGAGTCCGAATTTGCTCGCCTGATGGGCATGGTCCACGAAACCGATATAGATACCTTCGTCCGCGAATAACTCGGAATGGCGTTTTCGTCAGTAAAAGGGCCTCACAGCAATGCGGGGCCTTTTTTGCGTCAATTCAGCTTATTTTCTGCACCCGCCAGCTCAACGACAAAGGTCGCTCCGCCGCCGGGGGTTTGTTCAACCCAGGCATGGCCGTTGTAAACACGAGCTATTTTTGCCACGGTTGCCAAACCGATACCGGTCCCCATTCTCCCGTGACTGGAACGCCCCCGTTTGAACGGTTCGAAAATTTCCTCCCGCTCATCGGCCGGAATGCCCGGCCCATGATCAACCACAACATAGCGGACACGATCAAGAAACCGTTGACCACTGATTTCAATTCGCGGATCATGCTCCGCGGCATATTTGAGCGCATTGGCAAGCAGATTGCGCAACATATCACTCAGTAATGGTTCAGGAATCCGGATGTCCGGCAACTCGGTGATGCTGACCTTGGCTTGACGCTCAACAATCTTATCGGCCAATTCAACCAGAACGTCTTCAGCAACCTGCCCCATATCAACGGGAGATGGAGGATTTTTCAACTGACCAACCCGTGCGAGAGTTAACAGATCTTCCAGCAAGGCCATCATTTTGGTCGCTGTCTTTTTGATCTCCCCCAGAGATTCCCGACCGATCTCGTCCAACTTTCCGGCATAACGCTCTTCCAGAAGTTCAGAAAAACCGATCAGCGGAGTCAGAGGTGAGCGCAAATCATGGGAAACTGTCGATACAAAAGCATCCAGTTCGCGATTGGCCTGCCGCAACTGTCGTTCCGCCTGCTTCCGCTCGGTAATGTCCCGGAAAACGCCAAGCTTATGCGTCGGCTTGTCGGCAACCGGGTAAGGCGAATGGATGATCTCGTAAGTGCGAGACTTATCCCCCAAGGCTGCCTCCTGCCGGACAACCTCTCCGGCTAACACCTGCTCAAGCGGGCAGTCGGAGCAAACTTCCTGCTTCTTGTGCAAAGCCTGATAACAAGGCTGATCATTGACTTCCCCCAGGCGCTCCTGCATGGCCCGGTTGATAAAGGTAATTTTATGGGTGGAGTCGCAGATGTAAACCGGGTCGGTCATCCCGTCCAACACCGACCGCAGGCCGGCCTTTTCCAGTTCCAGCTCCCGGGTCCGTTCATCTACTGCCGAACGCAGGCTGGTTTCCAGTTCTTTCAGGCGGGTGATATCGACAAAGGCTTCGATACCACCGATCACCTCACCATCATGATTCCTGAGCAGATCGACATTCTTGGTCAACTCAATCCGCCGACCATCCCGGTGGCGCATCGAGCAATCGGTCCCGATGACCGGTTTTGGAACATCTTCAGCAAAAAGCGCGCAAGTTTCGAGGCAGGGATGCCCTTCCAGGAAAAAACAGTGCCGACCAACAGCTTCAGCCGCAGAATAACCGGTAATCCGTTCTGCTCCGACATTCCAGTAAACAACCTGAGAGTCTTTATTAACCAGGAACAAGCCGGTCGGGATGGTCTGCAGCAGAGTCTCCAGCGGATACTCTGCCAGCAAACGGTGCAGGTCAGTCTTCATTCAGCTCCCCATAAAAGGCATCACATAAAGGACAATTAAGCTGATAATAACACTTGCCCATGGAGCACACCAATGCTTAATTAGTTTCCATCCGGAAACCCCAGTTATTTGAAAATTTGAGCAACAATTGTTCCACTCCGAAATCGGGGGACCTGAGCCACCGGACTCCGACGGTGCGGAAAGCGGAAAAAATTCCGTAACAACACTTTTTTTGCCGGACCACTCCCTGCAATGGGTGCAACTTCAGGGTCTGGCCTCTGCTATGCCTCGGTCAACTGAATGCGTGCTAAGACCAGCAGGTTATACGAAACGACATTGCTCCAAACATAACGCCGGAAGCCACGCCAGCCGGTCCATGTGCATCGACTGAGACCGAAGCGCCGCTTGAGGGCTGAGATATTCGCTTCGATTCCAGCCCGAAAGGATTTTAGCTTTTTGTAAACCCAGTTACTTTTTGCCATGTCAAGAACAGCAAGACCGCGGCGTTTCGCGAAAACCACGTCTTTCACCTGACAGTCTTTAGCAAAAGCCAGATTGCCTTTCGAGGCAAAGCCTCCGTCAGCGC
>JAUVEB010000256.1 GCA_030595055.1 Desulfuromonadaceae bacterium
ACTGTTCAAAACATCCGCAATCCCCAACGGGACTGAGAATTCCCGAGACAGAAATAAAAAGAGTTTCTTTTGCTTCGTTTTCTTTGCGGTTCAAAGAAAATGACGCCGGCTGTCGGTCCGGGAACCGACGGTCTCGGTTGAAAAAGGGATGAGAATCATTAACAGTCGTTGCCGGTCGTTGGTTTTTGGTAATATAGTGAATAGTTACGTCATTGCTTTGTTGTCCCATCTGGCGGGACATGTTATCTTGTCAACATTTCTCTGAGGTAATGCTAATGATTGTCGGGTTCAATCATAATGTCAATTATAAAGGGGTGGCTTTTCACGTCCAGACCGAGGACAGTGGAGTGAAAAGTCCGCAACTGGTGACCCTGCTCTATCATGGCGGTACGATTATCGCTTCGCAGAAAACCGTCTATGCGGACATCATCAAAGTTGACAACCTCAGCCAGGTTGTCGAAGAGCTGGCCAAAGAACAGCATAAGGGGATGTTGCGGCGGTTGACGAAGGGGGAATTTGATGCCCGGATTGTCAAGTTTGGAATTTCCCTCGCCGGTGTGACCGCACCGGTTGCTCCTGCACCTGCTCAAACCCTGCCGGTCGCGCCTTCAGAACCTGTTGCCGATCCCCCGGTTATTCCTCAGCCGACCGCTCTTCCGGTCGCCGAACCGGTTCCTGAGCAGGCTGCCATTGTCGAGGAACCCATCATCGATAAATTTCGTCAACCCCGCGCAAAGTCTGTGCGTGAGCCCAGCCTTGATGAGTTGATCTACGCTTATCTCACCGGGGCGAAAATCCCGAAGCTGAAGGCCTGAGATTGTTTAACGGCGTGATTCTCCGTGTCATTATTCTCAATGTCCCGATACTGGTCGCGTGAGAAGGCCCACCTGCTTGATGTCAGCCGGCAGAATGCTCACGAAAGCAGTTGGTTCCGGCTTCCGTACTCAACAGAAAAATGGTCAGCCTCTAATTTTACTTTGATAAATAAAGCGTAACTGTTCAGCAAGATGTGCTGGTGATGCCCATGGAAAGGGTGTCTGTCGCCCGGATGGTGACAGTCAAGCCCCGGGGATGGCCATGTATTCATTCAATCGGCGGCCCTTGGAATGGGCGGCACCAGACCATCAGCACCCGTTCTGAATAGTTACAATAAAGCTACGCTTCCGAGACAATAAATTCTCAAGAGAATCCCTGGGGATGGAATATGTTTAAATCAATTATTCTTGTGATATTGGCTGTTTGTAGCACGTTATTGTCGGGCTGCGCAGCGCCGCAAAATAATGCGGATCTTATCCACCTGAGGCAGTTGAAAGAGCAGGCGTTTTCCGGGAATCCAGAGAGCCAATACCGGCTTGGTGTTCATTATACAACGAGCAGTCAGTGGAGCTGGGATAAGGTTCGGGGATACAATTGGTTTTTGGATGCCGCGGAAGCCGGGCATGTTGCTGCGCAATACATGGTCGGGATGTGTAAGCTCCTGGGTCAGGGCACCAAAGAAGATTCTAAGGGGGCTATGGTGTGGCTGATCCGGGCGGCAGAGCAGGGACACAGCCGAAGCCAATATCAGCTGGGACAGGCTTATCTGAACGGAAATGGAACAGCAAAAGATTCACTGTGGGGCCGGTATTGGCTGGAACAAGCGGCCAGGACAAAGCACCCTGAGGCCCAATTTTTACTCGCCGCATTGCTCAGTGAAGGAATCAGTGCCCCCCCCAATCGTCCGGAGGCTTGGATGTGGTTAAAACGTGCAGAGCTGAATGGCCAGAGAAACGCCGGTATTGCACTCCGAAAATTGGCGGCGGAGCTTACGGACAGGGAAAAAAAGATCGGCGAACAACTGGCCGACCGATTCGAAGACGTGGGTTCAGATGGGTTGCACACTCAACCGAAGATTCGCTATGTGCAGGCAGCTCTCAACCGGCGCGGTTTCTCCGCAGGATCGGAAGACGGCCTCTATGGTCCGTCCACCCGTATGGCTGTCAACGAATATCTCCAACAACAAGAGCTGCCGCGCGGCAGCTCGATTGATGTATTAATCGGCTACCTGCGTGGCAGGGTTCAGGGCAACAGGTAACGGTTAGAGAGTTGCAGAGGCGGCAGCTTCTTCCACTGCCGCTTCTTGAGTATCCAAGGGCTCAATGCCAAGTAATTCGTTCACCGCACGCATGACATCTTCATCGATATTCTTATTTGCTGCAGCAGCTAGGGTTTCGACCTCATGTTGAGCAGCCTCTGCTACGGCAGCCAGGGCCTCATCCAACTGTTGCTGGGTCGCATTTTCATCCTCCAGGACCGCATTCAACTGAGCTTGAACATCTTGCCGCTCATAGACAGCGACTTCGTAGGCAGCAATCCGACCGACTGCCGAGTGCGGCGCGGCATTGGCTCGCGCTGTTGCAGACGCATGTGCCGCATTTAAACGACCGAGCTTGCCGGCCATTGATCCTTTGGATTTTGCTTTTCCTGAAGGCATGTCTTGAGTGGAACCATGTTTGTTTTGCCCGAGCCCCAGACCCAGATCGTGACCATGAGAATGTCCATGAGCATTGTCAGCCTGAGCCTCAGCGGAAGAGTGCCCGTTGCTGCCTCCGTGTCCGTTCCCACCTCCGTGCCCGTTCCCACCTCCGTGCCCGTTCCCACCTCCGTTACTAGTCCCGCCTCCGTTGCCACCGCCGTTACCGTTCCCGCCTCCAGTCCCTCCGCCGTTGCCACCTTTTGCAAAGGCC
>JAUVEB010000195.1 GCA_030595055.1 Desulfuromonadaceae bacterium
CCATAAAACCACGGCTTGACACAACTGTGCCATCGATGACACAATCCGGAATCTTTTTGACAGCCGAAGGATTCCAACATGCCGCACGCCAAAGAAACCGGCCCGATCACGACGATTCAGGAGCGTTGCAAAAAATGCTACGCCTGTGTGCGTAACTGCCCGACGAAAGCAATCGGCGTCACCCGGGATGCAACCGAGGTCATTCATCACCGCTGTATCGGCTGTGGCAAGTGCATCCAGGTCTGTTCACAACAAGCCAAGGTGATCGCCGATGCCATTACCGAAACCGAGCTGCTGCTGCGTGGCAAACAACCGGTTGTTGCCGTGCTCGGTTGTTCTTTCCCGGCCTTTTTTTACGATCTTGACCCGGCACAAATGGTTACTGCCCTGAAAAAGCTTGGCTTTGATGAAGTCCTTGAGGGAACCGCCGGGGTTGAATTGATTGCCCCGAAATACCGCGAAATGATCGGTCAAAAACTCGACTATCCATTAATTTCCAGCCACTGTCCAACGGTTGTCGACCTGATTGAACGCCACTATCCCATCCTGTTGAAAAACCTGGTTCCGGTCGTTTCACCCATGATCGCCATCGGCCGTTTTATCAAAGCCCATCGTGGACAGGACACCCATGTCGTATATATCAGCTCCTGTATCGGCGGAAAATTTGAGATCAACTCCGAGCCGGTCAAGGGGGCAATCGATACGGTTTTGACTTACCGGGAGCTGAACCGCATGCTCGACAAGAAAAAGATCGACCCCCAGCGGCTCGGGAAAACTCCGTTGTCCGGTTTGTCAACCAGTACCGGACGCAGCTTTTCCATCATCGGTGGACCTTTTAACAACTTCGGTATTGTCAACAACGGCCTTGACCCGAACTTTGTCTCGACAGTCGGTGAAGAAGCCGGCATGGAGGTTATTCGCGACCTGGCTGCAGGGCGTATCTCCCCGCAATATGTCGATGTCCGTTCCTGTAGCGGTGGCTGCATCGGTGGACCCGGGCGCACCAACCGCTTGACGTCTTTTTCGAAGCGCAACCTGATCATCGATTATTTACATCGGGAGATTCCCTATCAACCAGCCGCCCATTACCTTAAAGCACCCGAACAGCTACAACTGGATCGTCAGTTTTCCAATAAACAACACCAGCTTGAACGTCCCAATGGTGACGCGATCCGGCGCATACTCAACGAAACCGACAAATTTACCGAACAGGATGAACTGAACTGCGCCGGTTGCGGCTACGCAACCTGTCGCGAGCATGCGATAGCCGTCTATCAGGGGCTCGCTGACACCCATATGTGCCTCCCCTACTCGTTGCGCCGCCTGGTAAAAGATCGTACCAATCTTGAACAGAAGTACGACCTGGCCCGTCGAGCCCTCGACCAGGAGTACGCCGGAACAACCATCATCGGCAGTGATTCACGCACCCAAGGTGTTTTACATATGATCAAACAGGTCGGCCCGACACCGACATCAGTATTGATCCGTGGAGAAAGCGGCACCGGAAAAGAACTGACCGCCCGCGCCATCCATGAAGCCAGCCAAAGAGCTGACAAACCGCTGGTGACCGTCAACTGCACAACGCTGACCGACAGCCTGCTTGAAAGTGAATTGTTCGGGCACAAAAAAGGCTCTTTTACCGGTGCGGTCTCAGACAAAAAGGGATTATTCGAGGCGGCGGACGGCGGCACCATCTTTCTTGATGAAATCGGTGATATCACCCCTAAACTGCAAGCCGAACTCTTACGTGTCCTCGACAGTGGCGAAATCAAACCGGTCGGCAGTAACAGGGTTAAAAAAGTCGATGTTCGAGTCATCGCTGCGACCAACAAACCGATCGAAGTGGGGGTCAGCGAAGGCTGGTTCCGCGAAGACCTGTTCTACCGCATCAATGTTTTTACCATCACCCTGCCACCGCTGCGCAACCGATTGAATTCCTTACAACAATTAGTTGATCATTTGCTCAATCACGCAGCCCGCCGGCTGAATAAAACTATTCATAAAATTGATCCACAAGCCAGACAGGCGCTGATGTGCTATCACTGGCCGGGGAACATCCGCGAACTACAGAATATTATTGAACGTGCCGTTGTTCTCTCCCCCGACCAGATCATTCATCTGGAACAACTCCCGGTCATCTTCGGAGAACTGCTCCGTCAACAACAGGGAAGCATCTCCTCCGGAGAATCTGGATTACGTCACCAACGCGACCAACAACTTGGAAAGGTTGAGGCGGAGCTGCTGATCCATTATCTGCGTAAGACCGAGGGTAATGTTTCTGCCGCAGCAAAACTCGCCGACATCCCACGCCGGACTTTTTATCGCATGCTGGAACGACAGAAGATCGACAGACAAAGCTATCGGCACAAAAAGAAAACTGTGCCATTCTGAGCACAAACAATATAATCATGTGCCATATATGACACATGATTATATTGCCCATCCGGACATCGATAAGACCAAACCCGTCCTGACCTACCACATCATGTGCCATTTTTGGCAAGGCTGAACACTGCGCCAAAATATCACTTCCCAGAATCAGGTCTTTTCAGTGCGACTACTCCCTAGTGCCCCATGCGGCTAATCCTGTCTTCTAATTCCGGCCCTTTTCGGCGCTGCCCGCGTTGCGCCAACTTGACTTAACGCACAACTAGGCCTGCGTTGGCGCCGCCTTGGCAGCACCAAAAATGTCTCAGAATTCATTGACACGACTAACCGCACGGGACACTGGTTTAAAATTGGCATAGACATTGCTAAATGTTGGATCAAGTATATAGGGAGATACTCCCGTTCCCGCCCGAACGGACAAGCGACATCCCTCTTTCGCCGTCAAGGACCTCTCTCCCCTTGGCGGCGTTTTTTTGATTTTTTGTAACTGTTCAGCAAAATGTGTTGGTGTTGCCCATGGAAAGGGTGTCTGTCGCCCGGATGGCGACAGTCAAGCCCCGGGGATGGCCATGTTTCATTCAATCGGCGGCCCTTGGAATGGGCGGCACCAGCACATCAGCACCCGTTCTGAATAGTTACGATTTTTCTTACAGTCGCAATGCGTACCCATCTCCTGCAGTCTCACGATCCGGATGACAAGTCTCGCGCAACTGCAGAAAAACTGATTTTGCTCAAAAAAAAGCCGGGCGGTTAAGCCCGGCTCCATTTCTCTTCAGCAAAAAACGTCTATTCAAACACCAGCAACAGATCACCCTGATCAACCTGATCCCCTTCACCAAAGATCAGTTCCTTGATCACGCCATCCTTCTTGGCCTTGATGTTGGTCTCCATCTTCATCGCATCGGTAACCAACAACACATCCCCTTCTTTGACCTCGTCACCGACATTGACCATCATCTTGAAGATCTTGCCCGGCATCGGCGCACCGACCTCTTTCCCGTTTTCCGGATCAGCCTTGACATGACTGCTTTCATCCGGCTCCACAGAATCGTCTTTCACCGTTGCCGAACGCGGTTCACCGTTCAACTCGAAGTAAATATTACGGGTACCATCCTCACGGACCCGGCCGACGGCGTTGAGTTTTACAATCAGGGTTTTACCCGCTTCAATATCGATGACCACCTCGTCACCGACATCCAAACCATAGAAAAAGGCCGGGGTCGGTATCACAGAGGTGTCACTGTACTCTTGGCGAAAGCGATCGAACTCCTCGTAAACACCGGGATAAAGGACTGCGGAGAGCACATCCTCATCGCGCACCTGGTGACCGAGCTTCTTCTCCAGTTCATCCTTTTTCAGCACGAAGTCGATCGGCTCAAGCAGGTCACCCGGACGGCAGGTCAGCGGCTGCTCCCCTTTGAGAATGATCTTCTGCAGCTCTTCCGGAAAACCGCCATACGGTTGGCCGATCATCCCCTTGAAGAAGTCGACCACTCCCTGCGGGAAGGCCAGATCGGAGCCTCGCGCAAAGACATCCTCCGGCTCCAGGTTGTTCTGCACCATAAACATCGCCAT
>JAUVEB010000111.1 GCA_030595055.1 Desulfuromonadaceae bacterium
AGTAAGCCCATATTTGCAGGAAAAACTTTTTGGAATATTTAGCGAGCAACTGCAGATACGTCTGATGATCTTCATCGCCAAAAAAGACCGTAGCACGGTTGTTGCCGCGTTGGGTGACATGATGGGGATAACCGGGTGCAATTATACAAGCGAAAAATGGCATTCAATAATTCCGGGGCCACCTACTGTATACAATTGGTTGGGATTGAACATCCGACAACCGGCGGGTTGCGCCCCGCCGGATGCCTTCCTTTTTGTCCAAGCCAACAAAGATATCACGCTGAAAAGTTTGTAACGTTGCCGTTCTTAATCCTTACCGGCGGTCTGTGGTTCCAGTCGATCCATTACTTCAAGAATCAAACTGGCGGTCAGTCGGGAGCGTTCCACGGTACCGACAAAGTATCCGGCATCATCGACAACCGGCAAGCTATCCACCCGCAGGCTATCCATTCTCTTCAGTACCTCACGCTTGCTCAGTTCCCGTGCTACGGCCTGCTCAGCGTTGACAAATCCCGGCAGGAGGCTCAGCTTACGTTGAGAACTCTCGTTGGGTTGATTTAACCAGCCGGCAAAATTATGATAGGCCTGCTCGCCTTTTGTACGAAAATTCACCGCAAGATCCAAAGCATCGTAAATGCCGAATAATTTACCCTCCCGGTCCAGGACAATCAAATATTGGAGGTAGGAGCTGGCATACAGGGCGTCAAAATATTGCTGGATCGCCGGGCCATAGTAACCACCATGCCCGAGCCGAAATACCAAGGCTTCGGTTTTCTTTTGCACCAACTGTGGTATTTGTTTAACACCGGCCTTGGACGCCATCTCCAACATATGCACGACCTCGTCCACGCCCGGCGAACTTGTCTCCGCCACCTGCTGCTCAATATTCGTGCCTGCCGCGTCAGTAAAAAGTTCGGACAGATCTGCTTTTACCCCAAAAGCGTCCAGCACTTTCACTTTTCCTGTTATCAGCAATACGAACAGCAGCGGAATGATGATTAAAACAAAATCAATAGATTTGAGTTCATACTTTTCCCCATAACGCACCCGCGCGAGGACTGAGATGATCAACAATCCAAGGCCTGCCAATAACAACACAGCAACATGCCACTTTTCCATTTTTTCTCCTCCTTAACGTAACAACGACTTCTCTGCCGTATCGGTCTAACGCTTGCCCTCTGCGGTTGTCGGAATGCAAGGCGAGCAGGCTATCCACGTGCCGGGCGATGTCAGGTTTTCGGCAACACTCTCCGGCATTCGACTCCAGCACTCTCTGGAAGAAACAACCCGATAAGCTGTTCTTGGCAGCGCTCAAACAATGAGGCGTCAGTGATTTTTCCTGTCTCGTCTGGAAGATCCCAGTTGTTCCGGTGACGTCATACCTGTTTGTCAGCTTAAATAGTACCTGGTTATCTCCTTTACTCAAGTAGGGCCCTGATTGGTCGGAAGCAAAATGAAACCAAAAAAGCTGGTTTAGCCACGGACCCACACGGACAGGGGTGGGACAAGTGCGGAACTTATCTCACGCAGAGGCGCGGAGGCCGCAGAGAAAGACAGGTCTTACCCCAAGCTTTATGGTTTTTCTTGCTCCGCGTTCTCTGCGTCTCAAGTGAGCAGAGCGAACGGGCGTGCGACAGGTTGTAGCCTTCTCTGGTTTCAGGTTTTACGTCCCGCCCCTGTCCGTGTGGATCCGTGGCCAATATTTGTTTTCGTAATGGAGTCTTCCGGAGCGAAGCGGATAGGCTGGAAATATGTATGGTGTTTTCCCTGTTTTTACGGGCTTTAATAACGACGGAAAGAAACAGACCGTTGAAGTCTCATTGCAGGATTTAAAAAAACAGATTGAATCCCGTTTACGCAAGCCGAAGAATGAGGTAAAGTCCGCTCAGCAATGCCTCGAATTTAACTTCTGACAACATAAGAAACCATGGTGATTACATAATGAGAGCAATTTGTTTTTTGATTTTTTTGTTGGTGCCGCTGTTGCTGACAGCCGGATGTTCCGATCCCGGGGAGGATGAATTCAACAAAGGGATTGAAGCCGAGCGTATCGGCAATCTGGATCTGGCTCAACAGATGTTTGAAGAAGCCCTGAAGAAAGATCCGTCGATTGCAGAAGCACACATCGATCTGGGACTGATACATATCAAAAAGGAGGAGTTTGACCTGGCCTGGCAGGAAACCATGATCGGGTTGGAAATGGTCAAAAAGACACAAAGTACCATCGTCATGGGTGGTAAGTGGCAGGATCAGGCCTCTCTGGCATACAACAATCTTGCGAAAATCATCTTCAACAAGGCCTTGGAAGCCCACAAGGCAGGAGATCTTGAACTCCGACAACAACATCGGGAGCATGCCATTTCTCTGTTGGAACAAGCCGTCGAATTGTCACCCGAGAGTGAACTGGCAATCAAAAATCTCGCATACATTCGACAGTGGCCAAATTGAAAATGTCAAAATGGGAAAAACATTGTGGATCGCAGGGGTAATTTACACAAAACCCTTTACAGGCCCAATGTAGTTTCCCCTCGCTCTTCTTGATCATTCTGCTCGCAGTAGCAGGCCCAAGCTTATCGAAATCCGGTGTAGCTTGGGTTGCCTGTATCCCGCCTCATCTTCTACGCCACTTGATCAGCGTTGTTCACGCTTCTATATCTAAATCCCTCATTCTTTATCCAGCCTTGTCCTCACGGCGTCAGGTTGAGATCAGCGCCATTTAAGAAATTTAAATTTCCGGCATAATTTTATAGCTGCTAAACTCGGAGTCAGATCAAGTCTGAACGACTGCAACTCAATGCGTGGATGGAAATATGCGAAAAGTGACCAACCTGTTCCTCAGCGTTTTTGTTCTTACCGCGATTCTCGGCGTTTTCGTCGAATTTCTGTGTGCGCAAGGCAATTTTGTCCCACTGACCAATCTTCGCAACATAACCGCCATTCTCTGCGTCCTCCTCGGCAGCTGTGTTTATTTCGGCTTCGCCTTTAACCGCCATCTGCCGAAATTGCTGCTGCTGCCGCTTCTGTTCAGTATGGCGTGGAGTTTCATCGATTTCCGGCCTCTGGAATTTTTTACCGGGGACAGCTACCGCCTCTATGCTGCGACGGGTCAACTGCTGCTCGGTCTGCTGATCCTTCAGTTGAACTTGCTGCGCAACAAAAAGAGTCGCCTGTTGGTCCCCAGCCAGTTTGCCGGACCGGGATTCAGCCGCCGCAATTTTTTCTGCTGCAGCCTGATCAACATCCCGCTGCTGCCATTGCTCCTCGTGCTGATCAGCTACGCCGCCGCCGACAGCCTGATTGAACAATACTCCGCCGGATTCATGCGCCTGAAACCGAACGGTCTCTACATGATCGAAAAGAGTTATCAACGCGACGGTAGAACCATCCGACTGGCAGGCATGATTCATCTCGGGCAGCCTGATTATTACCGTGACCTGATCGTTTCGATTGAAGGAACACAGGCCATCGTGCTGACTGAAGGGGTGACCGATCAAGACGGGCGGTTACAGGGAGATTTCAGCTATGAAAAAATTGCCGAACTGCTCGGGTTGACTTCACAGGAAGACGTGTTTTTTCGCGGGCGGTTGGTGACTGCGGAAAGTCTGGAACAGCTGGATGATCTCGAAAAAGGGAAAGCCGATATTTTACGGGCAGATATTGACCTGAAAGAATTTAATGCCTACACGATTGCCGTTCTTAACGCACTCGGCAAATACCTTCTCAATAATGATTCCCTGGCGACCGGCTACCGGCAGTTCAACCGCTGGGCGGCAGAAAATACCCATCCGGAAAGCAATCGAATCATCATGGCCGATCTGCTTGACAAGCGTAACGCGGCGGTCCTCAGCTATCTGCCACAAGCACTGCAGAAATACCGGATTATCCTCATCCCCTGGGGGGCATTGCATATGCCGGGTATCGAACAGGCCATCATCGAGCAGGGCTTTTGCCTACAGGAAAGCCGAGAGCGCCTGAGTATCGATTTCCTGATGTTGCCATACGATAAATTGTGGCACCAGCTCAGCAAAAGCTGAAAAGCCCCTCCCAGACGGGAGGGGCCGATAAAAACCGCTATTGCTGCTCTTTCCACTGCGGCGGCCGCTTTTCGAGAAACGCCCGGACGCCCTCTTCAGCATCATCTGTGGCACACAGAGCCGCAAACAGATCATCCATGCCGTCGAGGTTCTGCTGATAAGAACCATCCAGTAAACGATTCAGTCCTTCTTTGCCGATACGCAGGGCAATGGGACTTTTGGCGGTCAGCTTTTTCGCCAGCTTCAGGGTTGCCGTTTCCAGTTCATCATCGGCAACGACCTTATTGACCAGGCCAAGATTCTCAGCATCAGCAGCACTGATCATGTCACCGGTCAAGACCATCTCAAGCAGTTTTTTGCGCCCGATAATTTTTGCCATCGGCGCTGCCGGGCCGAGACAGATCAGGCCGACATTGATCGCCGTGGTCCCGAAAGTGGCGGATTCGGCAGCGACCGTCAGATCACAGCCGAAAGCCAACCCGGCACCATTGGCCAGGGCAAAACCCTGCACCGAGGCGATGGTGGTTTTCTTCATCTTCGCCAGGGTGTGGTAAAAGGCATCAATACCGTACAGGAGCTCGCGATATTCGCGGTGGGTCTTGTTGTTGAACTGGTCGAGAGAAATCCCGGTACAGAAATGTTTTCCCGCCGCATTGATCACCACCACCATGACCTCATCGTCATGTTCCATCGCCCACAATGCATCGTCCAACTGTTTGGCGAATTCAGGGACAAAGGTATTCATCGCTTCCGGCCGATTCAGGGTGATAAAACCGATACGGTCTTCCTTGCGGGTACTGATCAATTCAGAATTCATCAACTCTCTCCTCTTACATAACAGTGTTTGTTTTTTTGCATCTTAAAGGAATCAACCATCATAAAGAAACCTTTTTTTGCGACACTGCTTTTTCCCATCCTCGGCAGCTCATTCTCTACAGCCGGCAGCTATTCATTCTTGCTGATCGGTGTTTCCTCTTTGGCCAGCCGATAGACAATCAAGACGGCAGCTTTTATCTCAACCTTACCGGCCGCAATCGGTACCGCGTCGGCACCGGTGAAGCGGGCTTCGGTCATCAGCTGTGGCCCCGGTGAACCGTCGGGGCTGTCAAGCGTCAGGGATTGCACCGGGCCAAGGCTGACTCCGGCAGCCGCCGCCAGAGTCTGTGCTTCCCGGACCGCTTGCGCTGTCGCCAGAGTAATGGCCCTTTGCCGATGGGCTTCCGGATCGGCAAGGGTGAACTGCAGTCCCCCGACCTGGTTGGCTCCGGCCTGCTGAGCTGCGGCCAGCAGACGTCCCGCCATGGCAACCCGGGTGGTCACAATCCACAGCTCGTTACTCACCCGGTAGCCGACGATGTGCCGCTGCCAGTTTGCCGGAGTCGGACGTGGCGGCAAACTCCACTCGGGACGGATCTGGAACTGCCCGGTGGCCATCTCATCCGCAGCGATGCCGATGTCTGCCAGCATTGCCATCACTGCGGACATCCGTTGATTATTTTCAACCAAGGCCTGCTCGGCTTCGCTCGCCCCGGTCACAACTCCCAGCCGGAGCTGCAGTTTATCCGGCGTAACCTCGACACGTCCTTCACCCCGCACCACCAGTTGCGGCGGGCTGCTGTCTACGGCCTCATATTTGAAAGTTTGGGGTCCGCAGGAACAAAGCAACAGTGTCAGTAACAGAATAAGAATTACGCGCATCGGTTTTCTCCTTTATTCATCCGGTCGTTTAAGGATAGCTTGCCTGCCGCGCTTGTGCAATCTTTGTGAAGTTGACAGTGGCAACGGTAGGGCTAGAATTAAACGATGCGGTGAGAGGAATTCCGGAGTCTGTCGCCTCCTGTCCGGACCGACTGTTACTTCGCAAATCTGCAGCGGTTGTCCAGTGAGAGTGTTTGAACCCCTTTTGAGGTGTTAATGAAATGAATACCAAGAAAAAAAGCATCTCCCTCGTGCTCGGCAGTGGCGGTGCCCGGGGGCTGGCGCATATCGGCGTGATCCAGGTGCTTGAGGAACGGGGATTCGAGATTCGCTCAATCTCCGGATCGTCTATGGGCGCCCTTATCGGCGGGATTTACGCAGCCGGAGAACTGGACAGTTACACCCGGTGGATCTGCGCCTTGGAACGGCTGGATATGCTGCGCCTGCTCGATGTCTCTTTCAGCGGATCGGCTATTTTCAAAGGCGAACGGATCATCAACGCCCTGAAAGAATTGATCGGCGACCGTCTCATCGAAGACCTGCCGATTTCGTTTACTGCCGTCGCCACCGACTTGGATGAAGAAAAGGAGGTCTGGTTTTCTAAGGGTCCGCTGTTCGATGCCATCCGTGCTTCGATCGCCTTTCCGACGATCTTTCCCGCGTTTCCATTTGATGACCGTAAGCTGGTGGACGGTGGTCTGCTCAACCCGATTCCGATCGCCCCGACCTTGCACGATATAACCGATCTGACCATCGCCGTCAGCCTGAGCGGCAAAGCCAAAAGCCACGCAGTAACACACCGCAGTCCAGACAAACCACCGCAGAATCGCAACAAATACCACCAAATGGTAACCGAGTTTATTGATGGTCTGCAAAAAAAAGTCAATGGTGATCACGAGGACGACAGCGGTTTTTTCGACGTCATTTCAAAAACCATCGACACCATGCAGCACAGCATCGCCCGCTTCAGACTGGCCGCTTATTCCCCCGATGTGTTGATCGAAATCCCCAAGGACAGCTGCACCATCTACGAGTTTGACCGCGCCGAGGAATTGATCGAAATCGGCCGAGTGCAAACAGAAACCGCACTGAACGCATATTCTTACTCAATGCAGCCGACTCATACGATCTCAAACCCGCCAGTCAGGAAAAAGCCCGGTAGGATGTGGTGAGGTAACGAACCGCATCAATGGAGAACGATGACAACTTACCGTAGAACTAAAATCGATGGCGCAACCTACTTTTTCACGGTCAACTGCGCCCAACGCCATGGCAATCACCTGCTGCTGGTCACGCCCGATGCCGTCACCAAGGATCATTTCGTCATTGTCGGCGCCGTCAATCCGGATCATCACACAGCCAAAGCACAAAAGGATTCCGGTACCGGCGAGCCGGATGAAAAGCAGGTGCGGCAGTTGTTTGGGGATGATTTGAATGAGGCATTGGCAGCGTAGGGGCACAATTTATTGTGCCCAAAAGACAAACACATCAAATCAATCGTAGGGGCGCAATTCATTGCGCCCGAATATGGCAAACAGGTGTAGCGACGAACAGGGCGCGATGAATCTAGGTGTAGACTAACAGGGCGCGATGAATCTTGGTGTAGACGAACAGGGCGCGATGAATCGCGCCCCTACGGGGGGGCAATGGTGTACGATCCGGACATTCATCATCGGCGGTCCATTCGGTTAAGGGATTACGATTATTCATGCGACGGT
>JAUVEB010000106.1 GCA_030595055.1 Desulfuromonadaceae bacterium
GCCAGTTCGTACAGACGCGGCATCGCCAGATGGCCGGATTTCCACGGCAGCAGGATATCAAGCCCCTCCTTTTCAATTTCTTCCAATGTTTGTTGCAAGCATGCCGTCAGCCCCTGACTCTGCCCGGGATCATGCTGCCGACACCAGGCGAGCAGGCGGCCGATGGTCTCGGTCTGGCCGGCATCAATCAGTTGTTCCACTTTCGACAGATCGATCCGTTTGCGTCCGTATTCGAGTAAACGTTGTTCGCGTACCAGGATTTTTGCTTCACGCTGCCCCTGCCGAGGCCCGGTCTGCAGGTTGATCTTGCGGAGTTGTGTTGGTTTCAGTGACCGGGTGATAGCGTTTACCGGTGCCGGCCCGGCCAGTCTTCTTGCTTTGCGGCTGACATCGCCGGTCAGGTAGTTGTCCAGCATGATGACGGTATCGGCGACGGCCAGATAATCCCCCGATCCGCCGGTGACAATAACGGTGGAAACGCCCTCACGCTCGTACAGTTCACGAACCCGGTGCAGCAGGGGGGTGATCGGTTCCTGGTGATCCGGAACCAGTTGTTGCATCCGCTGGTCGCGGATCATGAAGTTGGTTGCCGATGTGTCCTCGTCGATCAGCAGGCAGTTGCAGCCGCACTCGAGAGCTTCGATGATGTTGGCTGCCTGCGAGGTGCTGCCGCTGGCATTGTCGGTGGAGAAACATTCGGTTTTCCGATTGCCCGGCAGGGTGCCGATAAAGGGACTGATATCGACAGCATGGATGGCTCGGTGATCCTCGGCACGAATTTTCACAGCGCTCGGCGAGGTGACCACTAGTTCCCGGCCGTCTCCGGGAATGTGATTGTATACGCCGCGTTCCAGGGCCTGCAAAAGGGTCGATTTGCCGTGAAAACCGCCGCCGACAATCAGCGTGACGCCGCGCGGAATCGCCATGCCGCTGAGCGTGCCCCGGTTCGGCAGTTGCACTGAGCGTTCCAGTTGTGGAGGTGCTTGAAAGGGGATACCGTTCGTCAGCGGTCGGTCGTCGATGCCGCCGGCGCGGGGGAGTAACGAGCCGTTGGCGACGAAGGCGACGGCATCAAGGGTGTCGAGTTGGCTGCGGAGGGCGTCCTGATCTTCAACCTGTTCGATGTGCCGACGGATCTGCTGCAGATCCCGTCCCGTCCATTCAAGGCCCTCTTGCACCAGTTGTGGCAATTCGTTGAAAAACATCACCGCCGCTTCCTGACCGAGGATCGTGCGGCCCGAGCCGGGCAGGGCAAATAACAGGCGTGCTTCGATCTGTTGTTCGCTGATCAGAACCGCGTTGCGCAGCAGGACTTGCTGGCCGCTGGTGGAAATCTCGATGTCACCACTGTGACCGGTGCCGCGTTGTCCTTTGACATGCTTCCGGATGGCGCTATTGAGTGCACGGCCGAGAAAATCCTCCAGGGCTGTTTGGCGGATGCGGGTTTTCCAGTATGCGGAAGGAAGGCCGTGTCTTTCTGCTTGCATCTGAATGCTGATGCGTGAAGGTCGGGCGAAGGGATCCCCTTGGACATGATCGATGTTGAGACTGAAATGATCGAAGTCATAGCGGCCTTCAAGTCGTTTGTAGGCCTTGTACCCGTGGCCGTCAATTTGCTCTAACAGCTGACGCAAGTGTTCCATTTTTCAGCCGTTCAGTCGTGGGAGCAGATACTGATTATAGAGTTTTTCGGCAACCTGATCGGTTTGACTGCCGGAGAGTTCGGCGAACGTCAGTAGTGGGTCGGCAAGGGTCAGTCCTTCCGGCTGCCAGCCGCTCCAACTGCACTGGTGACCGAACGGTTGCAGCATGGTGATGTTGCCGACCGGATCGGGGGTCAGGTGCAGTTGCAACATCAGTTTCAGCTGGTGCTCCGAACTCAGGTAAAGGACCGCACTCTGTGGTTGAAAACCGCTGACCAGCAGGGATGCGCCAAGTTCGCCGCCAATCAGAATCTGCTTGCCGTTGCTCGACTGTCTCAGCTGTTCCGGGAGTTGGCTGATACGGTAGCCGGGAGCGAGTTGACAGCGCTGCAGGGTCAGTTTGGGTCGTAAGGTTTCCAGATAGCCGAGCTGCCAGCGCTGTAATAACTCCTCGATAGCAGTCAGCTGTCGTTCACCGTCGGCAACACTCAGGTTGCCCCTTTTCTCCAGTTCCATCAACAGGCTGCCAATGGCCCCCAGGGCAATCCCGGCGTCATCGGCCAGCATCCGGTAGGTGGCATTGATCGCTTGTCGGTTGCGCAAAAACAGGTAAAGCAGTTTGAGTCCCGCAGTGCGGAACAGGCGATCAGCGCCAGGCGCTTTCGGCGCATGTTTCTGTCCGGCAATTTCAACATAAAGCGGCATCTTACTGAGATAAAGGTTGCCGGCGCAGTCGGCATATTCGATGCCCTGTTGTTTCAGGGTTGCCGCCAGTTTGGGAGAAATGTAGTGGCTGACCAGAAGCGGGCTGGCATCTTTCGGGGCCGGAGTGGTTTTTATCTGGTGGATGACCAGGTCGGCTACGGTCGGACTCAGTTTCGCTACCACCTTGATATAGAAGTAGCGTTCCCCCCAAGGTCCGGAAAGGCGAAAGGTCCCGGCAAAAGGGCCGCCGATTTTTTTCAGCATGAACTCAATCTTGCTCTGTGGGAGGCTACGGAGAGCCTTCATGCTGTCGTAAAAAATTTGTTCATCATTAAGAAGGGGTCGGCGTGGCATACGATTATTCCTTCACTGTTTAATCTCTGCGGGTTCAATTCCCCGTCCTCTTGGGACGAAAGCCGGCTGAAGGCCGGCGCGGGGTGGCCGCGTAGTCAATACCCCGCTGCTTGCGACGGGGTGCTTTATTGTTCATTTTGTAGCGAGTGTTCACCCGCAATTCGTTTGAATTTAATTGAACAGTGTGGGTGTTTATTTGTCAAGCAGGAAAGTCCTGGTTTGCTGTTTATTGATTGCAGAAGCAGGCAGTGATCAAGGTTCAGTGGTTTTCGGCTGAGGGTTTTATGCCAATTGTCTCATGGGAAGAAGTCCGTCTGCTCGACCCTGTAAATCGCACTAAATTACGTTGATTTTTTATTAGCGTTCATTTAACATGCACCACAGTTTTTACTGTGAATGTTTTGTTTGTGGACACTGCATGCTGATTAAGCAAAAAATACAACTGACCACCTTAGCGCTCTTCATTATTCCCGTTATTGTTATCGGGCTTACCTCCTATTACCTGGCCGAAGATTTCCTCTTGAAAAGCCGCCAGGATTCGCTCGCAGTTGTCGCGCAACTGAAGGCGGAAAAGATTGAAGATTTTATAAAAGGGAAACAGTGCAGCTTTTACGAAATCAGGGGGCTTGATTCCGTCCGTAACTCGTTGGGCAATTATGTGAATCAGGTCAAACAGGGCGGCTCAAAGAAGGTCGAAGAAAACCTCTTGCTGGAGATCGACAAAAACCTGTCTCTCTTTCAGGACATTGCCGGTCTTGACGGAATTATTTTCGCGGATGCACAGGGCCGGGTTTTTTATTTGAGCAATCTTTATCACCGGGAAAAGAACCTGCACACGAAATTGCCTCTCACCACAGTAGAAATTGCGGAAATTTACGCAAAAAAAATCATAAAAATTATCTTTGTGCAAAACGACCATGAAGATGGAGAGGATCACATTTTTCTGATTGGGCCGGTAATGTCCAAACAGGGGGAGCCCCTTGCCTTGATGGGTTTTGAAGTGGGTCTCTCTTCGATTTATGCCGTTATCGAGGATTCAACCGGTCTCGGTAAAACGGGGAAAACCATCCTGGGTAAAAGAATCGATGAAAATCATTTTATTCATCTGAACCCCTTCATGCGAAGTCAGGAAAGAAGCAGTCGGCATCCAGTCCTCTTCAAAAATAATGATGAGCTGATGCCGTTGCAGGAAGCGGTGTTGGGCCGTTCCGGTTCAGGTATTTGTTATAATTGCCAGGGGGTTGAAATCATCGCCTCGTGGAGCTATTTACCGAGAGTCGACCTGGGGCTGGTCGCGAAGATGGATCTCCAGGAAGCTTATGCTTCGATTGCTCCTTTCAAACAGTTCACGATTATCTTCATCATCGGGGTTGTGGGCCTGGGCTTGATGATCGTGACAAAAATTTCTCACTCAGCGTCGATTCCGATCCAGAGGCTACAGATCGGAACCCGCCGCGTCGGTCAGGGAGATTTCTCCTGTCGCTTGCCGGTGGATCGCAATGATGAGTTCGGCCAACTGGCCGAGGCATTTAACAACATGACAGAGAATCTGCTGCATGTGACGGCTTCGCGAGATCAGCTTAATCTGGAGATTGCCGAACGCAGTGCTGCAGAAAAGCGACTTTCGGAAAGTGAACAGCGGCTACGAGAGCTGTTTGATAGCGCCAACGATTTGATCCAGAGTGTTTCGGCAGATGGGCGAATCCTGTTTGTCAATCAGGCTTGGCTGAAAACCCTCGGCTACACAATGGAGGAAATCCCGCAGCTGAATATCTTTGATATCATCCATCCCGATTATCAGAATAGCTGCCTGACAACGTTCCAGGAGGCGGAACAAAAGATCGGAGACCGTCCGCTGGAAACCGCATTTGTCACGAAAGACGGCCGAAAAATTGAGCTGGAAGGGAATGTCAGTTTTCAGCTCAAGGATGGCCGCGCCATCGCTCTGCGCGGGATTTTTCGGGATATCACCGACCGTAAACGGGCCGAGAAAGCCGTTGCAGCGGAACGAACATTTCTGCAGACGATTATCGACGGGGTGGAAGATCCGATTTATGTTATCGACCTGAACTACCAGGTTCGCTTGATGAACCTGGTGGCCAGAAATTTCGTCCATGGGGAAATTCCGGCCACCGGAACGTTGCCCTGCTATCGGGCTTCTCACAACATGGATCAGCCTTGCCGTGGGATCAATCATCCCTGCCCTTTGCAACAGGTCAAAGAGACCGGCCAGTCGGTGACCGTTATTCACACCCATGTTATGGAGGATGGCAAAAAACGAGTTTTCGAACTGGTTGCCTCACCGTTCCGGGGTGAAGATGGCTCTCTTCAGGGAATCATCGAATCTTTTCGGGATATTACCGAACGGCTGAGGGCGGAAGAAGCCTTGATCGAGAATGAAAAACGACTCAATTTTCTGGCGCATCATGATCCTTTGACATCCTTGCCGAACCGGGTCCTGTTCAATGAACGTTTAGCCCACGCCTTGACCAAGACACGGCGTAGCGACAAAAAGCTGGGGTTGCTCTTCCTCGACCTGGATCGTTTTAAAAACATCAATGATTCTCTGGGGCACGCATTTGGTGACCAGGTTCTCAAAACCGTCGCGGACCGGTTGGAGCAGACGGTCAGGTCCGCAGATACCGTTGCCCGACTTGGCGGCGATGAGTTCCTGATCATTCTTGAAGAGGTGAACGGCCCACAGGCGGTTGCGAGCCTCGCACAGAAAGTCCTTACCGCATTTGCGGCGCCGGTTGAAGTTCTCTCACAGGAACTGTCGGTTACTGTCAGCATCGGCATCGGCATGTACCCGGCGGATGGTCATGATAGCGAAGAATTGTTGAAGTGTGCCGATGTCGCCATGTATGGAGCCAAGAAGGGGGGCGGCAACAGGTTCCAGTTCTATACCCCGGATATGAACGCCAGGACCCATGAACTGCTGTTACTGGAGAGGGATTTGAGCAGGGCCCTCAACAACCGGCAGTTCGACATGTACTATCAGCCGCAAGTCGATCTGCGGACCTGTCAACTGATTGGACTGGAAGCTCTGGTTCGTTGGCAGCACCCGGAAAAAGGCTTGATCTGCCCGAGTGACTTTATCCCCCTGGCGGAAGAGACCGGGTTTATTGTTGCGTTGGGTGAGTGGATACTAGAGACAAGTTGTCGCCAGGCCAAGCAGTGGCTTGATGCCGGCTATGCTCTGGAACGTATCTGTGTCAACATTTCCGGACGGCAGTTTCGGCATGGAAACCTCGTACAAATGGTTGATGCGACATTGAAAAAAACCGGCCTGGAACCCAGGTTCCTGGAATTGGAAATCACCGAAAGTGTCATTATGGATGATGTTGAGGAAACCATCTCAACCCTTACGGCACTTAAGGAGCGGAACATCAGCCTGGCAATTGACGATTTCGGCACCGGCTATTCTTCATTGAGCTATCTGAAGCGTTTCCCGATTTCCAAGCTCAAAATCGATCGCTCATTCGTCCGTGATATCACCAGCGACGTCAATGATGCGGCGATCGCCGAAATAGTTGTCGCCCTGGCCCGCAGTCTGGGGGTCGGGGTTGTCGCCGAAGGGATTGAAACTGCCGAGCAGTTGCAGATGCTTTTGGAGATGAACTGTTTCGAGGGGCAGGGATATCTTTTCAGTAAACCGGAGTCGGCAGAAAAAATCGTTGCACTGTTGGCACGAACCTCCCCGGATCCGGATGGTGCCGGGGAATCCCACGCATAACTTCCTCACCGACCCTCGACTTGTTTTCATGTAACCATTCAGCATTATCAAATCAGGAGACAAAACACCTGTCATCCCCGAGTGCTGCTATCGGGGTTCCAGTTTTTCTATCTTCTAAAATCAGGATTCCGGCTAAAATCCTGCCGGAATGACAGTCCTTTGTACTGTGCTGAACAGTTACTGATTTTCAAGTGATGCTCGTTGGGTCAGTGCGGGTGGAAAACGGCAAGATCGGCGAAATTTAAGAGGTTTTCGTCTTGTCAGCCGGGGTTTTTGATTGACAGTGGCTCGTCGCCTGCCTTAAAAGGAAAACAGGTCGATTTTCGGACGGGAATCGGCGGGGAGGGGCAGCCACAAGCACCGCAGTCGCGCTCCCCGGAAAAGCAATTTCCTGTCAGCTACCAGCTTCGGCTACGATGACGCCGGCAATCTCACCGCATGGGATAATGGCTCTGTCAGTGGTGCTCTGACCTATGATGAACTGAACCGCAAAGAGAGCGAAACCCTCGACTACGGCGGATTCAGCAAAGACTATAATTACGACTACGATTTTCGCGGCAACAAGCTTGGGTTCACCAGTCCCGAAGGGATTCTGCACAGCTACGAATACCTGAAGAACGACCGGCTGAACAAGATCAGCTTCGACGGAAAAGTGATCGATCTGGTCAATGACAAGACCCGCCTCGATAAAATTATCTACGGCAGCAGCGGGGTGGTCACCGACTACAGTTACAATGATAACGGCTGGCTCGAATCGATTGCCGTCAACAAAGACGCCGGCGTTCTGCTTAGCCGCAATTACCAGTTCGATCATGTCGGCAACATCAACCAAATGGCCGGCCAGGCCGGGCCGACTGTTTATGCCTATGACGAGATCTACCAGCTGACCGGCGCCGACCATCCGGATGCCACTTCGCTCACCGATGAAACCTACACCTACGATAAAGTCGGTAACCGCCTGACCACCGATTCGACCACCGGTAGCTGGTTGCATAACCAAAACAATGAGCTGACCGATTCGACCATTGCCACTTACCAGTACGATGAGAACGGTAATACCGTTGAGAAGACCGAAAACGGCGTGGTTACTACCTATCTCTACAACAGTCGTAACCGGTTGGAGACGGTGCTGGTTGATAATATCCCGGTCGCCGGCTATAGCTATGATCCTTTCGGGCGGCGGGTCAGCAAGACTGTCACGGGGACTGGCTCCGGAACGGTGCCTGTCCCCCTAGGTACCACCT
>JAUVEB010000254.1 GCA_030595055.1 Desulfuromonadaceae bacterium
AAAGGCAACCCGGTGACCCTGCTTGGTCCGGAGATCAAGGTTGGTGATGCCGCACCGGATTTTCAGGTGGTTGATAACAGTTTGCAACCGGTGACCCTGGCGACCGATGCCGGGAAAATTCGTTTGATCACCGTCGTGCCGTCACTCGATACTCCGGTCTGCGACACCATGACCCGACAGTTTAATCAGCAGGCGACGGAACTTCCCGATTCTGTGGCCGTCTACACCATCAGTGTTGATCTGCCGTTTGCCCAGAAACGCTGGTGTGGTAACGCCGGGATCGACAAGGTACAGACCCTTTCCGATTACCAGGAGCGGTCTTTCGGCCTCAACTATGGTCTGCTGTTGAAAAACCTCAAACTGTTGGCCCGGGCGGTCTACGTGATTGACCAGGAGGATAAGGTCATTTATGTCGAACTGGTGCCGGAAGTCACTGCCGAACCGGATTACGCCGCAGCTTTGACGGCAGTGAAAAAACTGCTGTGATAACGTTAAATTTTCGGAGCTGAAAACAGCCCTCGTTCTGTCAAGGATCGGGGGTTGTTTTTTGACCCATCAGCAGTTTTTCTATTTGTTCGGCCGGCAGGTTTGCTGAAAAGGAATCTCTGTTCGGAGAGAAAATCACGTTGAGACGTAGTTTCAATATCCTCGACAGTAATTTGCAAATCTGCAACGGTCTCCCATAACGATAACTCCCCTGCTCTTTCGGGCGGAATTCTTGACTTAATCAGGCTATAGATGGTAAGAAAGTCTACTTTTATGTGGATTTTCATCAGGTTAATAAAACATGTATGTCCCTTCCGAAAACGATTTCCTCCGACTGGCCGGTAACGGCAACCTGATTCCCGTTTTTCGCGAGATTCTGGCCGACATGGAAACCCCGGTCTCCGCTTTTCGTAAAATTGACGATGGCCATACCTCTTTCTTGCTTGAATCGATCGAAGGGGGCGAGGCATGGGCCCGTTATTCCTTCCTCGGCAGCGGCCCGGCCCGCGTCTTCCGTAGCCGCAACGATTACTACGAAGTTCTCACGAATGGTGTAGTCGAGCAGAGCGGCAACGCGGACGATCCGCTCGGTAAACTGCGTGAGTTGATGGCGGAGTTCCAGCCGGTTGAGGTCGAAGGTTTGCCCCGTTTTTTTGGCGGCGCGGTCGGTTATCTCGGTTACGATATGGTTCGTTTTATCGAGGATCTGCCCGACAGCAACCCGCGTAAAATCGACAGCTGGGATGCCTGTTTCATGTTGACCGAGCGTTTGTTGATTTTCGACAACATGCGGCAGAAGGTGAAGGTTGTCTGTAATGTCCACCTGCAGGAAGGAACCGATCCGGCTGTAGCTTATGCCGAGGCGCAGCAGCAGATTGAGCAGATGATTGTCCAGTTGCGCCAACCCCTGCAGATTGTTGACGAAGAGAAGGTCGGTGACGGCAAACAGGCCCTGCAGGCGAATTTCACCAAAGAAGATTTCAAAAATGCTGTTGAGCGCTGCAAGGAATATATCCGCGCCGGGGATATTTTCCAGGTTGTTCTGTCTCAACGCTTCACCGGCGAACTGCAGTCCGATCCCTTTGATATTTACCGTGCTCTGCGCACCATTAATCCTTCTCCGTACATGTTCTTCCTGCGCTTCGGAGAATCTCTGGTCGTCGGAGCTTCTCCCGAGGTACTGGTACGTAAAGAGGGTGAACAGATCGATGTGCGTCCCATTGCCGGGACCCGTCCGCGCGGCAAAGACGCCGAGGAAGACCTGGCGCTGGAAAAGGATCTGCTGACCGATCCGAAAGAACTGGCCGAGCATATCATGCTGGTCGACCTGGGGCGGAACGATGTCGGTCGGGTCGCTCGCGGTGGTACTGTCGAGGTCAGTGAGCTGATGGTCATCGAACGTTACTCGCACGTGATGCACATCGTTTCCAATGTCCGTGGTCAGTTGCGTCCGGGACTTGATTCTTTCGATGTCTTCCGTGCCGCGTTTCCTGCCGGAACGCTCTCCGGCTCTCCGAAAATCCGCGCCATGGAGATTATCGATGAGCTGGAACCGAGCCGCCGCGAAGTGTACGGTGGGGCGGTCGGCTATTTCTCCTTCAGCGGCAACATGGACCTGGCCATCGCCATCCGCACCCTGCAGATCGAAAAGGGCAAGCTCTACCTGCAGGCCGGGGCCGGGATTGTTGCTGACAGCGACCCGGAGATGGAATATCAAGAAACGCTGAATAAAGCCCGCGGTGTTAAGCGCGCCATCGAAATGGCCAACAGGGGACTCATTTAATATGCTGTTGATGATCGACAACTATGATTCCTTTACCTACAATCTGGTGCAGTATTTTCTGGAACTGGGAGAAGAGGTGGAGGTCATCCGCAACGACAAGCTGACTCTGGACGATATCGAACAGCTGGCGCCACAGCGACTGGTGATTTCACCCGGCCCCTGCACACCGAAAGAGGCGGGGATTTCCGTTGCTGCCATCAAGCGTTTTGCCGGGCAGATACCAATCCTCGGTATCTGCCTCGGCCACCAGTCAATCACTGAAGCTTTCGGCGGCGATATCGTGCGGGCCGATCGTTTGATGCACGGCAAAACCAGCCCGATCCTGCACGACGGCAGCGGCATTTTTAAAGATATCCCAAGTCCCTTTACCGCGACCCGTTACCACTCGCTGATCGCCAAACGAGAGACCTTCCCCGACTGTCTGCGCGTAACTGCCTGGACTGAAGAGCGGGAAATCATGGGTTTGCAGCATATCGAGCTGCCGGTCTGGGGAATGCAGTTCCATCCCGAATCGATCCTCACCACGGCGGGGATGC
>JAUVEB010000220.1 GCA_030595055.1 Desulfuromonadaceae bacterium
AAATGTCAGCTTGGTTTTTTGCTCATAATGGGTCGAAACATCTGTTAACTGTAAATTAATGTCGCGCACCTCTTCGGAAAAACCTTCCGGAGGAAAATCATCCCGAAAATGGACCTGCCCGTCAATCAGCTCCAGCTGTTCTATTTTGAGCAAAAGGGGAGTTGGAGGCACTTTGCTTTCCGCGGAGACTTCCGGAGGGCTTGCGGTTGACTGCGCCGGGAACAGCTGCTGGAAGTTCCAGCGGCCGTTCCGGTCACGGTCAAGGTAAAGTTGTGGGTCATAGATCTCCAGGGAGAGCAGGTTGAAGTCCTGTTGAAACAGATCGGCCCAATCAAGATCGAGAACCAGGGTCGGCATGCGGAACAATTCTTTGCCGTCCAGCTCACGGATATCGATATCGGAGAGCGCCAGTTCGCCGCCGAGTAACAGTTTTGGCTGTTCAGTGCCGGATATCCGGTAAGCCAGATCGATCTGGGCATCGAGGATGCCCGAGGTGATTTCAAGCGGCAGCGGAATTGGTGAATGGAATGCGTAATAGGCCAGATCGACGGCATCAAGAGTCAGGTAAAGGCTGGTCTCAAGTGAGTTATGAAACGGCTTCAGTTGTCCATTGGCACGGATTTCCGAGCCGTTCAGGAGCAGGTAGAGGAAGGGCTCGACATAATCATCGGTCAGGTAAGGGATGTTGCCGATAAAAGGAACGCGCAGGGTCAGTTCGCGAATCTTGTGCTGCGATTTTTTCTCCGAAGTTTGATCGGTAAAATCGATGCTGCCGCCGGTCAGCATAATATTGTTCAGCGAAAAATGCAGCGGCTTTTTCGCTGCAGTGGAGATCGGTTCAGGGCTATCGCTGCCCATCCGGGTAAAATCGGAAAAGTTGAATTCCTGCTTGCCGAGCAGTTCGATATTAACAAAGGGGTTATCCAGCTCGATCCGATCGAGAATGATCGCTTGGTCGATTATTGAACGGACGCTGCCGGAGAGCATCAGACGGTCAAAACAGATAAAGGGTTGTTCGCTCTCCTGTTCGGTCAGTTTCAACCCGGTTATTTCAACGGTCAGGGTAAAAGGGTTAAAAAAGACTTTTTCGATGCTCAGGGTGCGGTTGGTATTTTCGGCGAACCAGGCGCTGCCCTGTTTCTTGATCTGCCAGGGGACGACCAGCATTGACAGCAACAGTATGCCGAGAATTGTGCCGACACTTATCAGCGATATTTTTTTCCATCGTGTCATGTTCAGCTCCGTTCTCTTTCGGATTGACGCAGGATAAGAGAAGCTCAGTGTTCATACGGAAATTCCGGATGGGTGCAGCATATCTATGGTGTTCTATGACCTTTGATGGTTGTGAGGATAAATTCACGCCACTGTTGCCAGTACTCTTCTCCACCGACATCATAAGTATCATTATGCCCGGCACGCGGGATGGAGTAAAATTGTTTCGGCTGCGGCGCCTGCTCGAACAATTTTTTCCCCAGCCGCTGCGGGACGATATTATCGCGATCGCCGTGGAAGATCAGCAGCGGTACCTGCAACTGCCCGATCTTCGCCAGGTTGTCGTAGCGGGCATCGAGCACCCAACCGGCCAGCAGCCAGAGCAGCGGATAGTGGTGCCGCCCCATCGCCCGGATCGAGGTGTAGGGGGATTCCAGCACCAGCCCGGCCGGGGGTTGTTCCAGCGCCAGTTGCAGGGCAACGCCGGCACCGACCGAGCGGCCGAAGTAGATCATTCTCTCCGGAGTCCAGCCTTTTTCCAGCAGCCAATTTAACGCACCGCGCATGTCGTCGTAGGTGCCTGTCTCACTCGCCTTCCCTTCACTTTGGCCGTAACCGCGGTAATCGAAGATAAACACCGCCGGCCCCAGTTCGCGCAACAGGCGCAGGTTGTCGACCCGGTGGGAGATGTTGCCGGCGTTGCCGTGGCAGAAGACCACCAGCGGCTGATCTGTTTCGCCCGGCAGATACCAGCCGTGCAGTTCAGTGCCGTCGGCGGCGCGGAAAAAGACATCTTCAAATTCCAGGCGCATGGTCGCCGGGGTCATGATTATTTCGCGGTCGGGGAAGTAGAGGTACATGTGTTCCAAGGCAGCGCAGACCGGCGCAGGGTGTAGCAGGATGCCGAGCAGAATCGGCAGGGTCTTGAATAATTCGTCACTCAGTTTCATCGGTACCCCTTCCTCTGCAGCAAGAAAATACGGCTCGTCCTCTTTACAGTATAGATCAGCATTTAACACAACTTTACACAATCGCAACAGCTCTTAACCCACTCTTTAGATTCTTTTCTCTATAGTCAAATCATCAAAAACAAGCGGGGCGACCCGCAGCAACCAAAAGGAGACAAGAGATGAAAAAGAGCTTTATTATTCCGGCAATCCTGATTGGGACCCTGATCACCGGCAGTATTGCCATCGCAAAGCCCTATGGTTCCGGCTACGGCAACAACTGCAAAAACAAGGGACAGGGGATGATGACCGAGCAGCAGCACGCGCAACGGGTTGAGAATCGCCTGGCGCGGATGGATGCCATCCTTGACCTGAGTGACAGCCAGGAACAAGAGATCGCCGTTTTATTCAACCAGCAGTGGCAAAAGCGTCAGGCCGTTCGTGACGAAATGCGGGCCGGACGCGATGAGCGTCGCGCCGCCATGCAGAAAGGGACTCTCGATGAGGCGACCATCCGCAGCAACGTCGCCAAGCGGGCTGAATTTCAGGCTGACCGGCTGGTTGAGCGGGCGAAAATGAAGCAGGAACTCTATGCGATTCTGACCCCTGAGCAGCAGGAAAAAGCGGAAAAGATCCGGAATACCCGAGGCGGTGCCGGAAAAGGTCAGCGCGGGCAAGGCTTCCGTTTCTGATTTTACCCAAGATGCACAACAGCAGCAGCAAATGAGCGGACACCTGCAAAGGGTCCGCTCATTTGCTGTCCCGAGTGCTCAGAACTTATCGCCGGGGTGGGGATGGCCGGTTGAAGATCCAACGGTTGAAGCGTTATGCTGAAGCCTTTCCCGTTGTTTTCTGTTAAAATGCCAAGCCGGATTTTTGCTTCAGGAGAGTGCATTATTGCTGTACGAAGGTTTGTGCCATGCAAAAAACCTTGATAGTTATGGGCATCATCATTGTGTCGGCCGGGTTGCTCTGGCCCTGGCTGAGCAAACTCCCTTTCGGCCGGTTGCCGGGGGATCTTGTTCTCGATAAACCGGGCCTGAAAATTTTCTTTCCGATCACCAGTATGCTGCTGGTCAGCGGCCTGATTTCGTTACTCATGTGGTTATTGCGTAAATAGGGGATGACTGAATGCGTCGATATGAAAAAGGCGTGACCGACCACGCTGAGCTGAAAGAGATTTTTGCCGCCGGGCAGGTTTGCCATCTGGCCTTTTCAGCCGAACCCGCCCCCTATATTGTGCCGCTCAGTTATGGTTACCGGGAGA
>JAUVEB010000145.1 GCA_030595055.1 Desulfuromonadaceae bacterium
ATATCGGAATTCCGCTGGTCGATTCCGAAAAAAAGGTCTTGGGCGTGATGGTGGCGATGTACCAAAAGCCGCTCGAACAGGTTGAATTTGCCATCTCGATCATGCAGGTCTTTGCGGGACGCACAGCCGCCGAACTCGAACGGCTTCAGGTCACAAAACAGTTGGCGTCGCTCCGCAATATGCTCGAAAACATTATCAATTCAATGCCGTCCGTGTTGGTCGGAGTCGATCAGTCCGGTTACGTTACGCTTTGGAATCAGGGGGCGGAACAGCTGAATGGCATCACCGCTGCCGCTGCGCAGGGGCGGCTTTTGGATGAGGTGTGGCCCGATTTCAGTGAAATGGATGAGGTACGCCTTTCCTTGGCCGAAGGGGATATCAGAAAACGATCCACGGTGTCGTATCAGCATGGGGGAAAAAACTGCTATTGTGACATCACGATCTATCCGCTGTTTGAGCCTGATGTTGTCGGTGCGGTTATCCGTCTCGATGATGTGACTGAACGGGTTCTGATGGAGAAGCGGATCGTTCAGTCGGAAAAGATGGTTTCGATGGGCCAATTGGCTGCCGGGATGGCACATGAAGTCAATAACCCATTGGCGGGTGTTTTGCAGAATATCCAAGTGGTTCGCAATCGACTGAGCGAACATTTGGAAGCCAATCGTGTTGCGGCCGCAGCGGCAGATCTCGATATGACGTCACTGAGTCATTATCTGCAGAGTCGGGATGTGAATGCGTTGCTCGATACGGTGATGGAGTCCGGAAAACGTGTCGTTCAGCTGATCGAGAACATGCTCAGCTTCAGTCGTCGTGAGGACTCCTCCAGGATAGAGAGTGACTTGGTTGGGTTGATTGAGAGATCGGTTGAACTTGCTGCAAGTAATTTCAGTCTGCAAAGAAAGTTTGATTTTCGCTTTGTGGAGATTCAGCGCGAATACGACAAAGGTTTGCCTCTGATCAACTGCAATCCTGTGCAGATTCAACAGGTCATTTTAAATCTGCTGATGAATGGTGCACATGCGATGGAGGAGAAGTTGCAAAAGCTTCGGGCAACAACGTCCGGAGTGGTTGATTATCAGCCGCGATTTGTTTTACGAACCAGGTATGCAAATCAAACGGCAACCATAGAGATTGAAGACAACGGCATGGGAATGAATGAAGAGACCCAGAGGCAAGTTTTTGAGCCTTTTTTTACGACGAAAAAGGTAGGAGAGGGGACGGGGCTGGGATTGTCGATCTGCTACTTTATTGTTACCAAAAATCATCGTGGGGCCATGAGGGTTGATTCGGTTCCTAATGTCGGAACAAAATTCAGTCTGGATTTGCCCGTTAAGAATGATTTATTATAATCGGGCGTAGGATCGGCGCTTGATTGACGAATGAAGGCTTTTTATTGTTTTGTGTCCGCTAACGAATTTATTTCGTTAGCTTTTTTTTGTTGTGTCGCTGTTATTTTTTGATCGATATATATTGACTAAGTTGATTTTTTTATGTTAATAAAATTATTCTTATCATGCCTTGTCTAATCCCTTGGTTTCACTCCGAATATTTCTGAAAAGGTTTCTCAGAGAGACTTTATGCTGCCTGCAAAAGCTGAAATTTTAATCGTAAATTGCGATGTTGTGCTGCGCGGAGCGATTCGTGAAAGTTTGTCCGGATCGGGGCATGGAGTCGTTGAGGCCGATTCCGGCTTGGCGGCACTTAAAATTTTGCAGTCGGTGGCTGTGAAACTGGTTGTGACGGATATTTCCATCGGTGACTTGGATGGCTGGCGCCTTGCCCGCATTATCCGTTCCGGCATCTATCGCTGCGAAAGAGATATCCCGATTATTCTGGTGACCAACAGCTGGTGTGAGCGGATTACCCAGATTACGGCCCGTGAGTTCGGGATGAACCATCTTCTCTCTTCCGATTCTCTTGAGCGACTGCCGCAACTGGTTGAAACCTGCCTGGCCGGTTCAATTTCGAGCCTGTTGTCGCCGCGACTGTTGGTTGTCGAAGATCATTCCGACAACGCCGAACTGGTTAAGAGGATTCTGCGCAACAAATTCATCGTAGAGGTTGCTTCAGACGGGGCTTCCGGCTTGGCGGCCTGGTTGAAAGGGCGCCATGATCTGGTTTTACTCGATGTCATGTTGCCGGGGATGTCCGGGCCGGAAATTCTCGAACGCATTTTACGGATTGAACCGCAGCAACCGGTTGTGATCATGACGGCACACAGCTCTATGAAGATGGCTGAAGAGCTGATGACCAAAGGAGCTGTCGACTTTATCAGCAAGCCTTTTCGTGCCGAGCAGCTGCGTCAGGTGTGTGAACTGGCGAGTCGCAGAGAAGACTATATGGTCGGCAATGCTCAGTTTGCTGCGCAACTCGAAATTTTGCAGGAAAGGACAGAAGCCTACCGCAAGGTTTCTGAAGATCACCAGAGGCTGCTCGATAATTTAAGTACCGTTATTTTTGAGCTGGATGAAAAATGGAATATCAGGTTTTTGAGTCGGGCCTGGACGCGCTTGACCGGTTTTCCGATTGAGGAATCGCTGGGGAAGAAACTGACCAGCTATCTGGCGACTGAAGGGCGGTTGCAGAAATCGCGCTACTCCCGTCAGCTCAAAGGGCTGGTGTCAGGTAAGTTGCAGCAGTGTGAATTTGAACTTCCGCTTTTAACCCGTGAGAGGAAGATCATCTGGCTGGAGTGCAAGTTGGATGTGATCGGTGCCGATCAGGACAGTCTGACCATTTTCGGTTGTCTGGATGATATCTCCAAGCGGAAAAAGGCCCAGCAGGAACTGGAGTTTCTGGCGATGCATGATCATCTGACCGGGGTCAATAATCGTCACTATTTCGATAACGTCATCAATCAGATGACGGCATCCGCTGCCCGCGGGCGTGACCGTCATGCTCTTCTCTATATCGACCTGGATCACTTCAAGGTTATCAACGATACCTTCGGCCACAACCGTGGCGATATCGTTTTGAGGGATATCGCGACCTTGCTGAGGTCCCGTGTGCGCAAGTCTGATGTTCTCTGCCGGATTGGTGGGGACGAGTTTGCAGTTTTGATCTATAATTGCGGTCACGAGCAGGCCCGGACGACTGCCGATGCCATTTGCGAACTGATTCAGGGGTATCAGTATAGTCATGCCGGTCAGCAACTGGCGATCAGTTGCAGTGTCGGCGTCTGCGAGATCGATGGCAAGGTGGAGAGCTCGGCCGAATATGTAAAGCAGGCGGATACCGCTCTCTATGTTGCCAAGCGCAGGGGGCGCAATTTGGTGCATTTTTATGATCCTGCGGATCGTGAAAGTGCCGACCTCCGGGCCAGTATCGATTGGGCACGGCGTTTCCGCAAGGCGATTGAAGACGACAATCTGTTCCTGCTTTTTCAACCGGTCATGCACATCAAGAGTGGGGCCATTGCCTATTATGAAGCCTTGATACGCTTGAATCTGCCGGAGGAGGGGGTGGTCATGCCGGGCGATTTTATCCCGGCGTTGGAGGATGCCGGCGAGATGGCATTGCTCGATCACTGGGTTGTCAGTCACGCTGTCGATCTACTGAGTCAATTTTCTCAATTGCACCAGATCGCTATCAACCTGTCTGCACAGGCATTCAGGGATGAACGACTGGTGTCGCTGATCAAAGAGCTGCTGGCAGAGAAGCAGGTCGATCCCCGGAGGATTATTTTTGAACTGACCGAGAGTGCCAGTATGGCGAATATCGCTGCAACGCAGAGGATGATCGAGCAGTTGCGGCATATCGGCTGCAGCTTTGCCCTGGACGATTTCGGTACCGGTTTCAGCACTTTCAGTTATCTGAAGCAATTCCCGGCCGAGAGTATCAAGATTGATGGCAGCTTTATTGCCCAGCTTGATAAAAACAAGGAAGACCAGGCAGTTGTCCGTGCCATCACCGAGGTTGCGCAGGCCCTTGGCAAGCAGACCGTTGCCGAATATGTCGAGAATGAGGCTGTTCTGACGCTGGTCAAAGAGTTGGGAATCGATTTTGCGCAGGGTTATTTTATCGGTCATCCAACCACTGTTGAGGATATTTTACAGGCAAGCTCAATCACCTGCTGTGCCAGATTCTGAATGCCCGCTGCTAATTCATTGATGATAAATTCTTGATATCTAAGCAATATTTACTCGTAATTATTTCATTAGGCTGTTTAAAATAGCTGAAAATTAAATATAGAATGCATATCGTGGCGGTAACTATTCAGAACGGGTGCTGATGGTCCGGTGCCGTCCACTCCACGGGCCGCCGATTGAATGAATACATGGCCATCCCTGGGGCTTGACTGTCGCCATCCGGGCGACAGACACCTTTTCCATGGGCATCACCAGCATATCTTGCTGAACAGATTACTCGTGGCGTTCTATTATATGTTGGATCTATTGTGTCTATTGTTGATTGTATAGAGGGGATTTGTCATGACAACAAAACAATTTCCGCCGACCGTTAATAACCGTCCAGAGCGTCAGGGAGATCTTGCCGATCTGCTGGTCGAACAGCTTGAACAGATCGGCGTCGAGTATATTTTCGGCGTCCCGGGCGGCGCCATAGAGCCACTTTACAATGCTATGGCGCGCAGCAGTCGGAAGGGGGGCTTGCGTCCCATTGTTGCCCGGCACGAGTCGGGGGCAGCTTTTATGGCTGACGGTTATGCGCGTGAAACGGGAAAGCTCGGAGTTTGCTGCTCGACAACCGGTCCCGGTGCAACCAATCTGATTACCGGGGTGGCTTCGGCATTTGTTGACAATACCCCAATGCTGGTGATTACCGCACAAACGGCTCTACACCTGTTCGGCAAACAGTCCTTACAGGAATCTTCCTGCACAGCGGTCAACACCGTTGCCATGTTTCAGTCTTGCACCCGCTACAGCAGCCTGGTTTCGCATCGGGGGCAACTGGAAGGGAAACTCGTCTCCGCAATCGCCGCAACTCAGGGTCCTCCGGCCGGTCCGGCGCACCTGAGTATTCCGATGGATGTACTTGCGGCCCCCCGCCGGATGCGTCCGGCAAGATCCGCCGTGCGTTTGGAATCCGTGCTGAAAAGACACACGCTTACAGATCCTGATGCTCTGGCTGAATTGCTCGTTGAACTGGAACCGGTCAGAAGGATTGTTTTACTTCTTGGGGACGGATGTGGGGATGCAATTGAAGAGATCATCGAGTTTGCCGAACTGCTCCAGGCACCGATCATCACCGGTCCTGCAGGAAAGCGCTGGATGAACCATCAGCATCCCCTCTATCGTGGCGTTCTCGGTTTTGCCGGCCATCGCAGTGCACGTGATGTTTTAGTTGATAAACGCAACAGCCTGGTCCTTGCTGTCGGCACCCGCTTCGGTGAAATGATTTTTGGCGGCTGGGAAGAGGATGAAGAACTGAATGCCAAGCTTATCCACATCGATGATAACCTGGAGCATTTTTCCCATTCGTCGCTGGCGCGGCTGCATGTCTGCGGTACGTTGCAGAATATTTTCAGGACCTTGATCGATAATCTCAAAGAGAAGAGAATAGCAGGGGCTCTCTGCCTGGCGCCCTTACCCTGTTCGGTGACCGATAGGGTGGGGTGTGGTGGTACGGATTATCCTGCAGCTCAGATCGCCTTGAATGATCCTGCGGCCTGCTTCTCTGCTGCTCTTCCGCTTAAACCGCAACGTTTGATGCGTGAACTTTCTCTACGACTGCCGGAAAACGTCCGGGTTTTTGTCGATGCCGGCAACAGCTGGGCCTGGGCG
>JAUVEB010000080.1 GCA_030595055.1 Desulfuromonadaceae bacterium
GAATCCTCCGGAGCGGTGTACAAGGTGCCGCTGCTGATTTCCCTTGACGGGATTCCCTACCCATCACTGGCGTTGGAAGTGGCGCGGATCGCCCTCGACGAACAGACCCTGAAGCTGCACCCGGCTCCCGCAGCAGAAGGAGAAAAGTATGGTTTGCTGGGGGTTTCCATCGGTGGGCGGTTTATCCCGACCGATGACCTGGGACAGATGAGTGTCAACTTTCGCGGCCCCTGGCGGACTTTCAACTATCTTTCTGCCAGTGATCTGCTCGAGGCACCTCATGCTGAGCTGCAGGGGGCGGTGGTGCTGATCGGCACCTCGGCGGCCGGGCTGCTGGATCTGCAGACCACCCCGTTGTCCCGCATCATTCCGGGGGTGGAGATTCACGCCAATATTGTCGACAACCTGCTGGCGGCCGATCCGTTCAAACATGACATCTTCACCGAAATCGGCATCACCCTGACGCTGGTCGTTGTCGGTGGCATCCTGCTCAGCTTGCTGTTGGCCCGGACCGGTCCTCTGGTGGGCGCCTTTGGTGCGCTGATAATTCTGCTGGCAGCGGTGAGCGGGAACTATCTACTGTTGTTCAAGAACGGCAGTATCGTCGGCTTGACCTACCCGCTGGTGACCATCCTGTTGATCTGGTTGCTGGTGACGCTGGCCAACTATCTGCTGGTCGAGCGACAGAAGCAGTTTGTGCAGGGAGCCTTTCGTCACTATTTGGCACCGCAGGTGGTTGAGCAGCTGCTGCAGAATCCGCAACAGCTGTCGCTGGCCGGAGAAGAGAAAGTGTTGACGGTGATGTTCAGCGACATCCGCAATTTTACCAGCATCTCCGAAGCGATGGATTCGGTGGCGCTGGCTGATTTTATGAACCGTTACCTGACCGAGATGAGCCGTTTGATCATGGCGGAGCGCGGGCTGATCGACAAGTTTATCGGTGATGCCGTTATGGCGATCTGGGGTGCGCCGCTGGATGATGATGAGCATGCTCTGCACGCAGTGAAGTGTGCCCTGCGGATGAAAGAGCAGACCGCGCGACTGCGGCGGCAATGGTTGGCAGAAGGATTGCCGGAGATCAATATCGGTATCGGCCTCAACAGCGGGCCGATGCGGGTCGGCAACTTCGGCAGTGAGCAGTTGTTCGATTACACGGTGATCGGCGATCAGGTTAATCTGGCGTCGCGACTGGAGGGGTTGAATAAAATTTACGGAACGACGATTCTGCTTTCCGAACAGACCAGAAATCAGCTTGCCGGGGAGATCCTCTGTCGTCCCATCGACTTGGTACGGGTCAAGGGGAAGCAGCAGTCGGTGGAGATTTTTGAGCCGCTATGCCTGGGTGGCGCGGATAATCCGGAGCTGCGGCAGTGGCAGCGGGTTCTGGCATGCTACCGTCAGCGGCAGTTTGTTGAAGCCGGAAGAGAGTTGGCGATCCTTAATCGGAAATCCCCGCAACCGCTCTACCAACTCTACCTGCAACGGATCGAGCAATTTCTGGATGCTCCGCCGGCAGCAGACTGGGATGGTTGCTTTATTCACCAGAGTAAATAAGTTTCGCTTTGCGCATTAAATATGCCGGACAATCACCTCGGCCATCTTCTGCAGGGCATTCAGTTCCCCCTTGCTGAAATCTGCCCCGGCATCTTTAGTTTCTGCCCCTTTGCGGGAGATCTGAATGACACCCTTTTCGGCATTATTGTTCAGCAGTGGAACGCTGATAATTTTCTGAATTGGATTACCGCCGGAGAAGGCCTCGAAAATTGCCCCGTGAGCTGATCTGGAAAAACGATTATCCAGGTAGGCCTTCTTCTCACGCAGAGTCCGTGCCACCATCGAGTTTTTTGCGGTCAGTGGAATCGAACCGGAACTTTTCAGCTTTTCCGGCCAGCTGAATCTCAACTCTTGCCGCTCTGTATCGAAGGTGAAAATGGCGATATCGTCGGGGGTGACCTTGTAGGCTTTGCACAGCATTTTGCTGGCAAGAGACAGGCGTTCAGCCGGAGAGCTGAGCCCCAGTTGCAGATCGAGCTCGGAGCAAAAATCGGCAATATTCATAACATTCCCCTGTTGGTCAGCAGTAAGTATCGTCGGTTTATTATCGCAGTCCGGGCCTGATTTGCAAGGTACAATTCTGTTTCTTGAGAGAACTAACCCGGTAAAATAGATAACCTTTTTCCGCTGACTATGCTATTTAGTTTTCATCCGGAAACGGCCCTTTTTCACAATCTCTGCGTCAATCTGCACGGTTGCTTGTGCGGCGTAGACATCTACGCCTCCGCGCAACCGTTTGATTTCCTTGACGTTGAGAAAAATTGCTCGTTTCCCATATGAAAACTTGCAGTGCACCCACCCGGAGTTTCCGGATGGGCACTATTTAACGATTCAGGAATAAGTTTTTCCCAGAGTGAATCATTATGCACAAGACCCCCGAGATAAACAATGGGCTACCTGACCGTTTCGCAGCGAAAAAACTGTACGCCGTAATCCGTCCCGAGTTGGAGGAACAACTGCTCAAGATCTACCGTAGCTTGCGCGGGCTGCTGGAAGAGCAGGGGTATACCCCGACGATCAAGTATCGTGTTAAGGGTTTCGATAACTATTTCAACAAGCTACTCAAGCTGTATCACGAACGGCCACAGGGGTCGTTGCTGATTAACGACCTGCTCGGCTTACGGGTCATCTGCCCGTTTCTGGAAGATTTGGATATTGTCGGGCGGCTGATTGCCGACAACTTCGAGGTGCTGGAGCTGGAACACAAGGCCGAGCAACACTCCTTCCGCGAGTTCGGTTACGATTCGTTACACATGTTGATCCGTACCGAACCGCTCCCCCGGGCGACACGCCTGCCGCACAGTTGTGATGTTTGCGAAATCCAGCTGCGGACCATTCTGCAGGATGCCTGGGCAGAGGTTGAACATGAACTGGTTTACAAGTCGGATATTCCGCTGCCGAACGATTCAATCCGGCGTAAACTGGCTTCTCTCAATGCGTCACTGACGCTCTCCGACCTGATCTTCCAGGAAATCCGCGATTACCAGAAAGAGGTTCGCCGGCGCGGTTTGAAACGTCGGCAATCTGTTGAATGCTATCTTTCCGAGGCTGCGCCGATTGATATCACGCAGCTGCCGGACCTGAAACGGGATGAGGAAGAGCTTGAAGCCCCCTCGCCGGAGCATCTGAAATCACAGACTCTGGAGAAATTGATGTTCAAGGCATTGGAGGCGCACAGCAATAATC
Organism: Desulfuromonadaceae bacterium; assembly: GCA_030595055.1. Taxonomy (GTDB): domain Bacteria; phylum Desulfobacterota; class Desulfuromonadia; order Desulfuromonadales; family Geopsychrobacteraceae; genus Malonomonas. The sequence continues at coordinate 3,241 of JAUVEB010000080.1, forward strand.
AGTTTTCCCGGGCAATCAGTATTTATGGCAGTATTCTGCACCTGAAGCTTGATCCGGTGATTCGCTCCCTGGTTTACAACCACCGTGGTATGGCTTGGTTCGCCTCGGCCGAGAATCAAAAGGCGCTGGAGGATTTTTCCAAGGCGCTCCGCTTTAACGAAGAGAATGTGCGAGCCTGGACTAACCGTGGCCTGGTTTATCGGGTTGAGGGGAAATTTGATCAGTCGCTGGAGGATTACCAGCGGGCGATCGATATTACTCCGCAACAATTCGAGGGCTACTGGGGGCGAGCCCAAACCTGTTACGAGATGCAGTTTTATAGCCGGGCACTGAATGATTGTCGGGAGGTTTTGAGTCGACAGGCCGATTTCGGTCCGGCGCAGGACTTGGAAAAAGCCCTGCGCCGGAAAATATTTTAGTGTCTAGGGGACTGTCCCCCGGTTCTGGTCTTAAAGGGGGGCTGTCCCCGGCCCTTCGACAAACTGCTAGATGCACTATGTTCCCAGAGCCGTTCGGTTGACGAGAATCAAGCCTGCAGGGAGCGATTCGCCAAACTGTATTTCGCGATCATCATCGCTGATGGCGATAAATTTCTCGACGCTGAGGATCTGTTCGATCGAGGCCTTGGCGGTGCGCATTTTGCTGCCGATCTGCTTGCGTAAGGCTTCGTCGATGTCGATGTCACGCTGTTCGGTGCAACGGGCCGCCAGCGCAAACAGGCTCGGCAGTCCTTTCCAGGGCTCGCTGCGCCAGTCGAGCGCAGTGAGTTTACTGAACAACGTTGCCACCTCACGTGGATGGACAATGCTGTCGGCACCGGCATACAGCGGGGTGCGGCTGAGCAGTCGTCCCAGTGCCCACAAGTAGGGGGCCTTGTGACGCACCCGTTCTTTGAGCAGACTGTTGGTAAACAGGTGAATCAGTTCCACTTTGGTTTCAGGGACGATACGTTCCAGTGCTCCGGCCAGATAGATGGTTTCCGGTGCCGGATTACTGCTGGAGCGCAGCGTCGGCAGAATTTTACCGAGGATCTGTTCCTGGCGTGAGGCATTCAGACCGCCTGCCACCCGACGCCACAGCAGGTACCAGTGACTTTGCACCCGTTTCTCCTTGGGAAAGGCCATCCCCATTTTGAACAGTCGCCACAACTCCTCCATGCGCGACTCATCCAGCTGAACCCCGTAGCCGGGGCGCAGGGTGAAGCCGGACAGGTACAGCCAAGCGGCTTCATGCTCAACACTGCGGGTCTTGCGCGTCATGCCGGCCGCCAGTTCGGGCCACAAAGAACGCAGGGTCGGTGAGTTCCAACTGTCTCGTGCTCCGAGCCGTTGTTCCAGCTGTTTGAGTAGTTGCTTGGGCTTGATTTCGGGTAGCTGCGGATCCCGTTTTTTGGCAAACACCGAGCGCAGGCAGGGCAGGGCCTGGTTGACCTTCTCATCGACCTCGAGGGTGGTTTGCGGCGCGGCGGTCGAGTCGCTCTGATCCACCCCTTTGCGCAGGTTGAAATCCAGCCGCCAGCGGCCATCACCTGCGATCTCTACGCAGTACAGTTGTAGCAGTCCCAGTTCATTCAGGGTGGCCTCCAGAGCAACCCGCAGCCGATTGTTGGCCACCGCGGGGTGTCCTTCAGGCAGGTGTATGGCCGTTTGCAAGGGGGGCAGCGGATGAAAGTCCTGACGGTTCCAGGGCACAATGGTTCCGGCGCGGTCCTGATTGCGGCGGATGGAATAGCAGCATTGAAAATGGGCCGGTTGATTCACCAGCAGGTCGAATTCGGCCTGGTCGATACGGACGGTGTGCCCGGCTTCCAGCCCTTTGGGCAGAATGCATACCAGTGATTTTTCTTTTTTCTTTTTGCCGCTGACCACGGTCAGATACAGCGCATGGGCATGGCCGCCGGCGATGCGGTTTTCCGGGGTGTCTTGACGCAAAATCCAGCCGTAGCGGGCCGCGCCGCGGGCTACAGCCATGGAAATGGCTTCGTTATGCAACATCACGGGTGGGTGTTCCGGTTGCCAACTGCACAGTAATTGATGGAGGCGGTTGCGTAACAATAAGGGCGTGACGCTGCCACCGTTGAACAATACCGCATCCACCTGTTGACCCTCGAGAAAGGTAGTCAGATGGCGGGAGATGCCGGAATCGTCCGCATAGGGCAGCCCCCACTCTTTCAGGCCGGAAGTACGCTGTTGCGGGCGTTCGCCGGCGGCGCACAGCGGGAAAAAACCGTTCAGTACACAGTCCTGAACTTCGCCGGCGCTGATGCGGGTCGACAGGGTGGAGGCGAACAGCCCCGCTCCACTGCCGGACAGGGTGATGGAAAATTCATCGTCGGCGTCCACACACTCCATTGCCTCTTCGCCGCCGAGAATCCGTTCCTTCAGATCGCGGGCCTGAACCAGCAGTTGGTTCCACTGGCGCCCGGTCAGCCGTTTTTTCCCCTGGGTGAGTTTCTGCTCAAGGATGTGGGCCAGGGTCAGGTCGATGTTGTCCCCCCCCAGCAACAAGTGATCGCTGACCGCGACCCGTTTCAGGCTCAGGCCGGTACGAGAGCTTTTGTCGGCGCGGGCCTCAAACAGGCTCAAGTCGGTGGTGCCGCCGCCGATGTCGCACACCAGAATATGGACACTGGTGTGACCGCTGGATTCAAGCAGGTCATGCAATTCGCTGAGATGTTGATCTTTGCCCAGCCAGAAATAGAAGGCGGCTTGTGGTTCTTCAATCAGGCGTAGTCGCGACGGGTAGTCGGCCTGGGTCGCGGCGAGCAGGGTCAATTCCTGAGCTGCTTCATCAAAGGAGGCAGGGACGGTGATGACAATATCCTGGTCGTTGAAAGACGCATCAGGATGGTCGGGCAGCATGGTGCGATCCCATATTTCGCGCAGCCAGCGCAGGTACAGGGCGCTGGTCTGTACGGGGGACAGTTTTTCCGTGCCGCCGATCTCTTCCGACTGCCATGGCAGGATGGCGCCGGTACGATCGATATCGTTGTGACACAACCACGACTTGGCCGAATGGATCACCCGGCCCGGGTTGAACGCCATCTGGTTACGGGCGTACAGTCCCGGTATCCATCCCTCCAGCGGGTCGGGGACACTGTTGTCTCCGCTGGTAAAACGCGGGATTTCCGCTGCCGTCGGCGCATAGGCGAAGGAGGGCAGCGTCGAACTGTTCACCAGACTTCCGGCGGCATCCCATTGGGCAACGGATAATACCTGAGAACCCAGTTGCGGCTGTTTCCGGTCCACATAAGAAAGCACACAATTGGTGGTGCCGAGATCGATGCCGATACAGTAACGTGCTTGAGCCATGGTGTTAGTGCCCTCTGACATTGAATTCGATTTTCCAGCGTTGCCCCGAGTCGTCGTGCTGCATCCATAACTCCAGCGTCCCGAGTTCGGTGATCCGCGCGTGCAGTTTAACTGGAATCAGCTGGGGGGGCTGTCCGGCGATGGGGGGCAGGGTGATCTCCAGGTGGGATGTCTCTTCCAACTCGTCGGCGTCTTCAATGCGGGTGCCGACGCTGTCACCGGCCCGGATGCTGGAGCTGAAAAAACGGAACTCCACCGGTTGACCGGTCATCAGGCCGAACTCCTGATCGCTGAGGCCGAATTCACTGCCCTCTTCCATCCCCTGCGGAACAACACACAGTGCCTTGAGGGGTTGAACAAATCCGGGGATGGCGGGCATGGAACTTTCCAGACCGATATAGTATGAACGGGCGGTTCCTGCCTTGATGCGGATCCCTTCACCACGGGCCAGAGTACGAGCATAGACCGCTGCGCCTTTGGCCACCGCCAGATCAAAGTGGGCGCCCTGCAGCTCCCGCAACGGTTGGTCACCATTGAAGCCTTGCAATAGTTCAAACACCCGTTGCCGGATCGGTGCGGCTTTGAAGATCCCACCGTTGAACAGTACCGCACTGGGGCGGATAAAGGCCACGCCGTCCTGCTGCGCCTGACAGTCGGTTACCAATGGTTTGAGTGCGGCGTTCGATTCAACATTCATCTGGCTGCGCACCAGGAATTGCGCAAGATGCTTGCTCAATACCGGATCGGCGGCGTAGTCGAGCCCGAATTCCTGCAGACCGGAACGGGGCTGTTGCATGGGTTGTTGCCGGATCGGGGTGAGCGGCAGAAAACCCTCCAGCACCACGGTATACAGCTGCTGTCTCGTCAGCTGTGTGGTGAGGGTTTTTGCGAACAGGCTGGCTCCACGACTGGGGATGGAGATGGGAAAGCTTTCCAGACGGTCATCGGCAAACAGGGTCTCCTTGCCGAGACGACATGAGTGGATCAGGGACAGCAGTTGCCCGTCGTCGATGTTTTTTCCGGCACTCTCCATTTCGGCTTTCAGGGTGTAGGCCAGTGCCAGGTCCATATTGTCGCCGCCGAGCAGGATATGGTCGCCGACGCTGATCCGCTCCAGGTGCAGATTCCCCTCTTGTTCCGTCACGGCGATCAAACTGAAATCGGCTGTGCCACCGCCGATATCGCAGACCAGAATGACATCGCCCGGCTGCACCTGTTGACGCCAGCTGTCGCCACTTTGCTCCAGCCAGTGGTAGAAAGCGGCTTGTTGCTCTTCCAGCAGCGTTGCTTCTCCCCATCCCGCCTGTTCTGCAGCATCGGCGGTGAGAATGCGTGCCACCTCATCGAACGATGCCGGTACGGTGATGGTCACTTCGCATTGGGACAGGTCGGCCTGAATATCTTGTTGCTGCCAGTGGAAGAGCAGCGCTTGGCGCAGATGTCGCAGATACAGAACCTGTGTTTCAAAAGGGGAGATTTTACGCTCCTCCAGGGAAGATTGCCAGGGTAGCAGGGACTGTTGAGGATCAATGCTGCTGTTGCACAGCCAGGATTTCGCTGAAGTCACCAGCCGCTCGGGCAGCAGAGCCCCGTGTTCGCCGGCAAAGCGGCCGATCACGTTCTGCGCCGGTTGGTCCTCCTGCCAAGGCAGAGGCGGCAGCTGACGGTGTTCCTGGTCGGTACACAGGTACAGCGCTGAGGGGAGGATCGTCTTGCTGTCAATGGTCTGTGCTGAAACCAGTTGCATGATCGGAAGAATCTGCACCGGTTCGTCGTTGTCCAACGGCGTGATCGCCAGCGCCGAGTTCGAGGTTCCCAGGTCAATGCCGATGGCATATTGTTTGTGCATAACTGCCCTTCCCGCTGGTGTGTATCCGGAAACTCCGGGTGGGAATTGGTAGATTTCCGGACGGAAAGCTAGCTGATTTCAACTTCTGCCGGGGCAATGATGCTGCGGGCCGCTTCAATGTGATCCGCTGTGTTGACCACATGAGGCAGATTGACGCGTGTCGTTTTCCAGCCCCGGTGCAGCACCCGGCCATCAAACGGGGCGGAATCGGGAACCTTGCCGATCAGTCGGTAAGCATGGCTGTCGTAATTATCGGCCAGGCTGATGGCTTCCATCTCTTCACCGACATGGACGGTTTCAATGGTGAAGCCGTCGTTCAGGACTTCACGGCAACCTTGATGAACAATACGTGCAGCGGCTCCGACCGATTCATCATCATAGGAGGTAATGTCATCCATGATGAAGTCCACCAGCCGCCCTTTTTCCTGCAATCGGGCCAGGAATTGAACGACGGCGGCGTCATTGCCGGCCTCAACGCTCAGCGCTTTTGCCGCCGCCGGTTGTTTCGGTTGTTCCGGTCGCTCAGCGGGTTTGTCAGTTGTTGTTCCGGAAGATTTGCCCAACTTGAACATCTGCAGGATCAGCAGCAGGGCCGGCGTGGCGATGGCCGCTATTTGCAAATACCGTAGGTACTCTGTCGGGACGGGGTAGTAGAAAAAAGTGCTGATGAGAGCGATCGTCAGTAACGTCAGAAAAACAGACATATAGAACTCCTCACAAGAGTTTTCAGGTTATTTTATGAGACTAAACCCGAAAGACTACCACTTGGTGAGGTTGTTTTTGAATAGTAAATTGTAACGAGATGATTTTTTGTGTTACGGGGACAAAATTCCTGTTTGTCGTAATCTGCCATTTATCAGTCAGGCTGCGTATTTCGTCGAAATACGCAGCCTGACGGGATCTCGACCGGCGGCGAATCTGTCAGTGAGTCGGGGCGAAAATCTTCCCGGCAATTACTCCTTTAGCGGTGCGCAGCAGCACCAACGTCCAGACCAGCAGGAGAAAGGCAACAGCCAGATAGTAAAA
>JAUVEB010000162.1 GCA_030595055.1 Desulfuromonadaceae bacterium
GCAAAAATTTCGACCTACAAGGCGTAGTGGTTTTTCAGGGGTGAAGGCATACATATGGTATGTCGAGGTCCTGAAAAAACGCTGCAACGCAGTAGGGCGGACTTTTTGCGACGCCATCAATATTGTCAAATCGACCCAATCTTGATCTGGACAGGTTTCTGCGAGATGCAGTCGAACTGTTTCCCCCGCCCTTGCGTTTGCCCCCCTCTTGGCTATTCTTTAGCAGTGACCAATTCCACCTTTGCAAAAAACCATGGCTCCCATTTAAAGGTTCAGGAACCAGACCCATGGTTGAGGACAAGAGAAAATAATTACTCAACCCACAGTGGAAAAGGAGAAGCAGAAAACAAGGAGATTGAAGTCTGGAACTGATGCCGTGGAAACCGTTTAGGGAATTGGAACCCTTCCAAAGGAAAATGGATCGATTCTGAAATCGCTTTTCGGTGAAACACTGCCGGCCCGAAGGTTCAAACATCATGCTGGATCATAAAACAGAAAAAGGAACTTCAGGCAAAGGCAACGAGTTGGAGCGGCCGTGAAATGGGATGAGGATTGCAGGACATGATCGCACTTTTTCGTGAAAGTTTCACCCACGCCCTGATGATCACCGGCTTCGTCTTCGTGATGATGCTGGTGATCGAATATCTGAATGTGCTCACCCAGGGGGTGTGGCAGAGTGGGCTGCGCGGCAGCCGCTGGCGCCAGTACCTGCTGGCCTCCTTGCTGGGCGCCACCCCCGGCTGCCTTGGAGCCTTTGCCGTCGTATCCCTCTATTCCCACCGGGTGGTCTCCCTGGGCGCGCTGGTGGCGGCCATGATCGCCACCAGCGGCGATGAGTCTTTCGTCATGCTTTCCATGATTCCCGGGACCGCCGGATTCGTTTTCCTGCTCCTGCTTCTGGTGGGTCTTGTGGCCGGCGTTTTGACCGACAAGCTGCTCGGGGAAAAGGTGGCCAAGTGGGCAACGATCGGGCATGAACTCGACCTCCATGAGGAAGAAGTCTGCGACTGCTTTCCTCGCGGACAAATCGTGAAGCAATGGAAAGACTGCTCCCTCTCCCGAGGCACCCTGGTCCTCGTCCTGAGCCTGTTCATCTTTGGCCTGCTGGCCGGATATCTCGGGCCACCGGCCTGGAACTGGGTTCGCATCAGCTTACTGCTGACATCGGGTGTGGGCCTGTTTATCGTTGCAACGGTGCCTGATCACTTCCTGGAAACACACCTTTGGGAGCACGTTGCAAAAAACCATGTACCCCGGATTTTCTTGTGGACGTTCGGAGCATTGCTGATCATGCACGTCATGGTGGACCAGCTCCAGCTTACCGGCTGGATGCAAGAGAACCGTCTGCTCATGCTACTGGCAGCCTGCATTGTCGGACTGGTCCCGGAATCGGGGCCACACCTGGTTTTTCTCACTCTCTACACCCAGGGAGCGGTCCCTTTCAGTGTCCTCATCGCCAGTTCCATCGTGCAGGATGGCCACGGCATGTTGCCCTTGCTGGCCGACTCACGAACGAGCTTTATTACAGTCAAAGCCATTAACCTTGCGGTCGGTCTGCTCATCGGTTTCACCGGCTACCTGATCGGGTGGTAAGATGTTCTGGGTGACACCGAGATAGAAACCGTGATCACCACGGAAATCCTAGGAGGCTGTCCGAACAGGCAATCAGCCGGGTCAGAGCCGGCAGGGAGAAGACCTGGCCGACAGATTGTCATTAACAGGCGGCCGTTGGTCACGAAGCGGCCGTAACACAAGGAGGAAGTCATGCTTTCCGAGCAAACTGTACGAAATGCGGTCGCAGTCGTCCAGGACCCTGAGCTGAAAAAAAGCCTGCTTGAACTCGGGATGATCCGTGATATTTCAATTAAGGACGGACGCATCAGTCTGACTCTGGCGCTCACCACGTCCAAGTGTCCCAAAAAGAATGCCATGGTCGAGGAGATCAAGCAGGTACTTGAAGCATTACCGGAGGTTGTAAATGTGGAGGTGCAACTGACAACCTTGAGTCAAAAAGAGCTCCAGGACCTGTTTCCACAGCACCCCCTGCAGGGGATTGAGAAAGTACAACATGTTCTGGCCGTTGCCAGCGGCAAAGGAGGTGTGGGCAAGACGACAATTGCAATTAATATCGCCTTGGCCCTGGCTGCAGAAGGCAATCGGGTGGGCATCCTGGATGCGGACGTTTACGGACCCAGCGTAGCGGTGATGCTGGGATTGCATGATGCCCCGGAATGGGAAAACAGGATGATCATCCCGGTTCAGAAATTCGGGCTCCAGGTGATGTCGCTGGGGATGCTGAGCAAAGAGGGACAGGCCCTTATCTGGCGTGGCCCCATGGTCGGCAAGGCAATCAACCAATTGCTCGGGCAGGTGATGTGGGGCGAACTGGACTACCTGGTGGTTGATCTGCCTCCTGGAACCGGAGATCCTTCCATCACGGTCGCCCAGTCGATCCCCAAGGCTGCCGTGCTGATCGTAACCACTCCCCAGGAGGTGGCCTTGGCCGATGTGCGGCGAGCCGTTGAATTGTTTAGAAAATATGATCTAAATATGGTCGGCCTGGTTGAAAATATGTCCTATTTTATGTGCGGCCACACCTCGGAACCGATTGAGATTTTTGGACATGGAGGAGGGGCAAAGCTGAGTGAGGAATTGGGCTTGCCTTTATTGGGGGCCGTTCCCATCGAACTCCAAATCGGAGTAAGCGGAGACTCAGGTGTACCTCTGATGGTATCGGCAGCTGATTCCGAAGCCGGGCATATCTTTCAAACCATCGCCCGGAAAATCCTGGCGGAAGTTAACCGTCCTTAGCTTCACCACCATGAGCTTAGTGTGCATCCGGAAACTCCGGATGAAAACGAGCTAAGGACGGGCAACTTCCGCAGAGAAACAGCTGCCGGCTCACCACAGGCAGCACCGCCACGTTCTCCGGGGTCATTTTGTTGCCATATTTTCGTGGTCGTCCTCGTTTGCCACTATGCTGTGTCGGCAGAAGCAAGGACTTGCCGGGAAAGCCAGACGCAGTGGATATCAAGACACCTCAACAGCAGGAACAGGCCCGCGCCGGCAACAGCTCTTGTCATGGGCTCTCCAGGTAAAGTAAACTGACATTTACTGCTTTTGCACAGCAGCCAACCCACCCATATGCGGTAATCTGCGTAGCGTTAAGGATGAAAAAGGGGACGCGATATGGAAACCATCGACAGGCCGAAAACCGCTCCGGAACGTAAAGCCGCTGCCGAAGGAAATTTTTATCCCGAGAACAAGAACGCCATCGAGCCCGGCATGAACGAGCGGATTCAGCGCCTGCGTAAGCTGAGTGTAGAAGCCGATCCGAGCCTCTCGATTGAACGGGCTCTGCACGAGACCGCCTTCTACCAGGAAAATTACGGCAAATACTCGATCCCGGTGCTACGAGCGCTGAACTTTCTCGACCACTGCCGAAAGAAAACCCTCTACCTTGGCGATGACGAATTAATTATCGGCGAACGCGGCCCGCACCCAAAAACGGTACCGACCTTCCCGGAGCTGACCTGTCACAGCGTCGAGGATTTTCACGTCCTCAACACCCGTGAGCAACAACGTTACACCATCAGTCAGGAGGATATCGACACCTACGCCAGGGAGGTCATCCCCTACTGGCAGGGCAAGACGATCCGCGAGCGGATTTTCAGTCACGTTCCCGCCGAATGGCAGGCCGCTTACGGGGCCGGATTGTTCACCGAATTCATGGAGCAGCGCGCCCCCGGCCACACGGCCCTCGACGGGCAGATCTACCGCAAGGGGATGCTCGATTTCAAAACGCAGATTGCCGATGAAATTTCTGCCCTCGACTACCTGAACGACCCGGAAGCAACCGACAGGTTCGAAGAACTCAAGGCGATGGACATCTCCTGCGATGCGGTGATCCTCTTCGCCGAACGCCATGCCGATCTGGCGGAAGAGCTGGCAGCAAAAGAGCACGATCCGCAACGGGCCGCCGAGCTGAAAAAAATCGCCGAGGTCTGCCGCTGGGTTCCGGCCAACAAACCGCGCACCCTTCACGAAGCGATCCAGATGTACTGGTTCGTCCACCTGGGAACGATCACCGAGCTGAACGGCTGGGACGCCATGAATCCGGGGCATTTCGATCAACATCTCGCGCCGTTTTACAAGGCTGAGATCGCCGCCGGCACCCTGACCCGTGAACAGGCCAAGGAACTGCTCTGCTGCTTCTGGATCAAGGTTAACAACCACCCGGCGCCACCGAAAGTCGGCATTACCGCCCGCGAGAGTGGCACCTACAACGATTTCACCAACCTCAACATCGGCGGCATCACCGGCGACGGCAAGGACGGCGTCAGCGAGGTCTCCTACATCATGCTGGAGATCATCGAGGAGCTGCACATCCTGCAACCGGGCAACTCAGTGCATATCAGCAGCAAAACCCCCGACCGGTTCCTGAATGCCGCCTGCAAGGTGATCCGTCAGGGGCACGGCTATCCGTCGGTCTTCAATCCGGATGTCTACACAGTTGAATTGCTGCGCCAGGGAAAATCACTGAAGGATGCGCGGGAAGGGGGCTGCAGCGGCTGTATCGAGGTCGGTGCTTTCGGCAAGGAAGCCTATATTCTGACCGGCTATCTGAACGTGCCGAAGATCCTGGAAATCACCCTGAACAACGGCATCGACCCCGTGACCGGCAAGCAGGCCGGGATTGCAAGCGGCGATCCGCTCGGGTTCAAAAATTATGCAGAGCTGTACGCAGCATTTCTCAAACAGCTGAATTTCATCGTCGACACCAAGGTTCGGGTCAGCAACTACATCGATCGGATGTTCGCCAAGTATGCCCCGGCCCCCCTCCTTTCGGTGGTCATTGAGGACTGCATCAGCAAGGGGAAGGATTACTACGACAGCGGGCCGCGCTACAATACCAACTACATCCAATGCACCGGCCTCGGCACGGTCACCGATAGCCTCTCGACCCTGAAAAAGCACGTCTTTAAAAACCAGACCTTCAGCATGGAACAGATTCTCGGTGCGGTGGCGAAGAACTTCGCGGGGGAAGAGTTCCTGCGGCAGACGATCATCAACAAGACTCCCTTTTTCGGCAACGACGACGACGCTGCCGACGATATCGCCCTGCA
>JAUVEB010000039.1 GCA_030595055.1 Desulfuromonadaceae bacterium
ATAGCTGATTCGATGATCATCACCTTCAACCGAACAGATGGAGAAAAAATCAGCCGGAACAATCGACCTGACTGCCTCGGCAGTGGCCGTATACACCGAATCCAGACCGAGTGCCGTATTCAACCGACGTAAACTGTCAAACGCCCGGCGATAGGTGTGCCGCTCACGATCGTAAGCAAACAATTGCCTAGCTGCATAAACCTCGGAAGATAACTGCTCTGCCGATATTTTCAGCAAAAATTGCTCATTCTCCGTCCAATCCAGATCAGACAACCGATCAACACAAAAGATAGCCGTCGAATCTGCACGTTGCTCTGAAGTTTCAGAAAGATTTAATTTAACCGCAACAAAGCTGCCGACCCCACTGTTCGAATGATAATAGGGGATTTTGGGTGAGTTATGAGGTAAGGGCGCAACTGACAATTCTTCTCGTGATTGGAGTGCTCCGATTATCCCGCTACCAAGTAAAAAAGGAGCATCTTTAAAATCAGCTGATATTGTAGAAAACGCATAGGGAAACAGTTGTCCTGTCCGGTTATCGGACCAGAGCAACACGGCAGTGGTCAAAGTTAACGAACGACGCAGTATTTCAAGTTGCCGCTGACAACCGGTCTGTAACTGACGAAGAATTTTTTGCCTATTGGGAACCGCTCCATCACGGCTGTCTTCACAGTGAAAAGGCAGCTCAACCGTGTCGGCCGCAGAAAAAATCGTCCCGGGCAATGGTTCCTCTGACCGCAACATCCGTGTTAACCAACTTTTCATCGACAGGCCTGAGTGGTTAATTTGCTTATCCAGCTCATAACTTTTTGCGAGGGCGTCATATTTCGAACTCAACCATTGAGATGCTATCACAAAAAACGGAGAAACGTATTGACGAAAAAAAGGGCGAATCCGAGGATCCGCCCTTATAGCAATCTATCGTAAACAAATCCCTAAATGAAAGATTTCAGGTACTCACGATTAAGTGTAGCAATAAACTTAACGTTAATCCCTTTCGGGCAAGCTTCCTGACACTCATAGTGGTTGGTACAGTTACCGAAGCCTTCGTCCAGCATTGCCTTGGTCATTTCAAGGACCCGAACCTTGGCTTCAGCTTTACCCTGCGGCAAAACCGCAAATTGGGAAACCTTGGCGCTGGTGAACAGCATAGCCGAACTGTTCGGACAGGCAGCAATACAGGCGCCGCAACCGATACACTCGGCAGCGTCCATGGAGAAATCCGCAATTTCCTTAGGAATCAACTGAGAGTTCGCATCAGGAACCCCACCGGTGTGACAGGAGGTGTAACCACCAGCCTGCATAACTACATCAAGAGCTGAACGGTCTACGATCAAGTCCTTCTGAATCGGAAAGGCCTTGGCAAGCCATGGCTCTACGACGATATCAGCACCATCTTCAAACTGGCGCATGTGCAACTGACAAACGGTTGTTTTTTCCTGATGACCGTGCGGTCGACCGTTAACAACACTTGAACACATACCACAGATGCCTTCACGACAATCGTGATCAAAAGCAATCGGATCCTTGCCTTCTTTGATCAGCTTATCATTGACCTCATCCAACATCTCCAAGAAGGACATATCCGAGCTGACATCTTTAGCTGGGTAAGTCACCAGCTTTCCTTTATCCTGCGGCCCCTTCTGGCGCCATACATGCAATGTAAGGTTCATTATTTATAACTCCTCACGGCCAGTTTGATGTTCTCAAATTTCAAGGGCTCTTTATGCAGTTCCGGTTTTACACCGGCACCCTTGAATTCCCAAGCAGCTGAATAACAGAAGTTCTCATCGTCACGCACTGCCTCACCGTCATCAGTCTGATGCTCGATACGGAAATGACCACCGCAGGACTCTTCACGGTGTAATGCATCCGTGGTCAACATTTCTGCAAATTCTAAGTAATCTGCCAAGCGTCCGGCATTCTCCAACTGCTGGTTGAGATCCTTGCTTTCGCCTGTGACTTTGACATTATTCCAGAATTCGTCACGGATTTCAGGAATCCGTTTAAGCGCAAGATTGAGGCTCTCATCACTTCTCCCCATGCCGACATTTTCAAACATAACTTGACCAAGTTCACGATGCAGTTCACTAACCGTCTTCTTACCGTTGATGGACAGTAACTTGTTGGTCTGGGCTTCAATATCTTCAACTGACTTCTTGAACTCCGCATGATCATCCTTGACCGTGCCGGGAGTTATGGAAGCAAGATACGGAGCAATGGTGTAAGGAATAACGAAGTAACCATCAGCCAGACCCTGCATCAGTGCGGAAGCACCGAGACGGTTCGCACCGTGAACAGAGAAGTTTGCCTCACCGAGAACAAACAGGCCGGGGATATTGCTTTGACACTGGTAATCAACCCAGAGACCGCCCATACCATAGTGAGGCGCCGGGTAAATCCGCATCGGACGCACATAACCGTTCTCATCAGTAATCTTTTCGTACATTTCGAACAGGTTACCGTAGCGCTCACGGATGGTGTCTTCACCAAGGCGACTGATTGAATCCTCAAAGTCGAGATAAACACCGCGCTGACCGGGGCCGACACCACGTCCGTCATCACAAGCTTCTTTTGCAGAGCGTGAAGAAATATCGCGCGGAGCCAAGTTACCGAAGGAGGGGTATTTACGCTCCAAGTAGTAATCACGGTCTTCCTCGGGAATTTCGCTAGGATGCTTATCGCAATCCTCAGCCTTTTTCGGCACCCAAATACGACCGTCGTTTCGCAACGACTCGGACATCAGGGTCAATTTGGATTGATGTTCACCGTGAACCGGGATACAGGTCGGGTGAATCTGGGTGTAACAGGGGTTCGCCATGTAGGCGCCCTTTTTAACAGACTTCCAGGCGGCAGTAACGGAACTGCCCATAGCCATTGTCGACAGGTAGAAAACATTGACATAACCACCAGTCGCCAGAACAACCGCATCGCCCCAATGTGACTCAATCTGGCCGGTCATCAGGTTCCGAACGGTAATGCCTTTGGCAACGCCATCGACAACAACCAGGTCAAGCATTTCGGTACGCGGATGCATCGTAACCTTCTTAGCCTTAATCTGCCGTGACAGCGCCGAGTAGGCACCGAGCAGCAGCTGCTGACCGGTTTGGCCACGCGCATAGAAGGTTCGAGAGACCTGGGCGCCGCCGAAAGAACGGTTATCCAGGTAGCCGGCGTAGTCGCGAGCAAAAGGTACACCCTGTGCCACACACTGGTCGATAATGTTATTCGAAACCTGCGCCAAGCGCCAGACATCAGCCTCACGGGAGCGGAAATCACCACCCTTGACCGTGTCATAGAACAGGCGATAGATACTGTCACCATCACTTGGATAGTTTTTCGCAGCGTTGATACCACCCTGGGCACCGATACTGTGAGCGCGGCGGGGACTATCCTGATAACAGAAAGATTCAACGTTGTAACCAAGTTCGGCAAGAGAAGCGGCACCTGCGCCACCCGCAAGGCCGGTACCAACCACCAGAATTTTAAACTTACGTTTGTTTGAAGGGTTGACCAGCTTCTTATCGAAGCAGGATCTGTCCCAAGAAGTTTCAATAGGTCCTGTAGGTGCTTTTCCGTCGAGAATCACAATAAACCCCCTAAATCTTTACGATATGGAAGAGGAATGCCAGCGGAATCGCGATGTACGCCAAACCGTAAAAGATGGCAGCCAGTTTACCGATAGCAGTAACTGTGTCCTGGGTCTTGCCGTTGTTCAGGCCGAAAGTCTGGATAAAGCTTTGCAGACCATGGCTCAGGTGCAGGAACAAAGCACACATGGCGATAACATAAACGATGGAAATGAAAGCACTATTGAAGCTTTTTCCGATCATGGTAAAGACGTCAGGACGCCCGTTAACCAGCGTCTGAACTGCAGACACGGCATCGGTGTGAACAACATGTACCGTGAAGTGCAACAAATGATAGAGCAGGAAAACCAGAATGATCAGACCGGTGTAGATCATCGATTCAGCAGCAAAAGTCGTCTTCAGCCTCTTTTTGATCGCATAGGCTTCGGGAGACGCAGAACTGTTCTCCACTGTCAGTTGGATGCCGAAAGTGATGTGCACCGCAAACAGCAACAGTATCGCCATGCGGAATATCCAGACCACCGGTCCCAGACTGTGTAGCTTTTCAGCATAAATGTTGATCGCATCGACCCCGAAAAAAACCGACAGGTTGCCGAGCAGATGGACAGAAATAAAACACACCAGCATAAAGCCGGTTACTGCCATCAAAATTTTTCTTCCCACAGAGTTTGTTAACAAATGCATAATGTCATATCCCTCGAGAATGTGAATTGATTGCTCACCAAGGACACTTCCTTGACTCAATCACCAGTACTAATCTCCGGGCGGCTCAAGGCCCGGCACGTCGCTCCTCCTGAAAACGAGCCTTCTCTCTTCCTGGCGGCCCTCGCCAGCATTCCGTCCTCCTTTTCATAGCGATAATCCTTTCGGCAGCAGATCGAATACTGTTTGTTCGAAGCAGCTAACACGATCGGTTGCTTGTTATCAGATTGCATACTGTATACTAAACATCGTTATAAATTCAAACAAAAAAATCCTTAAATATGCCAATTCTAATCAACTGAAGGGGCAATTACCGGTGGGAGTAGAAATGACGCCGTTTGTATACATAAACAACCGGAAAGGTTGGTTATGCCGGACGGTTACAATCTATTCTCTATTTCAAAGCGAGGATCTTTTCCAAACTCTGCTGCAAAATTGCTCTTTTCTCCTCCGCTGCCGACAACTTTGCTCGATCCTTTTGCAAAACCTGCGGTGGGGCATTGGCAACAAATTTTTCATTTGACAATTTCTTGTTAAAAAAATCGACGTCCTTCTGAACCTTATCAATCTCTTTCTGCAAGCGTGCTTGCTCATCTTCAACATCAATCAGACCCGCCAACGGCAAAAGCACCTCAACATCACCGGCAACTTGGGTCGAAACCTGTTTCGGGTGTTCGATACCGACCCCGACGGTCAACTCTTCAACACGTGCCAGAGATTTGATGTACGCCTGACCTGCCTCAATTGCCAGTGCAGACTCCGGTGATTTACAATCAAGAACCACCTTGATCCGTTTCCCCGGTGGAAGATCGAGCTCGCCACGAATATTCCGGATCGCCCGGATCACCTCCATCAGCAATTCCATGCTGCGCACTGCCGACCCATCGACCTGAACCCCGGCGGACAACGGATATTCAGCCTGCATGATAGAGATCGCCGGCCGCTCACCCGGCAGAGCATGCCAAATCTCTTCCGTGACAAAGGGCAGAATCGGGTGCAACAAACGCAGTAGCCCCTCGAGCACCATAAAAAGAACCGTCTGCGCCCGCTTGCGAGCAACCGGATCATCACCATAGAGATCCTCTTTGCTCAGTTCGACATACCAGTCACAGAACTCGTGCCAGGTAAAAGAATAGAGGGCACTTGCCATATCGTTGAATTTATAATCATCCAGCGCGTTATTCGCCTCGACCGCAGTTTTGCTGAAGCGATCGAGAATCCACTGGTCGGCTTGCGAAAGGGACAACTCGGAAAGATCGATATTATCCGGATCAAAATCCTCGAGATTCATCAGCGCAAAACGGCTGGCGTTCCAGAGCTTGTTGACAAAATTCCGATAACCGCCAATCCGCTCGGTGGAGAGCTTGATGTCACGCCCCATCGCCGCAAATGCGCACAGGGTGAAGCGAAAGGCATCGGCACCATACTCATCAACGATGGTCAGTGGGTCGATGACATTCCCCTTGCTTTTGCTCATCTTCTGCCCTTGAGCATCGCGCACCAGAGCATGGATATAAACCTCCTTGAAGGGAACTTCATCCATGCACTTGAGGCCCATCATCATCATCCGGGCGACCCAGAAGAAAAGGATGTCGAACCCGGTTACCAGACAACTGGTCGGGTAGAACTTCTGCAGGGTTTCGGTCTGTTCCGGCCAGCCCAGGGTTGAAAAGGGCCAGAGCGCTGAAGAGAACCAGGTATCGAGAACGTCGGTCTCCTGGCGGATATCGGCACTGCCGCAATGTTTGCAGACGGTCGCATCGTCCAGTGAGACCGTGATCTCATCACAGTCGTTGCAGAACCAGACGGGGATCCGGTGTCCCCACCAGATCTGCCGACTGATACACCAGTCCTGGATGTTGTGCATCCACTCGTAGTAAGTCTTCTCCCATTGCGCCGGGACAATTTTGGTATTGCCACTCTCAACCGCCTTAATCGCCTCTTTTGCCAGCGGTCCGACAGCCACATACCACTGTTTGCTCATGTAAGGTTCGATAATGGTTTTACAACGATAGCATTCACCGACGGCGTTCGCGTAATCGTCAACCGTTTCCAGCAAACCCTGTTCTTCCAGGTCGGTAACCACATTTTTGCGGGCCTCGTAACGTTCCTGCCCCTGGTAGGGGCCACCGTTTTCGTTGATGTTTCCCGACTCATCCAGCACGTTGATGAATTCCAGAGCGTGCCGCTTGCCGATTTCAAAGTCATTGAAATCATGAGCCGGGGTAATTTTTACCGCACCGGAACCAAATTCCATATCGACATACTCGTCGGCAATGATCGGGATCTCCCGATCAACCAACGGCAACAATACGGTCTTTCCGATCAGCTTCTGATAGCGTTCGTCTTCCGGATTAACAGCTACGGCAGTATCACCGAGCATCGTTTCAGGGCGGGTGGTCGCAACGATCAGGTATTGATCGGTCCCCTTGACCGGGTAACGCAAGTGCCAGAGGTTGCCCTGCTTATCATCATGTTCAACCTCAAGATCAGAAAGGGCGGTATGGCAACGCGGACACCAGTTGATCAACCGGTTATCACGGTAGATCAGGCCGTCCTCATAAAGCCGCACGAACGCCTCACGAACCGCCCTCGAAAGGCCGGCGTCCATAGTAAAACGCTCACGCTGCCAGTCACAGGAAGCGCCAAGACGCTTCAGCTGATTGATGATTTGCCCGCCCGATTCCTCACGCCACTGCCAAACCCGCTCGACAAACTGATCACGCCCCAAATCGTGACGATCCTTACCTTCGCCGGCCAACTGTTTTTCCACCACATTCTGGGTGGCAATCCCGGCGTGGTCGGTGCCCGGCATCCAGAGAACCTCATGCCCGGTCATCCGTTTCCAGCGACAGAGAATATCTTGCAGGGTGTTGTTGAGAGCGTGTCCCATGTGCAGGACACCGGTGACATTCGGTGGCGGGATAACGATGGAATAATGGGGTTTATCTGATCTTTCGTCGGCGTGGAAATCGCCACGTTTTTCCCAGATGTCAAACCATTTCTGCTCAACCAGCGCCGGTTCGTAACCTTTGGGCAGTTCTGTTTTCATCTTGTGCCTGTCCTTATTATAAAACCAATGTAACTATTCTAAAGCGGGTGCTGATGATTTGGTGCCGCCCATTCCAAGGGCCGCCGATTGAATGAATAATGGCCATCCCTGTGGGGGCTGGACTGTCGCCATCCGGGCAACAGAGACCCCTTCCATGGGCATCACCGGCACATCTTGCTGAACAGTTACAAACCAATGAGATCAGCAATATATTCGGGCGACAATAAAGGGGGGAGGCAAGGAAGTCAAGACCCCTGCCTCCCCCCTTTAAGGAGAAATTATGTTTTGTCTATCAGCTCTATTCGGCGCCCTGCTTGATCTTGCGGATTTCGTCGCGAATCATCGATTCTGCCAAGTCAGGCACAACCTCCCAGATAACCTGCTCGAGCATTTCACCGGCTAACTTTTCAATCGTCTGACCGGCCACCTTGGCAACCACCTCTTTCAGGTCATCCTCAGAAAGCTCTCGCAACTGTTGTTCAACCTGCTCGACCGCAGACACATCTTTATCAGCAGCACCGACAGCGGCAATTACGGGAGCCTCGACGCCGAATTCTTCCTCAACCGGCTCAGGAGAAAAACCTTCATCTTCTACAGACTCAGACGGCAAGACGATTTCAGGCTCCGGCTCACTGACCGGTGCCATAAAGACCTCTTCCTCAACGGGTTCGGTTACCGGCTCAGACTCTTCAACAAAGGCAGACTCGTCGGCGAGATCCAACAGCTCTTCGGCATCCTCCGCAACAGGTTCCGGTTCAACAACAGCCACAGTTTCTTCTACTGACAAGGAGTCTTCTACAAACGGAACTGACTCAGGTTCCGCAACAGGCTCCTCCTCTATCGATCCCGCTGCAAATGAAGCAGCTGTCAATCCGGCAGCCGGCGCAACTTCCCCTAAAGGCTCATCCTCGAGGACATCTTCTTCTGTCAGCTCAAGGATTTCTTCATCCGGCATGGGCAAATCGTCACTCAGAGGTTCAACAACCGGGATTTCTTCTGCAGAGGCATCAGCCACAAACCCAGTCTCAGCAAGCGGTTCTTCAGCGACAAAACCGGGTTCTTCAACAACCACAGCCTCTTTCTCGGCAACGATTGACGCTTCGTCAGAGCCCCCGTCCAGGGCAAAAAGCCCCTCGGGCTCGGCCTTTGCTACAACGTCATCTTCGAGTGCTGCGAGTTCAGCAGAATCATCCTCGACTTCAGTAACGTCTTCGACAACCTCATCCAGCTCAAGCGGCTCCTCGTCCATTGGCGCGGAGAAATCAACGACCTCCCCAGTCAGCTCCTCATGACGAAAACCTATAGCTTCAGCATCTGAATCTTCAGCCGTGAGCGCCTCGACAACATCTCGTTCTGCCGCGGCAGCCTTAAGCTCGGACGAATCCTGAAGATCATCCTCTTCAAACGAAACGCTGTCCCAAATATCTTCTGAAGAATCCTCCCCTGTCACGTCCAATGCCGCCAGATTATCTGAGCCCATAACCCTGTCGTCCACCGGCAGTTCAACTTCGTCAACGTCCACCGGCTCTGCGACGGAAACCGGTGGCGCCGCCGCGAGACGAATGGGCTCAGCATCCAGCAGTTGGGCAACCTTGTCGAGCAGTGCTTGAGATTCAAACGGTTTTGTCAACCAACCATCTGCCCCGACAGTTTGCACACGTGCCTCATCAAAATGCTCAAAGGTTCCAGGCAATAACAAAACCGAGGTATGAGCCAAACGCGGCTCACTCTTGATGGCTTGGCATAATTCAAAACCATCTTTACCCGGCATGGAAATATCTGCAATGACCAGATCAGGGTATTCGTCTAATGCCTTACTAAAAGCCTCATCACCATTATCGCTTATCAGCAGTTGATAATCTTCCGTGGCAAAAATAATACCGATGACTTTCTGTATAGTAATACTGTCATCAGCCAGCAGCAGCTTTTTCATCATTGATGCCTCCTCGCACCATCGAAGTCAGGCTCTTTAACCCCCTCGGGTCAATTCGATCGCCAAAAAATCGACATCTAAAATGTTGAATACCTTATCTTGGTATTTGAAATTTCCGACAACACCGACAATTCCGTTTTCATCGGAGTCCAAAATTTCTCCCTTATTTTCTGCAACAACCCCAAAAGTCCTGTCAGCGGAGAAAGCTATCAAACCAGCCTCAGACTCAACAATAATTTTATATTCTGCAGTCCTCGCGACCCCGGGATCCCCATGAGACAACCCAGGTAAAAACAACAGAGGTACCAGCCTACCATCATCGACCAAAACCTCGACAACAGTTTTTTCTATTCCGGGCAGCAAAAAACCATTTTTCCCATGAACAACCTTACAGAGTTGCAACAACGGAACTGCATAATCGATTTGACAACAACCAAAAAGACCGAGGCGAGTCATACGGCGATTGATGGAGGACCGTAATAACGCTCCGGCTCGAAGATAATCATGGGTTCATTATCCAGAAGTTCAACCTGAGAAAAACAGCGGTTAACCGTCTGCTTAAGTAAGGGCGGCAGTTCACAGGGCTGAAACCTTTCAGACGAACAGACGCCGGAAACCTGATCAACCAGCAAAGCCCAACTTCCTTCCGAACTTCTCAGCACAAGCACAACCTTGTCCCCGGTTGCTGTCGACGATGACAGTTCCAGGCGCAAGGTCGGGTCGATGACAGGAATTAAGGTTCGGCGAAACAACAGTGACCCGACAATACCGGAACCAAGATCTGTCTTCCTGAAATCAACCGTATCGACGATATGCTCGCATACCTCAACGATGCAAGCCAAATCCAACACAAAGCCGACCTCGCCAAGCCGAAAGATCAATTTTTTGGCAGCGGCCTGAACCATAACCCTTAAAAACCCCCCTGAATCAAAACATAAGCCGTTTTTAACGCTAGCATGGCGGTTAGCGACTGTCAAGCTTTTACCTAGGGAAAATCAATAAGTTACCGCACTTCAAACAGCCCCCCATGGTTGCGGCAAGAAGAGTCGATGGTGCAACGAGAGGGCAAACCTATCGGTCATACCGGCGACAAAATCAGCGACAGAAACCTCCAAATTATCTCCGCACAGGCGACGCCCTCCATACTGAATGAAGACCTGTTCATTATCCATAAAATAAAGGAACAGTTCGCGCAATAAATGTGATGCCTTGGTAAAATCTTCCTGAACGCGAGCAGTTCGATAAACATGTTCAAATAACCAACTGCGTAATTCACAAATCGCTTCATCCATTTCAACAGAAAGTCTGATCGATTCACGGTCAACTTTAAGTGTTTCTGCGATCAAATCACGCACCATGCGATCAATGCGACGGGAATGCTTAAGACCGACGACTCGGGATATCTTCTTTGGCACATCAGTCTCCTTGATAACATCTCCGCGAATCGCATCATCAAGGTCGTGGCTGACGTAAGCGATGATGTCAGCCAGACGAACAATCTGTCCCTCCAAGGTGACAGCAAGAAAATCTTCTTCCGGAGTCAACAAGCCCCCCCGCCCCTTAGAGTGCTTACGAATCCCGTCCCGCACCTCAAAGGTCAAATTCAATCCACGGCCATCTTTCTCCAAGATTTCGACAACCCGCAAACTCTGCCGGGCATGATGGAAACCACCGCTGACCAACTCGTTGAGCACTCGCTCTCCGGCATGCCCAAAAGGAGTATGTCCCAAATCATGCCCCAGAGCGATTGCTTCGGTGAGATCTTCATTCAAAAAAAGCGCCCTGGCAACAGTTCTGGCAACTTGAGACACCTCAAGAGTATGCGTCAGACGAGTTCTATAATGGTCCCCCTCTGGAGACAAAAAGACTTGCGTTTTGTATTTTAAGCGACGAAAGGCCTTACAATGAAGAATACGATCACGATCATGCTGAAATACTGTCCGTATGGAACACTCCCGTTCCGGGAAGTTTCTCCCTTTGGAATTTTCACTAAAACAAGCTTTGGATGAAAGTGTCTCAAGTTCACGCTTTTCCAGAGCATCTCTTATTTCCACGAGAATCCTTCCCATCAGTTACAAAAGAATTACGAATAATATATTTTTCCAAAAACACCTGCCGATAGAAAAATATCTGCTATTTTAAGTTAACAGGTGAATAAAACAATTATGCTTAAATCAGCGTATTCATTATTTTTATTCTTGCCTTTCTCTTTAAACATCGTTTATAAATACTCTCTTTGATATTTAAGGTGGGGGGGTATTTATGATAAGTAAAGCCTAAACCGTCCACCCTTAAGGAGGAAATGATCAATGGCAACTATTATGGAAATGGCCGCAGAAATCATTGCTGCACATGCATCAACAACCCCAATGTCTAAAGATGAACTGCTGGCAGAACTCACTGAAGTTCATACCGCACTTGCTTCTTTAGAAAAAGGCGAAGTTCTTGAGCAAGCAGAAACAGTCGAAGATGCTCCAGCAGTCTCACGTAAAAAGGCCTTTGGTAAAGACAAAATCTACTGCATGCTCTGCGGAAAGGGATTCAAAACACTGTCACGTCATTTGAAAACTTCCCACGACATGACAGCGCTGGAATACCGCAAAAAATTTGACATCCCACGCAGTCAATCACTTGCCTCAAAAAACTACTCTGAAAGCCGCCGAAAAATGGCTATCGAAAATGGGCTGGCTGACAACCTGGCAAAAGCACGTGTAGCACGCGGGAAAAAGAAATAGAATGACCGTCAATCAACCGACAACAAAAAGCCGACCTGTACAGGTCGGCTTTTTGCTGTCACAAGACTATTTCAATTCAAACGGGACCGTTACCAACTCATGACCGTTTTCATCAAGAACCTCAACCCGCCACTGCCCGACCCATTGTGGCAAAAAACGCTTTGAAGAATAAGTCCGCCAATCTGCAGAACCAACAGACAAAGAGACCCGGGCCAACTCGTCATCCTGATAGTACCAAACATGAGTCACATGAGTCTCTTCCCGGGCACCGATAATCCGGGTAAAACAGAAAAGCTTTCCATGGCCGGCAGGGTAAACCTCAATATGATCAACCGGCAGCTGATTTTTTATGGCTGTCGTAATAACGCTATCAAGGACCTTGATCTCTACAGCTTCTGCAGACAGGCCCCAAAAAAGCAAAACAACGAGCAATAAGAGTTTTTTCATCAGCATCCCTATTCTCAAGCAAAATGCCAGGTTCCAGGACCTTAAGTTAAATCGGCAAGAAAGCTTTCACCGAAAACACCGTCTATGCTGAAAATATCCGCGATAGTTGCGGCAACATCCGCATAGGTTTGACGAATTCCCAAGGAACCGGCACCGGCGATCCTCGGCGACCAGGCCAGCAGCGGAACGTACTCTCGGGTATGATCCGTCCCCGGTGTCGTCGGGTCACAACCGTGATCGGCCGTTATCAACAACAGATCATTCTCTGTCAGACACCTGAACAGTTGCGGCAACCAAGCGTCAAAAGCCTCCAATGCTGCGGCAAACCCGGACACATCCAAACGATGCCCGTACAGCATATCAAAATCAACCAGATTGGTCATAACCAAACCGGTTATTATTTCTTCTGGGGCTTCCAAGGTACAACGCATTCCCTCAGTGTTGCTACCGGTTGGCCAAACGCGGGAGAGGCCCTGACCGGCAAAGAGGTCTTTGATTTTACCGACACCACCAGTCACAAGCCCTGCAGACTGCATGCGCTCTAAAAGGGTCGGTCGGGTCGGTCGTCGAGGGAAATCCCGTCGACCATCTGTGCGTCGAAAATCATCACGGCAACTTCCGACAAAAGGCCTGGCGATGACTCTGCAAACATTGTAAGGGAGAAGAATTTCCTCTACCTGACGGCAAATTGCATAGAGTTTTTCGGGCGGGATGATCTGCTCGTGTGCCGCAATCTGAAAAACCGAATCACTGCTGGTATAAATGATCGGGCGACCCGTGCGCAGGTGTTCCTCGCCCAGTCGGCGCAAAATATCCGTACCGCTCTCAGCAACGTTACCCAAAGGTGTCAGGCCGGTTACAGACGTAAACTCAGCAATGAATTCCTCAGGAAAGCCCTCGGGAAAAGTGGCAAAAGGCTGATCCAAAACGACCCCGGACAGTTCCCAATGACCAGCCACGGAGTCCTTTCCGGAACTCTGTTCCGCCATTTTCCCCCAGTAACCTTGCGAAAGCACTTCCGGTTTCACACCCGCAATGGAAACAACGTGACCCAGTCCCATTTTCGCCAGATGGGGTAACGACAGTCCCCCCACAGCCTGGGCAATGTGCGGCAAAGTTGCAGCGGCCTCATCACCATAGGCAACCGCATCCGGCAAAGCCCCGACCCCGACTCCATCGAGAACGATCAGAACAACCCGCCTATACATCATCAGCCTCACGAAACTGATGCGCATACCAACTGTTAACAATCTGCACACCGGCGCTGGAGCCGATCCGGGTCGCCCCGGCCGCAATCATCGCCAGACAAGTTTCCAGATCGCGAATCCCTCCCGCGGCCTTGACACCGATACGCCCGGCAGAGGTATCTGCCAAAAGTTTTACATCGGCAATCTCTGCACCGGACGGCCCGAAGCCGGTCGAAGTTTTTACGTAATCGGCCCCTGCCCGGACGACTCTTTCCGTGGCCTGACGCATAAGCTCCCGATCAAGATAACAGCATTCGATAATCACCTTGACGAGAGCCCCTTTTGCCGCCAAAACAACCTGGGCGATTTCCTCTTCGACCCGATCATACGAGTGCATCAGGAGAGAACCCAGCGGCACAACCATATCGATTTCCTGCGCACCCTGAACCACCAACTCCGACGCTTCCGTGACTTTCTGCCGCAGGCTGTTGTACCCACAGGGGAAACCCACAACACTACAGACGTTGACATCCGAACCGTACAAACGGTCGGCTGCCAGAGGGACAAAAACCGGGGGCACGCAGACTGCGGCAAATCCGTACTCAACAGCTTCTTCACAAAGAACTTGAATCAGAGACTCAGTCGTCGTCGGTTTAAGCAGGGTGTGGTCGATCAGAGAGGCGGGATTATCCATTTGCAACCGATCAAGTTCGGTAATCTGCGTTGATCTTAATATAATCATAACCAAGGTCAGAGGTATAATAGCTCGCTTCACTCCGGCCCTGATTCAGGTCGATATTGACGACAAAATCATCAAGCTTGAGAATCTCGGTGGCCTGTGCTTCCAGCTCGGGGCCCGTTGTCAAGCCGTTCCGAACGACCGAAATCTGGTTAAAACTGATGTCGATCCGGTTCTGATCAACATCAATCCCTGCATAGCCGACAGCGGCAATAATACGCCCCCAGTTGGCATCTTCCCCAAAGAACGCCGTTTTCACCAATAAGGATGTGGCCACCGACCTGGCGACAGTTCTGGCGGACGCTTCATCGGTCGCACCGGTCACGCGAATTCCAACAAGCTTCGTCGCCCCTTCACCGTCACGCACAATCATTTTGGCCAAATCAAGCAGCACCCGCTCTAAATGCAGACTGAATTGCTCAGCAGCCGCAGTCCCGGCTTCAATCGGCGTGCCGCCGTTCGCCCCATTGGCCAGCAAAAGCACCATATCATTGGTTGATGTGTCACCATCAACGGTAATCGAATTAAAACTTTTCTTAACCGCTCGGTGAAGGA
Organism: Desulfuromonadaceae bacterium; assembly: GCA_030595055.1. Taxonomy (GTDB): domain Bacteria; phylum Desulfobacterota; class Desulfuromonadia; order Desulfuromonadales; family Geopsychrobacteraceae; genus Malonomonas. Next base: position 14,941 of record JAUVEB010000039.1, read on the forward strand.
GTGTATCAAGCAATACAGGCGCAATCGCGGCATCCGTGAGGACAAAACCGAGCATGGTTGCCATATTCGGATGAATCATCCCGGCGCCTTTTGCCAAACCGAGAAGCGAATAGGCTGTCCCCTGATGCTCGTCACGAGCCGAAGCCAGCTTAGAAAAAGCATCGGTCGTCATCATCGCCTCTGCGACTGCTGTCGCTTGATCGTCAGCCAGGGCGGAAACCAATGCAGGGATTCCGTTTTCAAATGGTGCCAAGGGCATCTGCACACCGATAACACCGGTCGAAGCAACCGCCACGAGCTCTTCCGGCAGCAGCAGCTCCTCAGCTAACAGCTCGGCCGTTTTTTGGGCAATCTCAAGCCCCGCATCACCAGTGCAGGCATTGGCATTACCACTGTTGATCAATACTGCCTGGCAACGTCCGGTGGCTATCTTCGGCCGGGTGATCTGCAGGGGGGCCGCAATCACTCTATTTTGTGTAAACACCCCGGCACAGTTCGCCGGCTGAGCAGAAGCGATCAGCGCCATATCCAGTTTTCCGGACTTTTTAATGCCGCCGGCCAACCCGGCAAACCGATAACCTGCGGGCAGATCAAAATGACTCATGGTTCAACCTTTAACTGATTGTAGGCCGCTTCTGTCGGCAAGAGCATGCCAAAACAGGTTCCCTCTCCCTCCACCTCCTCAAGGAAGATATCGCCCTTCATCCGATCAACAATAACCTTGACCAGCGCCAGGCCGATTCCGACCCCGTGAGGTTTCTCAGTATCAATGTCACCCAGCTGCGTGTAAGAATTAAAAATCGTTGTCCGCGCCTCTAACGGAATTGTTTGACCCTGATTATAAATCTGCAGGTAAACATACTCCAGGCCATCGAACATTCTCGGCTCAGCCTTGACACGAACCAGCCCGCCGTCTCGATTGAACTTGACCGCATTATCAACGAGCGAGTTGAAAGCCATCCCGAACTTTTCCGGATCACCATAAACTTCCGGCAGATTATCTTGAATATCGATCTCGGAAACCAGTTGGCGGGCGGTCATATTCTTACTATAATATTGGAAAGAATCTGCGATCGACCAAGGCACACCAAACGATTTCCAACGCCAGATTTCCCGCTCCGACTCGATGGCAAAAAGCCGCAACATTCCAGTGATCAGATTATCCAGACGCTCCCCTTCCTCTCGTACTAATCGCAAATGGTCCTTAAATTCATCATCAGAGAGCTTTTCATAGAAGGTCAGAGACAGATCAACATATCCCAGGATCGAAGTCAGGGGAGTTTTGAGTTCGTGCGAAAGGTTACAAACCAAGCGGGTCCGGGCGTGGTTCATCCGCACCAGATCGTCGTTGATCCGTTCCAGAGTCGCAGCCTGAGTCCGCAAGCTGTTCACCAGTTCAAAGTTCTCCATTGCCAGAGCGACCTGATTGGCGATTGCCAGCAACAGGTTTTGATCCTCAAAATCGAAAGAGGCGCCGGAACGCTTGTTGTTAACGTTGATAACACCGACAATTTCGTCACGGACAATAATCGGCACCGACAGCAGCGACTGATCTTTGTAGCGTTTACCAAACGACTGGCTGGTAAAACGAATATCG
>JAUVEB010000259.1 GCA_030595055.1 Desulfuromonadaceae bacterium
TGTCATGACCCACAATACGATCAACCCCAACGGTCCCAGTGCACTGATGTTTGCTTGGATGGGGCCCTTTATCGGTGCCCTGATCCGTCCGGTTGGCGGTAAAATCGCCGATAAACTCGGTGGTGCCATCGTCACCCAATGGGTTTCTATTGTAATGATTGTCTCCGCGCTCGGTTGCGCCTACTTCATGAAGGCCGCCTACGGCTCAGCAACACCAGAAAGTTATTTCTATCCCTTCCTGTTGTTGTTCATCATCCTCTTCGCCGCCACCGGGGTCGGCAACGGATCAACCTTCCGTTCCATCGCCATGATCTTCAACGCCGAACAGGCCGGACCGGTTCTTGGTTGGACCTCGGCGGTTGCGGCCTACGGTGCTTTTATCATCCCCAAAGTGTTCGGTGAGCAGATCAAGGCGACCACCCCGGAATATGCCCTGTATGGATTTGCCGTCTTCTATTTTGTCTGCCTGGTTTTAAACTGGTGGTTCTACACCAGAAAAGATGCTTATATTAAGAATCCCTGAGTTACACCACCCCGAGTCGACCAGTCGACTCGGGGTGGTGACAGGCCTTTTTTTCGGAATAGCGATATGCAAAATCCGCACAGCGAAATAGCAGTAGATAGCCGTTACCCGGATGTCACTGGAGTGCTCTTGGCTGGCGGCAAGAGCCGGCGAATGGGGCAGGACAAGGCGCGACTGCAGTTTGCGGGCAAGACCCTGTTCGACCGATCGTTGGAACTGCTGCAAGAATATTTCTCAACGGTCATTATTGCCGGAGATCGGCCCGACCTGGTGCGTCCCGCTGTCCAGTCGATTGCCGACATCTATCCGGGCAGCGCCCTGGGCGGTCTGCACACCGGACTGCAGGCTGCAACCACCGACTGGATCTTTGTTGCTCCCTGCGACATGCCCTACCCGGATCAACGGATTGTCGAATATTTATTACAATGCCGGGCCGGGTTTGATGCGGTGGTGCCACGCACCCCTGATGGGTACGAGCCGGTCTTTGCCCTCTACCACAAAAACTGTCTACCGCAGATGGAAGCGATGCTGCGACAGAACCAGTTTCGCATCTATGATTTCTATCAGCGCATCAACATCCGCTATCTCGACCCACCGGAATTGCCAGCTGGCTGGCAACGATCATTGATCAATATCAACACCCCGGAGCAACTGGCGAAAATCATGGAGGAGAAACCGATGACCCCACCCGTCATTTCCATCGTTGCCAAAAGCGGCACTGGCAAAACGACCTTGCTGGAAAAGCTGATCGCTGAACTTAAGCAGCGTGGCTATAAGGTTGGCGCTGTCAAGCATGATGCGCACAGTTTCAGCATCGACCACGAAGGGAAGGATTCCTGGCGGCTGACCCAAGCTGGGGCAGACACTATGTTGATTACCTCGCCGGCCAAGGTTGCCATGGTCAAACAGAACCCACCCGATCAAGAACCGTTGCTGTCTGAAACCATCGCCAACTATTGTGCCGATCTCGATATTGTTCTGACCGAAGGTTTTAAGCGCAGCAACATGCCGAAGATCGAGGTCCATCGCCGTGAACGCAGTGAAAAATTGCTCTGCCGTGGAGAGGAATATGACCCGAGCCTGTTTGGCGTCGCCTCCGACAGTCCACTCGAACTCGATGTGCCGGTGTTTGATATCAACGATGCCGCCGGTCTCTGCGACCTTATTGTTAAACGATTTCTGACATGAGTGAGTTCCGCGTCCGCTCTAAGGTCTGGCTCGAATTTGACGGTCAACCGTTTCTCGGTGACGGCCGCTACCGGATATTAGCTGCCATAGAGCATGTTGGCTCCATCAATGCAGCGGCCAAACAGCTCGATATCTCATACCGCAAAGCCTGGTCACAGTTGCAGGTGATGGAGAAGCACGCTCCTTTTCCATTGCTGGAACGGCGCCTGGGAGGCAAGGGCGGCGGTGCGACCTTGCTGACTGCGGCGGCCCGGGAGCTGCTGAAAAAATTCCGAAAGTTGCGCGAGCAGGTCAATTCGGCAGCTGACCGCAGTTTCGAGGATCTCTTTCTATGATCGCCGTAATTAACCAACTGCTTATCAACACTCTTTTGTTGCTGCTGATCTGTGCCATCCCAGCAAGTGGAGCTGAACTATCAGTTTTTGCGGCATCATCACTCAGCGAGGTGTTAAGCAAGATCGCTCAATCTTACGAAACCAAGTTTCCCGGCGACAAGGTGCTGCTGAATTTTTCCGGCAGCCAGACTTTGGCCACCCAGATTGAACAGGGCGCTCCAGCCGACCTGTTTATTTCTGCCAACCGGGCGGTCATGGAGAGATTGCAACGTAAAGAACTCGTGAATTCTCCGCTGCCGTTGATAGGCAACCAACTGGTCCTTGCTGTTCGTGCTGATTTGCAGCCACGTCTTACAAGCATAGCGGACCTGGCTCGTCCCGAACTGTTGCTGGCAATCGGCAACCGACAGGTGCCGGTCGGTTTTTATACCCAGCAACTGTTCACAAGACTGGCTGTCGATTCGGCCTACGGCCCGGCACTGGTTGGCAAGATCAAAGGGAACATTGTCAGTGAAGAGGGCCGGGTTAAGGCAATAGTCGCCAAACTACTGCTCGGCGAAGTGGATGCTGGAATTGTCTACCAGAGCGATCTTACCCCCGGGAATAGTCATAAATTAACCGCTATCGCCCTGCC
>JAUVEB010000189.1 GCA_030595055.1 Desulfuromonadaceae bacterium
TTTTTTTATCGGTAAATGATTCAAGCTGGTCACAACAGACAATTTGATGCACACTGACCGTAGCCATAAACAAAACAGCACAGAAACCTATCCGGGACACGGCATGCCTGACCTGATGCAGATCTACCGGCAACTCCTCGAGCATTACGGGCACCGTCACTGGTGGCCGGCCGAGACGCCTTTCGAGGTCGCGGTCGGCGCTATGCTGACCCAGAATACCAATTGGGCTAACGTCGAAAAAGCGATTATCAATTTACGCCGGGCAGAGGCGCTGGAGGTGGAAAGCATCCTGACCCTGGACAAAGAATCACTGGAACAGCTGATCCGTCCCTCCGGATTCTTTCGCCAGAAGGCGGAGCGATTACAGCTTTTTTGTCAACATCTGCGTCAGTTTCATCAGGACCGCCTGGAGCTGCTGTTACAACAACCCCTGGCGACTGCCCGGCGAGAACTGTTAGCACTCAAGGGGATTGGCCCGGAAACCGCCGACTCGATCCTGCTCTACGCCGGGCAGCGGCCTTCCTTCGTTGTCGATGCCTACACCGGCCGCCTGTTCAGGCGCTTGGGGCACCTCGAAGGGGCTGAAAAGTATGCGCAAATTCGTGACTTTTTTATGGCTCGCCTGCCGCAGGAGGTGCCTCTGTATAACGAATATCATGCCCTGATCGTCATCCACGGCAAAGAGTGTTGCCGCAAACGACCAATCTGCAGCAACTGCCCGCTGCAATCCCGTTGTCGTTATCGACAACAGAATCCTTGATCCTGCGGCTTTCCTGCGGTACTTTCGACGGATTAATTCCTGACTTACATGAGAGAACATCATGACCGATATAACTTCCGACAAAAAGCCCGGAATAACACCGAGTTCAAAAACTGAAGAGAAAGCCGACACAGTAATTGACGCGGTCTTCCTTTCAGAGGATGAGCAAAAAACTGACACAGCGGATCCGGTCGCCCCTCCGGAAGATGAACAAAAAACCGACGCAGTAGTTGACGCGGTCTTCCTTTCAGAGGATGAGCAAAAAACTGACGCAGTAGATCCGGTCGCCCTTCCGGAAGATGAACAAAAAACCGACGCAGCTGACTCGCCGGTTGACACGCCTGCGGGCTCACAGATTAAACCGACGCCCGGTATGAAGCCATCCAATATACGCTGGGACAGCTATTTTGCCCTGCTGCTGGTCTGCGTGACCCTGCTGCGGCTCGGCTACCTCTATATTGTCCCCCTCGATCTCGGCCCGGATGAAAGCTATTACTGGGACTGGTCACGACGACTTGATCTCGGTTACTACAGTAAGCCGCCGATGATCGCCTGGATCAACGCCGCCGCCACTGCGCTGCTCGGCATCAGCGCCCAGGCGGTGCGGATGCCGGCCGTTCTGTTCGGCGCACTCGGCCTGATCGGCATGTATCTCTGCGGGCGACGCATGTTCAACGCCGAAGTTGGCTTTTGGGCCGTTGCCGCCTGGCTGGCCACTCCGGGAACCGCCGCGCTGGGAATGATCATGGCCACCGATGTGCTGCTGGTCTGCTTCTGGTGCCTGGCCCTTTACTGCCTCTGGCGCACCGTGGAAGGCCCGCAACCGAAAACCCTCTGGTGGCTGCTGACCATGATCCTGGTCGGACTCGGTTCACTCAGTAAGCAGATGATGATGGTCTTTCCGCTGCTGATGTTTGTCTACCTGATTTTTTCAGCCGATCGCAAACAGCTGTTACGCCGCTGGCCCTGGCTGATGTCGATCGGCTCACTGCTGTTCCTGATTCCGCCACTCTGGTGGAACTTCCGCCACGACTGGATCACGTTCAAGCACACGGTCCACCATGTTGAACCGAGCGGTGCCACGATGCTCGATCACCTGAAAACGTTCGGCGAATTTGTCGGCGGCCAGCTCGGGCTGCTGACACCGATCACCTGGCTGTTGCTGATACTGCTGTTTCTGGTGCTGCTGCTGCGTTTGCTGCGCTGGTCACAGCAGACCAAGTTCCTATTTATTTTCAGCGCCATCGGCCTGCTCGGCTTTGCCGGTTTCAGTTTCAAACAAAGCATCAACCCGAATTGGCCGGCGACCTTCTACCCGGCCGGATTGCTGCTGCTGGCAGCCTGGGGCCGTGGACAGGTTTCTGCCGGATTTCTTGATGGCTTACGCAAATGGTTCCCGCGCGGCGTCAAACTTGGCATAGCCCTGACTTTTATCGCTTATCTGCTCCCCTTTGCCATGGAGTTAAGCTTCCTCTCTCTGGGCAAAAATGATCCGACCTATCGGGTCAAGGGCTGGCAAGAGTTGGGGCAACAGATCGGCGAAATACTCCAGGATCAGCCACGCCCGGACGAAACCTTCGTCATCTCCTCCTCACGTAAATATCCGGCCGAAGTCGCCTTCTATGCACCGGGACATCCGATCACCTACAAATGGCCGGGGAATCCACCACGCGTCAACAGCCAATATGAACTCTGGCCCGGACCGGTCGACAAGCTGGGATGGGATGCGCTGATTCTGGAAAACGCGGAAAATGACGTTCCGAAAAACCTGGCTGAAATCTTTGAAAATGTTGTCGACCTGGGAGAACAACAAATCCCGATCGGTGCCGCCGGCGAACGCAAATACCATCTCTGGCGGGGTGAAAACCTGCTTTCCTGGCCGGAGTGGCAATAATGGAAAACTCTTTTTTTCTGGCAAAGAATTTCCTCGGCAACCTGTTAATGCCGCTGCCGATGACTCTGCTCCTGCTCCTCTGGGCGCTGCTCTTTCTACTGCGGCGAAAAACCCGCTGGGCGGGGTTTCTGTTTGTCCTGCTGGCAACGGCACTGCTGTTTACCTCGAGCTATGCACCCTTGGTCTCCCAAGTCACCGGAGCACTGGAACAACAGTATCCCAGCTATCAGGCAGGCGAAACACCGGCCGACTACATAGCCGTTCTCGGTCACGCCCAAACTTCATCGGAAAAACTGCCGCTAACCAGTGAACTGAGTCCAACTGCGATTGTCCGGCTGGCTGAGGGAATCCGTGTTTACCGACTCAATCCCGGCAGCAGACTGATCTTTACCGGCTATCACGGAACCCCTGCCGATCCCGAATCTTTTGCGGAGAAGATGAAAGAACTGGCTTTAGCGCTCGGCGTTCCGGAGGGTGACATTCTCTCCTTCACCGGCCCGAAAGACACCGCCGAAGAAGCACAGCTGATTGCCGAAAATTTTGCCGATAACGCACTGATTCTGGTGACAACAGCAGCGCATATGCCACGAGCCATGGGATTTTTCAAACGTGCCGGATTAGAACCGATCCCGGCGCCGACCCATCACCGGAGCAAACCGGTCTTGAGCAAATGGGTTTTTCCGAGTGCCCGCACCCTGGCGAAGACACAGTATTGGCTGCACGAACAGATCGGCCTGCTCTGGGCAAAACTGATGGGGGAACTCGAAAAGACGCAACAGGGGGAGTGAGGGCTAGTGCTCTGTACACTTTAAATCGTCGCAAAATTGCGTAGGGATTTTGCGTGTCAACAAGACGTGACTTCCGCTGCATAGCCAGAGCTATACAGCGGAAGTCGCAACGCAGTTGACGCGTAAAAGAACAAGCAAGATGCGAAGAGTTAAGGCGTACAGAGCACTAGGTGAGGACCGGCGGATGCGAATGGGGTTCTGTCGGCCTTTCCGGTTTAAGAAGGTAACAGAGCAGCAGCCCGGACAGGTAAACCATTCCCCAAGCCCAAACAACATCACTTGGAAAATGCCCGCCCTGGGCAATCCGCCCACAACCCATCAGCAGTCCATAAACTGTCCCGCCAAACAGAAAAAACCCGGCCAGCCGTTTCCGTCTGCGGCGCAGGATAAAGAAGGGGGCGATGGTGTAAAAACCGATCGAGGCATGCCCCGAGGGAAAGGATTTATTGACCCCCCGCTCGCCCCGATCCAAAATCTTGATAAAAGGAAGATGGCCACCGAATTCGATGACATGCTTCGGCCGTGTTCGCCCCCAATTATCTTTGAAAAGGCTGTTGACCAGCAGACCCGGACCGATCAACAACAGCAGTACCAGCAACAGGTACGAGCGCCACTGGCGACGCAGCTTCGGCAGCTTCCAGGCAAGGCACAGGCAGAGCAAAGCAACCAGCCCGAACAAAAACCCCGGGATCATCCCACGCTTATAGAGGAGCATCCAAAACCACTGCTCGGCGTAGATCCAGCCCTCCCCGGAATGATAGAAATATCGTGTGATCTGCATATCCAGGTCGGTATTGCGAAACAGCAGGGTCAACAG
>JAUVEB010000022.1 GCA_030595055.1 Desulfuromonadaceae bacterium
CTGAAGTTGATCAGTCTCAACTCTGGCGCGAGTCGGCAATCCTGGCGCGTTGGATGGAAACAAGCTTCAAGTTTGATAAACTGAACGTCGCAGTCTTGGGCAATATCGTCAGCCAATTGCACCTGCACCATGTCGGGCGCACGAGCGGTGATCCGACCTGGCCTGGTCCGGTCTGGGGGCAGCGGCCAGCGGTACCTTATGTTGAGGAACAGATTGATGTTATTGTGAAACAAGTGAAAAAAGGATTGGCCGAATATTTGGTTGGATGTAACTGTTCAGCAAAATGTGCTGGTGATGCCCGTGGAAAGGGTGTCTGTCGCCCGGATGGCGACAGTCAAGCCCCGGGGATGGCCATGTAATCATTCAATCGGCGGCCCTTGGAATGGGCGGCGCCGGCACATCAGCACCCGTTCTGAATAGTTACGAATAGTTTACGGTCGGATAAACGTCAGGAGATGAAAATGAAGAGATATCTAATCTGGATCGTGCTTTCGCTCCTCGTGCTTCTCGTCGGTTGTAGCGTCACCACCCGGGAAGTGGCACCGGATGAAAAAGTCATCTACGATGAGGGCTACCACTTCTCGGACAAGAAGTCGATCGTTGCCGATATGGTCACATCTTTGTTGACCAAGCATCCGCTGGTTCGTTCAACCGACCGGCCGGTGTTGATCGTTTATGGCATCGCCAACCGGACCAGTGAACACATCAGCACCAGCGCCATCACGGATGATATTCGTCAGACGATGCTGGAGAGTGGCCGGGTGCGGTTTGTCAACGAAACCCAGCGTAAGAACATTGAACGGGAAACCAGTTACCAATACGGCGGCAGTGTTGCAGCGGAAACCCGGGTTCTGAAAGCCCGGCAGGTTGGCGCCAGATACATGCTGTCCGGGACTCTGCGTTCAATCGAAAAGAAGCAGCCGCGACAGTTCCGACTGATGAAAAAGACCCTGATGTACTACAGCCTGAATCTGGAGCTGACCGATATTGAATCCGGTTTGATCGAATGGGCCGATAGTGTCGAAGTGATCCGTGAATCGTCCAAGCCGTTTATCGGCTGGTAACCGGGGCTCGCTCCCGTTCTTATGAATTTTTACCTGCCGGCCGGATCGGCGCAATTCCGCCGATCCGGCTTCCGTATTTTTGCACTGCTCTTTTTTGCTGTCATCCTCAGCGGCTGTGCCGGTCGTCTTAACCGAGCCGGCGAGCTTTTCTATGCGGATCAGCCACAGCGGTCCCTGTCCACATTGGAAAAAGGGGACTGGTTCGGTCAGCGCAACCAGCTGTTGTTTTTGCTGGAGCGGGGGCTGGTGTTGCACCGGTTGCAGCGTTATCAACAGAGCGTCGAGGTGCTGTTACAGGCGACTGAACTGATTGCTGAGTTTGAACAGATCAGTGTCAGTGAGCAACTGGGCTCTCTGGTTACCACTGAATGGTTGGTACGTTACAAGGGGGAATATAGCGAAAGACTTTGGGCCCACAGTTACCTGATGATGAATTTTCTGCTGCTCGGGCAGCATGACAGCGCCCTGGTCGAGGCGAAACGGGCGCTGGAACTGCTGGGTCGCTATCCTGAGGCGCTGCAAGAGGATTACTTCACCCGTGGTTTGATTGCCCTCTGTTTCAGCCATGTCGGTGAGGATAATGACGCCTATCTGGTGTATCGTCGATTGGCGGAAGATCTGCACCCGACCTCGGTGGCTGTTGACTTGGTACGGATCAGTGCCCGGCTCGGGCAACTTGACGAGGTTGCGCATTACCAACCTTATCTGCCGGTATTACTTCCCCGTAGTGATGGCGAGTTGGTGCTGTTTATTGCCAATGGCCGGATTCCGAAAAAGCGTCCGGGTAACGTGATTCTGCCCCCCTCAATCCGCTTTTCCTTCCCCTACTATGAGGCGCTTTCTGCGCCCCGGGTCCAAGTCGACATCCTGCCCCGCAGTCCGGCGTTGCCGCAGCTGTCGAGTTCTCTCGGCGCCGTCGCCGGAAAGGCTCTTGAGGAACGTAAGCTCAGCATGATTGCGAAAGAGACGTTAAGGGTTGCCGGCAAGGAGGCGATTGCCCAGTCGGTTGGAAATGAGCATGGCGGGGCCGCAGAAGCGGCGGCCAGGGTGACCCTGTTTTTGCTGGAAGAGCCGGATACACGCTCCTGGCAGACGCTGCCGGGACGTTTGACCCTGGTGCGGGTGCCATTACCGGTCGGCAGGCACAAGTTGCGTTTGAAAATCGGCACACCCGGGTTCGCTGGACCGCGGGTGGTGGTGGATCTTCCAGAGCTGGAACTGCGCAAGGGCCGGCGGGTTTTTCATTCCGTACGACTGAAATAAACAAGCGTTGATGTGGCAGAAAGAATCCTGCGAAAAGTTGGGACGGTAATCCCCGGCCGGTTGTTACCAGGCTGGAACCGGGCGTGCAGATACTTGATGAATAAATTGTGAATGTAACTATTCAGCACATCGGCACCCGTTCTGAATAGTTGCTAATAAATAGGTCTGTACGGATAAAAAAGTGTTCCTTTTTCTGCGTCGTCCATAAGCATGTCCGAACGAACAAATTATTTGACTCGGCAGAAACTTTTACATAAAGTTTCCCGTACGGATAAATTTTGCTCAACGAGTGCTGCGGAGAAACTCAGATGAAGGAAACAAAAACAGAGACGCTGTACGAGGGTTACGGGCAGGTTGCTACCGTGGCCGAGATCGGCAAGTTGGTGCGACACAAGCGTAAACAGCTTGGCGTGTTACAGGAAGATGCGGCGGGGCTTTCCGGGGTGGGGACCAAGTTTCTTTCCCAACTGGAAAACGGCAAAGAGACCGCCGAAATCGGCCGGGTGCTCCAGGTTCTCAAATCGATGGGGCTTGAGGTCTACATCTATCCTCGTTCTGCCGACCCGTTTAAGGGGCGATAAATGGAAAGCCTCGATATCTATCTGAACCGCCGGCCGGTGGGGCAACTGGTGCACGACGGGGAGACACTTTCGTTTCGTTACGATCGCGAATATCTACTGCTGCCGGCGGCGCAGCCGTTATCTCGGCATCTGCCTCTTGATCGTTCCGGGGAGGCGGTATTTGCCGAACCGGCGACGCGGGCATTCTTTGAAAACCTGTTGCCCGAAGGGAGCGTGCGCGAGCAGGTGGCCCGTACCTTGGGGCTTTCGCCGGAGAACATTTTTGCTCTGCTGGCGGCACTTGGCGGTGATTGCGCCGGAGCGGTCAGGGTGTTGCCGGGCGGGCAGCGGCTGAGGACCGATGGGCGCTACCGACCGATCAGCAACGCGGCGCTGGCTGCCGAACTGGCAACCTTGCCGACCCATCCGTTTCTGGCTGATGACGAAGGGGTGCGATTGTCGTTGGCCGGGGCGCAGAACAAGCTGCCGGTTCGCTATGACGATACAGGTTTTTACATTCCCCAGGGTGAAGCGGCTTCGACCCACATTCTCAAGACGCCGATCGCCCATCTGGAAAATACGGTGGTCAACGAATCTTTCTGCATGAATCTGGCTGCTCGGGCGGGATTGAATGTCCCTGACGCAACAGTGGTCGACATCGGCGATTTACCGGTCTATCTGGTCGAACGCTACGACCGACAGCAGATCGATGATGGTTTTATCCGCCTGCACCAAGAGGATTTCTGTCAGGCCCTCGGCGTAGAATCGGCGTTTAAATACGAAAAAGAAGGTGGCCCCGGTTTTGCCGCCTGTTTTGAGCTGTTGCGTGATTGGTCTGACGAACCGCTGGCCGATGTCGCCGCGCTGTTGCGTTGGGTGCTGTTCAACTTTCTGATCGGCAACGCTGATGCCCACGGCAAGAACATCTCGTTCCTTTATGCCGCTGGTCAGGTGCGGCTGGCTCCATTTTATGACCTGCTTTCAACCGCTGTTTATGAGCGGCAGATCAATAACAAATTTGCCATGCGTATGGGCGGGCAGAAAGATCCACGTTATCTGTCGGTCGACGATCTGACGAAATTTGCTGCGGAAGTTGGAATTGGGTTGCGTGGGGTTAAAAGGGAACTGTCGGCATTGGTCAAAAAGGTAAAAGCTGTTGGTCCGGGGTTAGCGCAGGAATATCGTCAGCAGTTTGATAATCCGGTGATTGTCGGGCGGATTGAGCAGGTGTTGGCGCAGCGGGTTGGTAAGGCTGAGACGTTGGTGTAAATAGCGTAGGTCGGGTTGCATGAAATGAAACCCGACAGAAATTAGGTGAAAATTAGGGAACACCATCGGGGGCTGTCCCGGCGTTACGGTTATGAAACTGTGGTGGGTCGCATCGCAAAAGCCTGGGACAGCCCCCACCCTTCGCCTTCGCTCAGGAGCCGGTGGGGACAGTCCCCTAGACACCCTAACCTTTTAACGAACGGTAATAGCTATCAAGGGTGTAAATTGCGGCCAGCGGATTGTGCCCGAGCAGGCGGTCTTTGACCGCAAAGACGGTGCAGGGGGCGGCGGACTGCTGGAAGAAAATTGAGTCGTGCCCCACACAGAGACCTATGACAATGTTGAACTCAGTCTTTTCTTCATTCAGCGCCCGGGCCTGAAACACCGGATTGCACATCGACTCGGGGGTGTTGATGACAATCTTTTCATCATCCGCCAGACCGATTTTATTTTTGTCGACATTACCGATTTTACAGATCACCGAGCTCACCTGGAAACCCCTCTGCAGTAACAGCTGCTCGACAATTTTCGCTTCGTTCCGCAAGCCGACACAAAAGGCCAACCCCAGATGTCGGTAGTTCATCTTCTGCGCAAACTCGATAATCTCTTCGATGCGCGGTTTAACCGGCTTCAACTGGGAGTAATCTTTATCCCGGTTGGTATAGCCATGTGCTTCCTGGATCGATGCCTGCCGGGCGAATTCCTTCAGTTCACGGTCCTCGTAAACATGAAGAGTCTCCGCTTTCAGTCGGTCGTAATTGCAGGTCGGGCAGACGGCGGGGGCTTTCCCGGGGGTGGTTTTGCAGGCCCTCTCGGCCATGGGAATTCCGCAGAGAGCACAGTGTGAAAGATTTTTCGGCATCGTCTTTGTCCTTATCGGCAATTTAAGGCGGTTCGTAACTATTCAGCACAGTACAAAAGACTGTCATTCCGGCGGCTTTTAGCCGGAATCCAGAGGTTAGAAGACAGAAAGGCTGGATCCCCGATAGCAGCACTCGGGGATGACAGACGTTTTTTCTCCTGACCCGATAGTGTTGAATAGTTACGGCGGCTTTTACTCAATTTTGCTGATCAGCACTTCCCGTGGTTTGCCGCTGCCGTCCGAAGGTCCGACAATCCCTTCCTGCTCCATCCGCTCGATCATTCGCGCGGCGCGGTTGTAGCCGACTCGCAGGCGGCGCTGCAGCATCGAAATGGAAGCCTGGCGGCTGTCGGCGATAATCTTCAATGCTTCGTCCCAGCGGTCATCATATTCATCATCCTCATTGCTGTCGCCCTTGGCTTCCGGCGGCGCCTTCAGAATTGATTTGTCGTAGTCGGGCGTTGCTTGCTTGGCGAGAAAGTCGACGACCCGCTGGACTTCCAGTTCGGAGACAAACGCGCCATGAACCCGTTGCAGGTAACCGACTCCCGGGGGGAGGAACAGCATATCGCCCATGCCGAGCAGCGTTTCGGCCCCCATCGAATCGAGAACGGTGCGCGAATCGGTGCGCGAAAAGACCTTGAACGAAATCCGCGTCGGGAAGTTGGCCTTGATCAGCCCGGTGATGACATCGACGCTGGGACGCTGGGTTGCAAGGATCAAATGGATGCCGGCGGCACGGGCCATCTGGGCCAAGCGGGCGATCGACTCTTCAACTTCGCGCCCGGCAACCATCATCAGGTCGGCCAGTTCGTCGACGATGACAACGATATAGGGCAAGTGGCTATGCTCCAGTACCTCTTCCGGTTCGATAAAGACTGGTGGCTCCATCTCTGCGTCGAGAAAATCTTCGCTCGGTTCCGGTTCCGGCGGCAGGTTTTCTGTCTCTTTGGCTTCCTTGGCCAGCTTGCGGTTATAGCCGTCGATGTTGCGCACCGCCTTAGCGGCCATCAGTTGGTAGCGACGCTCCATTTCGCGCACCGCCCAGGCCAGGGCCAGTGAGGCCTTTTTCGGGTTGGTGACCACCGGCAGCAGCAGGTGCGGGATCCCCTCGTAGATTGACAGCTCAAGCATTTTCGGGTCGATCATGATCAATCGTACATCGTCGGGGGTCGCACGGTAGAGCAGCGAGAGGATCATGGTGTTGATCGACACCGATTTGCCACTGCCGGTCGAACCGGCCACCAGCAGGTGCGGCATTTTGGCCAGGTCGGAAACCACCCCCTGGCCGAAAATATCCTTGCCCAGAGCCATCGGCAGCTTACCGCTGGTTTTCTGGAAGGCGGGGTCTTCGATGATCTCTTTCAGGTAGACGGTTTCGCGGTCTTTGTTGGGGATTTCGATACCGACCACGCCGCGTCCGGGGATCGGTGCGACAATCCGGATCGAAACCGCCTGCAGGGCCATCGCCAGATCATCCTGCAGGTTGGAAATTTTGTTGACCTTGACGCCGGGAGCCGGAGCAAACTCGTACATGGTCACCACCGGGCCCGGTTTGACTTCGACCACATCCCCTTCAACACCGAAGTCGAGCAACTTGTTTTCGAGCATCTGTGCCGCTTTGGTCAAGCTCTCCTTGTCGATCGGCTTGGGTTCGCCGCCCTCATGATCGAGCAGTGACAGCCCCGGCATGTGGTGGGTGCCGCTCGGTTCAAGAAAGGCGAAAGCCTCCTGGTTTTCTTCAGCCGTTTTTTTCTTCTTCTTTTTGCCGACCTTCACTTCCGGCAGATTCTTCGGCTCCGCCGGCAGAATCGTCGGGGCTTTAATCTCCAAGGCCTTTTTCTCTTTTTTGTGCAGTGCTGATTTTGCCTGCCGGGCTTCACGGCGTAATTCCAGGCGACGGCCGAATCGCTCCAGAAATCCATCAATGAACAGCACCAGGGAGAAGCGGGTGGAGAGGATGAACGAGACGACGAAAAAGACCAGGAGGATAAGCGCTGTGCCACCGATATTAAGGTAGCTGGAGAGCGTCTGAACGATCACCCGGCCGATAGCACCACCCGCCTCATTGATCTGGCTGCCGGACAGTTGCACCCTGCCCCACTGCAGGGCCAGCAGGCCGCCGAGGGTGATTTGTAACAACAGGAAAGCGATCAGGCGAACGATGCGAAAGTGAACTTCTCGGAATTTCAGCCAGCGCCAGGCCAGATGCAGGCAGCCGAGCGGCCAGAGGAGTGCGGTCAGGCCGAAGGCCTGATAGAGCAGGTCGGCCAGGTGAGCGCCGAATACCCCGATCAGGTTATTGACTCGTTCCGGATGGAGATTGTTATTGAAGGAGGGATCATCGTTGCTGTAGCTGCCGAGACAGAGCAGCAGAAAAATCCCCAGGGCCAGCCAGACCAGACCGAGGATCTCTTTGCGCATACGATTGTCAGTCGGAACTGTCGGGGGCTGCTTGCTCATAGATGATGCACTCGCAAAAAAGAATACGATGGCTAAGCAAAAATTTCAGCCTACAAAGACGTAGTGGTTTTTCAGAGGCGAAGGCATACATATGGGCATGTTGAGATCCTGAAAAACCGCTGCAACGCCGGAGGGCAGACTTTTTGCGACGCCATCAAAGATGATACGATTCCAATTTTTATCGATCAGACTAGCAGAGAATAACCGAGAATGCTACTTCCAACCAGCAAACAATAAACGGCAAAACCGACCAGTTGTTTGCGGCGCACCACGTTCATCAACCAGCGGATGGCAAAGAGGCCGCTGATAAAAGCGACCAGGGCTCCGAGTGCATAAGCGGGCAGGTCGGCTGTGGTTACCGCATGCAGATCTTTCAACGAAAGCAGCATGGCGCCACCAATAGCCGGCAGGGCCAGCAGAAAGGAAAATCGCGCGGCAGCTTCACCGTCGATGCCGCGCAGCAGCAGACAGGCGATCGTCGAGCCGCTGCGGGAGATGCCGGGGATGATGGCCAGCCCCTGGACAATCCCGACCAGCAGGGCATCCTTCGCTTTAAGTTGCGGCAGCTTGCGGCCATCGGTCCGGAGCTTTTCCGCCAGCACCAGCAGCGTGGCCGTGACCAGCAACATGCCGCCGATCACGGCAAGATTTTCGAACAGTCCCACGAAGAAGTCCTTGCCGCTGTAGCCGATGATCGCTGTCGGGATCGAGCCGAGAATAATCATCCGAAAGATGTGGCGATCGTCGATGGCGTAGGGATCCTTGCGGAAAAAACAGCTGAGCAATTTCCAGATATCCCGACGAAAATAAATGATCACCGCCAAAGTGGTGGCAGCATGCAACAGCACATCGAACAGCAGCCCCGGCTGCTCAAAACCGGGCAGAAAATGTTGTGCAATGGCCAGGTGTCCCGAGGAAGAGACCGGCAGGAATTCGGTCAAGCCCTGGATCAGGCCGAGGAATGTCGCGTGTAATATATCCACTGTAAATTCCGCTTTCAATTCTATTGAATATTAACCACTGAGACACTGAGCCGCCTTGCGCAGGCACGGGGGCCTGCCCCTACATGGTCATTCTGTAAAAAATTATAACTCCAGGATCACCGGCAAAATCAGTGGGCGCCGGGCGATTCTCTTGTTAAAACAACGGCGCAAAGCCTTGCGCACCCCGACACGCAACTCTTCCCAATCGCTGACAGCGTCAAGACTGCGTTCGTTGAGCAGGTCACAGACTGCCTGTTTCGCTTCAGCGAGGAGAACTTCGCTCTCCTCATTCTCCTCCGGAACGAACCCCTTGGTAAAAATTTCCGGTCCCTGAACAATTTCACCGCTCGATTGGTTGATTGCCAGCATCAGGATCACCAGCCCATGATTGGCCAGATGGCGACGGTCACGCAACTCCATGGTCCCGACATCTCCGACCCCCTTGCCATCCACAAAGATCCTCCCGGTTTCAACCCGGCTCTCAAGTTCCCAGCCGTCGTTGCCGATCAGCAAGGGGTGCCCATTTTCCAACACCAGGCTGTTTTCCCGCGGCAGGCCCATTTCAACCGCCAATTGGGCATGCTTGACCAGATGGCGGTATTCACCGTGGATCGGGACAAAATATTTCGGTTTGACCAGATTATGTACCAGCTTCAACTCTTCACGGCCGGCATGGCCGGAGACATGTATCTCACTGGTTTTTTCGTAAAAAACTTCAGCCCCGCGGCGATAAAGGTTGTTGATCAGGTCGCTGATCGACTTTTCGTTGCCGGGGATAAACTTGGAGGAGAGGATGACGGTGTCACCTTTTTCCAATGCAATCTGCTTGTGATCCCCCAGGGCAATGCGCATCAGGGCACTTAAGGGTTCCCCCTGGCTGCCGGTGGTGATAATCAAGACTTGCTCCGGCGGTAACTCACGCATCCGGCGTAGATCGATAAACTGTTCCTCGGCAATTTTCAGGTAGCCGAGTTTTCTGGCAATGTCGATGTTGCTGACCATGCTGCGACCGTTGATCAGCAGTTTGCGCCCGACAGCCTCGGCGGAGTCGGCAATCTGTTGGATGCGGTGAATATTGGAGGAAAAGGTGGCGACCAGCACCCGCTGTGGACAATGCGGAATGATCTCGTCCAACGCCTTCTTGACGGTCCGTTCCGAGAGGGTATAGCCTTCATTCTCAACATTGGTTGAGTCGGCCAGCAGCAGCAGAACTCCCTCTTCGCCAAACTCAGCCAGGCGGGGAAGGTCGGTGTTTTCACCGTCAACCGGGGTCTGGTCGAGTTTGAAATCGCCGGTGTGCACCACCAAGCCGGCCGGGGTGCGGATCGCCAGGCCGACACCATCGACAATGGAGTGCGCTGCACGGAAGGGTTCAACTTCAAAGGGGAAGAGGTCGACTTTCCGGCGCGGCTGCACCTCAACCATCGGAACCCGGTTGTCCAGCTCAAACTCTTTCAGTTTGTTGCGCAGCAGGCCGAGAGTCAGCCTGGTGCCGTAGATGTCCGGTTCGCCGAGTCGTTCCCAGAGAAAGGGGATGGCGCCGATGTGATCCTCGTGACCGTGAGTCAGAAACAGGCCGACGATATCTTCAGTGCGTTCCTGAAGCGACGAAATGTCAGGCAGGACCAGATCGATCCCCAGCATATAGGCTTCCGGAAACATCAATCCGCAGTCGACCAGCAGGATCTTGTCGGCATATTCCAGAGCCATCATGTTCAGGCCGATTTCACCGAGTCCGCCGAGAGCGACGATGCGCAGTTTTTCAGTTGGTGAGCTGTTCATCAGTTTCCGTTCCTTCCACCGCTTGGGCAATCGGTTCGCGTACCTGCTGTATTAACTTGTCAATATCAGTATGTTTCAACCCGACGGTTTCGATCGGGGAAAAGAACTCGATAGTGATCGGGCCGGGGTGAATGCGCAAGCTGTCACGCGACATCACCGCAAAGCTGCCACGGATGGCAACCGGTACGATAGGTACCTGGGCCTTGAGAGCGATCAGGAATCCGCCCTTTTTAAATTCCCGCAGCTTGCCGTCGGAAGAGCGTGTCCCCAAAAAATACCAAGGCGGTGGACGACATTTTCACCCAGCAGGGAGAAAGGGAAAGTCAGCAGTACCACCAGCAAGGTCCAAGGGTAGAATATGGCGAAATAGAAAAACGTGCGCAACACGACAACCCTCCAGAGTATAAACATATAATAATACTGATTCTGCTTCCGGTTCGTCAAATGAAATTCCGGAAAACAGCCGCAGCCTGCAAGGATCCCTTCCGGCGGACTTTTTGCGAATTCATTAATCAATAACGAGAAGCTGACAAGAAAATGTTGAAATGGCCTCAAGAAGGTTTGAAAATTGGATCAAAGCAGCCGTTTTTCAACATCTTTGAATCGTCTTTTGCGGAAAAAAGACAAAAAAATGGGGAACCCTGCTGATTCCCCAAAAGTGAACGTAGGAGGTAACGTTCATTATATGTCGGTGCGCCCGACCGCCGCTGAGCAGTGCGACGATCGGTTGTTTCAGTTCTCCAATTTGAGAGCCAAATATCTATTTGCATCCTTCTGCCGAACCAGCAGCAGAACGGTTTTTTTCTTACTTTCCCTGATCAGCTTCTTCACCTGCTTCGGGTCACTGGCCGCCTTACGGTTCACTTCTTCAATCAGATCTCCACGTTTGAGGCCGGCTCGTTCAGCCGGAGAGCCTGCTTCAACGGCGGTTACCAGCACTCCTGCGGCCTCTTCATAGCCCAACTGTTCGGCCAGTTCGGCGGTCAGCTTTTGCAAGCTCATCCCCAGCCTCGGAATCTTATCACTATCGACCGGTTTGCCTTTTTCATCGCTGTCGAGAGCTCCAACAGTAACGTTTATATTTTTTCTCTGACCGTTGCGGATGACAGTCAGTACAACCTTGCTGTTTGGGCGGGTCAAGGCGATCCGGTTGCGGAACCTGGCCACCTTGGTCACTTTTTTGCCGTCCAGCGCAACGATGACATCCCCCTGCTTCAGACCGGCGTCCTCAGCCGGAGAATCCTCGACAACCTGGGCCACGAGAATACCTCGAGTCTGCTTGATGTCGAAAGATTCGGCCAAGTCCTTGGTCAACTCCTGGATATAAACTCCCAGGCGACCGCGGGTGACACTCCCATGCTCGATCAGTTGCGCGTGGATGGTTTTCGCCATATTGATCGGGATGGCAAAACCGATGCCCATGTAACCGCCGCTACGGCTGAAGATCGCGGTATTCATGCCGATCACTTCAGCGTCCAGGTTGACCAGCGGGCCGCCGGAGTTGCCCGGGTTGATCGCAGCATCGGTCTGGATGAAGTTTTCGTAGTCAGTCAGGCCGATACCGCTGCGCCCTTTGGCGCTGACGATTCCGGCGGTCAAGGTGTGGGAGAGACCGAAAGGATTCCCGAAAGCCAGCACCCAATCACCCACTTCCAGTCGGTCGGAGTCCCCGAGCTTCAGGTAAGGGAGTTTTCCCTCAGCTTCAATCTTGATCAGGGCCACGTCGGTCGGCGGATCGGTGCCGATGATTTTCGCGGTAAATTCGCGTCCGTCAAGCAGCTGAATAGTGACCCTGTCGGCATCGCCGACGACATGATTGTTGGTCATGATGTAACCGTCAGACGAAATGATGAACCCTGATCCCTGGCCGGTTTCACGCCGTTTTTTGGTTTTTTTCGGCTCCCGTTGCCGGGGGGGCTGATCGAAAAAACGGCGAAAGAATTCATCGCCGAAGGGGTGGTTACCAAAGGGATTGAAGGGATTGGCACTGATGCTCTGTTGTTCAGCTTCCTTTTCCACCTGGATAAATACCACTGCCGGCGAAACCTGTTTGGCAACACTGCGGAAGGCCTTCCCCGTTTCACGCAGGCTCTTCAGCCCGGCATCCTGAGCAGCAACAGGCAAAGCTCCGGTTATGATGAGTAACAGTGGGAGAATAGCGAGTAATAGCAGTCGTTTTGTCATGTTCATACTCGGTTCCTCAGCGGTCGTGCTTGGGGTTGATTGCGGAGAGAGGTAACGTGGGCCAATTCGATCATCTCATCCAGGTCAAAAGGCTTGTCGATAGTGATAGCGGCACCGAAGCGGCGGGCAATCTCATGGGTTTGCCGATCGCCAAAAGCCGTCATGCAGATAAAGGGCGGGCGCTGTGGATTGCCAAACTGACTCTCCAGGACTTCCAGACCCGTCAGGACCGGCATACACTGATCGCTGATAACCAGATCATAAATATCGCCTGCGGATAACTTTTCCATCAGTTCCAGACCGTTCGTGCAGCAACTGACCTGGTAACCGGCGCGTGTTAAAGCAAAATCGAGCAACTCGCGCAGGGCATCATCATCTTCAGCGAGTAAAATATGTGGATGGGTGTCGAGACGGACAGCTTCCATTAATAATGGTTTCTCCGAAAAAAGTTACCCACCTTTATCGCAATCAGTATGCCAACATGGAAGGTAGAGATAACAGCCAGTTAGCTGTTTAAGGGGCGGGGCATTGTTCCCCGCTGGGGCAAAATGCCCCGATGGGTGGTGAGGTCATTCGGTTTTCAGCTTGCGGTAGAGGGTTTTCCGGTCGACACCAAGCAGTCGCGCCGCCAGGGTGCGGTTGCCATCCAACTGTTCGAGAACTTGGTGGATGTAGCGCCGTTCCATTTCCTCCAGGGGGAGGATGGTTGCCCGGTCAACCAGACTGATCGGCAGGGGTGCGGCTCCGGCCGGATGACGGACCTGTTCCGGCAGATCTTCCACGGTGAGCTGGTCATGACAGCTCAGGGCCAGAGCCCGTTCGACCACATTGTGCAGTTCGCGCACGTTCCCGGGCCAGTGATAAGCGAGCAGGCAGGCAGCAACCGGTTGCGCCAAACCGGTCACCGATTTGTCGAAGCGCTGACTGAGCTTCTTGATGAACTCAAGGGCCAGCAAGAGGATATCGTTCCCCCGCTCACGTAACGGCGGCAAGTCCAGCTGGATGACATTGAGACGATAAAAAAGATCGCCACGGAAGAGGTGATTGCTGACGGCCTCGCTCAGGTTTTGGTGGCTGGAGGCCAGTACGCGCACATCGCAGGCAATCTCTTGAGTGCTGCCGAGCGGTCGTACTTTGTGATCCTCCAGAACGCGCAACAACTTCGGCTGCAGAGCCAATGGTAATTCGGCAATTTCGTCGAGCAACAGAGTGCCGCCATCGGCTTCGAGGAACAGCCCTTTGCGATTTTCCCGAGCATCGGTGAAGGCACCGCGGACATGGCCGAACAGCTCACTTTCCAGCAGGTTTCCCGGCAGGGCCGCACAGTTGACGGCGATAAAGGGCCCTTCCCTCCGCCTGCTTTGTCGATGCAGGGCGCGAGCGACCAGTTCCTTGCCGGTGCCGCTTTCGCCACTGATCAGCACCGAAGTGTTCAGGTCCGCAATGCGCAGGATCTGTTTTTTGACCTGCCGCAGTACGGCACTTTCCCCCAGCAGTTCATCGTCCGATTGCCGGCGGCGGATCTGATCTTTCAGCAAGCGGACCTTTTCCTGCAGGTGACGATGTTGCAGGGCGCGGTTGAGGGTGATGCTGAGCAGATCGAGATCGACCGGTTTGGTGACAAAATCGTAGGCACCGGCACGCAGAGCGGCAATGGCTGTTTCCAGACTGCCGAAGGCGGTCATGATGACGACCGGCAGATCGGGACGGTTCTCCTGCAACTCGGCGCAAAAGTCGATACCGCCGGTGCCCGGCATGTTCAGGTCGGTCAACACCACGTCCACTTCTTCCCGGTGGAGCAGCTCGCGTGCCTGATCGACATTTAATACACTCGAAACCTGGTGTTTGCGGCGACTCAGGTCTTCGACCAGTAGCTCACAAAGGGCCTGGTCATCATCGATGACCAGGATGCGGCCCGGCAGGTTGTTCCCGGTCATGTCTCTGCTCCGTGACTGCTGTGGGGCAAATAAACGCTGAAACAACTTCCTGCTCCGAGAGTGCTTTCAACGCCGATCCAGCCGCCATGCTCTTCAATAATGCCGTAGGCAATCGACAGACCAAGCCCCGTGCCCTGGCCAATCTCCTTGGTGGTAAAGAAGGGGTCGAAAATATGGCGGAGATGCTCGGGATCGATGCCGCTCCCCTGGTCACGAACCTGCAGGCAGCACCAGAACTGTCCCTCATCAACAATATTGTCCGGCACCTCGATCCCGGCCGGCGTGCTACAGCTCAGCTCAAGGATACCTCCTTCAGGCATCGCCTGGATGCTGTTCATGGCCAGGTTGAGGAAAACCTGTTGTAACTGCCCCGGATCGGCATTGACGTTAAGCGACCGGGCAGATTCCGTTAGCTTGAGTTCGATCCTTCTCTCGCGGGTACTCGGTTCGAGGAGCGGCAAAACCCCACGTAGGACAGCATTAAGTTCCACCTGCTGTTTACGAGCTTCGCCACGTCGGGCAAAGCTGAGCAACTGACGTATGATGCCGGTCATCCGGTCCGCCTGTTCGCCGATAATTTTTGCCGAACGGGCGATATCTTCCGGCTCCAGACCGGCACTGCCGATCAGCTTGGCACGCCCGGCGATGACGTTGAGCGGGGTTCCCAGTTCGTGGGCTATCCCGGCGGAAAGTTTGCCGAGGGTGGCCAATCGCTCGGTGTGGCGCAACGTTTCCAGCGCTTCGATCTCTGCCGTGTTGGCCGCCTGCTCCGCTTCACGAGCTTCGGCAAGTTGACCCCGCATCCGCTCGATCGTGCCGGCCAGTTCGGCCAGTTCATCGGTGCCGGAAAGGTTCAGGCTGGTTTCGAAGTCGCCGGTGCCGATTCGCTCCGCCTGGTCACGCAACCGGCGCATCGGTTTATTGATCCAGAAACTGCCGAGCCCGCCGACCAGCAGCAGGCTGGAAACCACCATGGCAGCAACGACAATGGCCGAACGACGCAAGCTTTCCTGGACGTAATCGTGCATTTCATCCATCGATTCAGACAGCTCGATGGCACCGATGCGACTACCGTCGATCAACAACGGCAGGTAGGTCAGCAGAAAATCGCGGCCGTCTTCAGAGCCGGCCAGCAGAGCCACCGTCTCCTCTTCAAACAGCTCGTCAAGTTTGTCGATCGGCACCCGCGGTTGAAACTTCTCCGCTGCGTCGTTTTCAACCCAGACCCAGCGAACCAGGATCTGTTCGTGCTCCCGGTTGGCCCGACTCAGAAAGCCGATGGCCTCCTCTTCACCACGTTGACTCCAGATTTCTGTCACCATAACCCGCAGGCTCTGACCGAGGTGGCGAGCTTCGCGGCTGAGATTTTTCTTCAACAGCTCCCGCTCCCGCTGGATCGAGTAGTAACTGTAGACCGAAAAGATCAGGGCGACCCCGAGCAGAACGGTAATGGCGATTTTCAGCGTCAGGCGCATAAATGATTATCCGAAACTCCGACAAATGCCGCTATTGGCAAAATATTGCCTATCCTGCTTGGCCACGGCCCGCGTGTCAAGCCGCAGAAGTTTTGCGCCGGGGCCAGTTGAACAGAGCCAGACCGGCAAAGATAAAAACCATGCCGTGGAGATGGTATTTCTGGAAAGTCTCACCGAGGAACAGGACCGCCATTAACGAAGCGAACAGGGGAATCAGGTTGATATAGAGACCGGCCCGGTTGGCACCGATCAGTTCAATCCCGCGATTCCAGCAGAGATAAGCGAGAATCGACGGGCAGAGTCCCACATAGAGCAGGCTGAAGATAACCGGTCGGGTCAATTGTAATGCCGGGGCGCCGGTCAATTCCCAGAGGTAGAGGGGGAAGAGGGTGACAACCCCGACGGCAAAAGTCGCGGTGAGGAAGCTTAAGGGGTGAATTTGTGGACGCTTGCGCAACATTACGGTATAGAGCGCATAAAGACAGATGGCCAACAGCATCAACAGGTCACCCGTGACAAAACTGAGCTGTTGCAGCCGTTGCCAGTCGCCACGCACGACAATGAAACCGGCACCGAGAATGCAGAGCAACACGGCAAATACTTGCCTCCGGCTGACCCGCTCGCGAAAGAATAAAAAGCTGAGCAGGACGATGACTGCCGGCATCACCGACTGTGTCAGGGCAATATTGAGTGCCGTGGTGGTGTGGGCAGCGGTATAGAGCAGGGTATTGAAAGAGGAAATGCCGATCAGGCCGATCAGAACGATGATTTTCCAACTCCGACAGATTGTCGGCCAGTCTTTGCGCACCTGTTTCCAGGTGAAAGGGAGCAGCATCGCCAGCGCGATAGTCCAGCGCCAGAACGACATGGCCACCGGTGGAATCAACTCGGCCACGCCGCGGGCCAGCACCGAGTTTCCGGCCCAGAACAACGGCGGTAAAATTAACAGCAAGTAAGCCCAACGTTTTGCATCTGTGCCCATTTTTTCCTCAATCTGCCATCATGCGTGAGAGCAACACCGGAACGGCGGTTTCAACCCGGAGAATACGTTCTCCAAGGGAGATCGCAGTAAAACCGCATTCTTGCAGTTTTTCAATTTCGTAGGGGATAAATCCTCCTTCCGGACCGATTGCCAAAGTGATTGATTCACCGGGTTGAAATACCTCGCCCGGTGCGGCGACCGGGTGGGCGACCAGCGCCCTGGTACCTTTGGCCAAATCCGGCAATTCATCTTCAACAAAGGGTTTGAAGCGCCGGCGCAGGTGAACCTGTGGCAGAATCGTGTCACGTGCCTGTTCCAGTCCGAGCAGCAATTGCTCATCCAGTTTTTCTGCCCGCAACAGCGGACTGCCCCAGAAACTCTTCTCCACCCGATAGCTGTTAATCAGGTAGAGCTGCTTGACTCCGAGGGAACTGATCGTTTGTAAAATCCGCTTGAGCATCTTCGGCCGCGGCAGGGCCAGAAGCAGGGTGACCGCCAGGGGAGGTGGCGGTTGCCGAGTCAATTCTATCCGTAGCTCAAGCGATTCCGCATCGATCCCGGTGACCAGTCCTTCTCCCAGCATCCCGTTGAGTTTTCCAACCCGTAAGCGTTTGCCCACTTCAACCTGCTGAGTGGATAGCAGATGTTGTCGCCGTCGGTCCGTCAGCTTGACTCGATCTTCAGTGAAAAAATCGTCGTTGTGGAGCAGGATCAGGTTCATGGCGTGCAGTCTAGCCAGTTTGACCTGACATCGGAAGGGGAAAATGTCGGCCGTAACAAGAACCTGCGCAACACACTGAGCAATCAATGTCGCATTACCGCAACCTTCCGACGCAACGACAGTCGAACATTGCAGGTACGCAAGGCCACCCGAGCCGAACCGGCTCAGCCGGCCATTTAATAAACTTCTGGACATTGATCCCGCCCTTGGCGGAAACAGAAAGATAATCGCCTGAAGAGGTAAATTTCAAAGAATTGCGAGTTTGTAGTGCCCCTCGAAAAAATTACAGGGCGTAACCTGCTGATTATTCGAGAGATTTATTTTGGGGTGTTAAACTTGGGTTAACAATCGTCTCTTTCTCTTCCGGTTTGCTCACCCAATTATTTCATCCAAATTCAGGCATCGATCATGGCGGTCAGGTTCTGCACCAACCGATAAACCGTTGTCCCGGTTGTGCGAGGCCAGTCTGCACAGGGCGGGGTATCCCGGCGGCGGGCACGTTCTATGGCCTCGGCAACCCTGTCGGTGAATTGTTTCACATCAACATTCCTCTTTTCATACCCGGGCAATTGCCGCAAAAGTCGGGCGACGCATTCCCGTGAAGTGCCTACGCCATTTCCATCTTCAAAGTGCAG
Organism: Desulfuromonadaceae bacterium; assembly: GCA_030595055.1. Classification (GTDB taxonomy): domain Bacteria; phylum Desulfobacterota; class Desulfuromonadia; order Desulfuromonadales; family Geopsychrobacteraceae; genus Malonomonas. Next base: position 18,181 of record JAUVEB010000022.1, read on the forward strand.
CAACAGCCAGAATTCAAACCGGGGATTGCTGACCGCTAAGCCATAGTTCTCTTTTGCCTGGCTCCACTGATACAACTGCTGAAGTTGATCCTCAGTCCATTGATCGGTATCGACCACCAGCCAGGCTTCGTCATCGGGCCGCAGACCTTCCTTCCTGAGGTAAGCATCCATGCGCTTCAGAACCTGTGGCGGAGAGCTTTTATGCCCGCCTTTCAGCAACTGGACATGGATAACCTTGTCGTCAGCTTCAAACATCTTAAAGTAGCGCGGTTCGGTCTCCGCCCCTTCGGTGGCCAGGACAAACAGCTTCTTGTAGCGCCGTTCGCCAAGAGGCCGTGTATATTTACGCCTCGCCAACGGCCGCCTCCTGTTCAGACACTTCCAGATCGCCGTTCGCCAACGCACCGGAGATCAACAGCCGTGGCACGCCACCGAGCCGTCCCTGCAGATAACTCTTGCGGATATCCTTGTCGTTGCGGACATCCTTGTATTCACTGAAAGAAAGGAGTGAGGAGCCACCCTCCTGGTCCCGCTCTGCGATCCACATCTCGTCCCGACGCAAAAGATCCTGGTCCATCAGCAACACGTCATGGGTGGTCAGCAGAAGTTGTGAACGGTTTTCGGGGGAACAGGCCTCCAGATAACCCTGCACCAGCTGTCGGGTCAGCAGGGTGTGCAAACTGCGATCAACCTCATCGATCACATAAACTTTCGCCGAATCCCTTGCGGCAACTTCGAGAAACGCAGGTAAGAGATCAATAACGCGCTGTGTTCCATCAGACTCCTGCGCCATTTCAAATTTGACCAACGAGCCATTCTGGTTCTGGTGATAGGTCACCAGCTTCTTGGCAACAATCTCACCATTCTTGCGGGTAAAAATAAACCGCTCATGATCCGGCGACATGACCCGCAGCGTGTGCCCTTCTTTCAACTCTGAGCGCAGTTGATTTCTTAACGGCTCCGGTAACGGCAGGCTATCAAAACTGGCTTCTTCCCCACCCAATTCGGCGACACCAGTATCCAGCAGTTCCAGTGATTTTTTCATCGTGCTGTACAGCGGACTGTTTTCTTGCAGAAATTGCTCAAACGGCTCAAACCGTGAGTCCGGTGCCACCAGCACCAGATTATCTTTGAACCAGTCATAAACCGGCTTGAAGGTTTCGACTTTCTGCTGCACGGCATTGGTCAAAAAGAGCTGGTTATCACGGGTTCCCTTGAAGGCAAAATGGAGGAACTGGTCTTTATCCAGGGCAGGATCAAAGCTGATCTCATCCAGATTGCGGACAAACAGTTCTTTTTCGGTGGTGGGGCGCACCTCAACCAGCCGCTCTTCAACGACCCGCTCCTGGTTGACGGCAAAACCGTATTCATAAATAGTATCGTCCACCAGCAACTCAAAATTGAAGCGCGTTGCTTTCTGCCCGGACTCACCATCAAGCCGAAAAGCCTCAACCGGGATTAACTCATCCGGACGAGTGCCGCGCACAATCAGGTTGCGGGCAAAGTTGAGCGCAGCGAAAAAGTTGGTTTTACCCGAGGCATTGCCGCCATAAATGGCTGCGACTGGCAAGAGACGCAGCTTGTAACGGTCGATACGGGCCAGACGCTCTCCATGCTGCTTCTCGCGACTGGCGACCATGCTGAAGGCCGCCGGCTTACGAAACGAACGCCAATTTTCAAGGGTGAAATTGATCAACATAATTTGTCTCCCTGAGAGATATTTCCTCTTGAGAAGACCACAATAACATAAAAAAGGAATATATTTCCATGTTTGAGAGATTTCTTCTCCCAGACATCAATTCAACCGCATAATCTTCTTCAACACCTTGCCAAATTTCGGGGAATTCACCTTCACCGCGTCATCGAGATCAATGTCGATCTGTTGGGTAGCCAAGGAGTAAACAGACACTGGCTCAAACCAATCCATATGTAAAAAACCCCGCCCAGAGGACGGAGGGTTTTACTCGGTCGTCGTTGAAGGTTTTGCTGGTATGCAGATGAATCATGTGGTCATTCACCCTGTTCGTTGCAGCGGTTGGGCAAGTTGGCAATCGAGATTCTTGTAAAAGTCGTCATCCCCGTGAAAACGGGGATCCAGTTTTGAGGCTACCTCCGTAGAAGTTCTGGATTCCCGCCTACGCGGGAATGACGAGCGATTGATTTTTCGTACTTATGCAAGAAGATCAACTACCTTAACAATCGTCTCTTTCTCTTCCCGCTTGCTCTCGGCAATCAGCAGGCGTTGTCGGCCAGATTCAGTTTGAACTGTTGCATTTTTTGCAACAGTTCATCGGTTCCTACGCTTTGAACAACCGAGGATTCCTCGGTTGTTGCCCCAGCCAGCAATTATCCTGGATTTGCAATATGCATTTTTTGCAAATTGCTTTTTTCGGTGGATCTGCTGAGAAAAGCTTACGCTCGAACAATTTGAAAGCTTCGAATCAAGTAGCGTTGACCTCTTAACCTACTGAAATTACTTACATAAAAATTAAGGGCGCCGAAGAAATATGGTTTCCAGTCAAGTACCCGTCAAGTACCAAGCAGGG
>JAUVEB010000232.1 GCA_030595055.1 Desulfuromonadaceae bacterium
ACCTTTCGCCCTGTTCGGGCTTGACTCTATCGACCTTGCCGCACTTGCTTTTACCGATCGATTTTTCAGCAACCCCCCGCCCGATGATCATTACCTGCGCCGTCGGAACGGTGCCCTGCTCATCGGTTTGACCGGTTATGCCGGGCCGAGCCGGGAATTCCTCCCGTTGGTAAAGGGAAATTGTGACCTGGAATTGATTGCCTGTGGGGAATATTGGCTGGCCAGAGCCGGTTGCAAATCTGCGGATCACTGGCTTGCTCACTATCAGCCTGGCGATCAAGAACAATTGGCGGTGCTGCAGCAGAAATCGGTACACTGGACTCACCCGGCAGCGACAGATGTGCAGCAAGCCATGGAACTGCTCCGGCAGGATCTGGTTCCCGACAGTTTTTGGGAGGAAATTGCCTCACGTTGCATTCTTTGCAGCGGTTGTAATCTGGCCTGCCCGACCTGTACCTGCTTCTGTGTACAGGATCGTCAGACAGCCACCGGAACGGTGCGCAGTCGGGTTTGGGACTCCTGTCAGCTGGATGCGTTTATGCGCGAGGCCGGCGGCCATAACCCGCTGGGGACCGAAGCTCTGCGGACCCGGCGACGGATTTATCACAAGTTGGTTGCGGACCCTGAGCGCTGGGGAGAGCCGGGCTGTGTTCTCTGTGGACGTTGCGATCGAGCCTGCCCGACGGGGATCGGGATGTTCGCGGTGACGAAGGAGATCGTCAGTCGGTTTGCGATCTCTTCTCCGGATTAATGGCTGATGGCGTCGCAAAAAGTCAGATCGACTGCGTTACAGCGTTTTTTCAGGACCTCGACATACCATCTGTACGCCTTCACCCCTGAAAAAAAACACTAAGGAGGCAGGGTGGGCAATGCCACCCTGCCGGCTGGGCATGGCATATCACGCGTAGGGGCACTGTTTGCCGCGTCCTCTTGACTGTTCAGACCCAGCAATAATCATCTCCATCGACTGTTTCTGAAAGAACCGAGAGGAATGACTTTTCGGCCGGGTCATTGATGATCTCAGCCAGCCCATGGTTGACAGACCAGATGGCTCCACAGCCACTGCATTCGATGATTTCTTCGGCAAAACCATCAGAGTGCAGATCAACTTCGTTGTGACCGTAACAACCGCATACGGGACATTTCATGACTTTCTCCCTTACGATATGGTTAAAAATAACAAAAATTGGTTATTGACTCCGAATTATATCCCTCGCAATGACTTATGCAACCTTAATATTTTAAAAAATAACGATAAAACAGTATGTTATGGACGATTTTGTTTTACTGGGTAGATCGCTGGTTTGATTGATGAAATATTCTACATGATCTAAATTCACCGAAATGCTGTTGTGTAGCGACCCCTGCAAATAGCGTGTTTTGCTCAGTAAATCATTTGTTTGAAAAAAGGACCGTGAAGGACGGTGGACTGCGGGAGAAAGGTGTCGGAAAAAAACTTTTTTCCCCCTCATCCGGCAACAACTGATTTCATAACAGAAAATGGCTCAGTCAAACAGAAGCACAACAACGGTAAATGTGGTGAATGACAGTGCCGCATTTTTAAACCAGCCGAATTTTTCTGATTGCCTGTCTGTCACTATCGATCTATTCTTTGAAGATGCCGAAATTTATTGTTGAAAAAACGGAAGCACCGCTTTGTGCTGTAGATTTTTTGCGCCTACGGGTTCCTGCTGCACCTGTCGCCTACCTGAAACAACTGCTGAAAAAAGGCAAAGTCCGTGGCCGCAGCGGAGTTTTAAAGGGGTCTGATTTGCTGCAGGCGGGAGAGCTTCTGCAGCTGCCCGACAGTGGCCGCCTGCTGGAATTACTTGCGACACCGGCGGCGTGTTTACAAGAGCTCAGAATTTTGTATGAATCACGCGAAATCCTGGTGGTCGATAAGCCTGCCGGGCTCGCGGTTCATGCCGGCCAGGGACATGAGCAGGCTAACCTGACGGATCAGGTGGAATCCTTTCTGCTCAAGCGTGGGATAAGATTCAAAGTCGCACCGGTGCATCGGCTCGACCTGGAAACCTCCGGGCCGGTGTTGTTCGGTAAGGGGAAGCAGGCTTGCGGGCGGTTGGGACAGTTGTTCATGCGGCAGGAAGTGGACAAGAGTTACCTGGCACTGGTGGCCGGCAGAACGCCCGGTAGCGGCCGGCTGGAATCGCAGCTGACCGCCAAGGGGAAGGAAAAACAGGCGCGAACCGATTTTCGGGCCTTGTTTCGGAATGAGCAGGCCTCTTTGCTGGAATTGCAACTACACACCGGACGGCAACATCAGATCCGTCGCCAACTGGCTGCGCAGGGGCATCCTTTGTTTGGCGACAAACGTTACCGCGGCCCCTGTCCGGCTGATCTGCCGCGGATGTTTCTGCATTGTAACCGCCTCGCCTTTGTTGATCCCTTCAGTGAGTCACCGATTTCCATTGAGTCGCCGCTGCCGGAAGATCTGGCCATCTTTCTGCCGTGTGTCAACATCACTCTCTAGGAGGTTGTCCGAGAATAGCTTTTTTGTGAAATTTCATTCGTAACCCATTGATATTATTAGTGCCTGATTTTCCAAAATGGCAAATATTTGAGTTCTCGGACAGCCTCCCATTACCTACTTTGTAGAAGTTGGTGATCCTTCCTTAGATGACGCATGAAATAACTCACTGAATTTCCTGTCGCCATGATGTGTACTTGAATTCCTTTAGCTTTGCAGAAATCATAAGGGGACCGGTTTAGCTCTCCGGGAAGTCCCAACTGTATTTATCCAGATCGATCCGCGATTTCTGATCAAAATTGAGCCCTTCGGCTTCGAGCAGGTCACGCTGCAGGACGTTTCCTTCACCATCGGTTCGCGGACTGACCTTGCCCTGGCTGTTGATCACCCGCTGCCAGGGTATGTCGCTGCCGACCGGCAGGGCTGCCAGATGTAGGCGAATAATAAAGAATCATACTAAGTAATAAAGTTGCATACTGGATCGTCAGAAAATCCTTTGAAGTTTTGAGACCCCTTTTGAAACAACATAGGAAACACTTCGTTGTGGAACGTGGATCGCCACGGCAGCTGATTCAGAACTCCACAAATATGAGATGGTTGCCACATATGTCATCGAAACAGATTTCAGTCAGCTCTTCTGTGTATGATAGCCAGACCGTAGAATC
>JAUVEB010000108.1 GCA_030595055.1 Desulfuromonadaceae bacterium
CAAGCGTTGTTCGAGCAAGCTTTGCTCCGTGAAGCGCAGCAGCATAATCCCACCGAACAACAGGGCCGCCCCCATCAATAGGGTGAGAGTCAACAAAATTTCAGTTCGTAAGCCAACGGCCTTTACCAAAAGAACCTCCATCGGAGTGCTATTCACCACACAAACAATTGCTTAAAATTTCTCAACTGCCATAATTTAGCAAAAAAAAGAAATACAAGGCTTAAAAACCTGCTAAAAATATTAGATAATCAACTTCATATGACGCAACTGAGTTCCCCCTGAAAGGATAAAGAAATGGCCAGAACCCCCTACCTGGATGCAGACGCCTGTATCGGCTGCGAAACCTGCACCCGGATCTGTCCGAATGTTTTCAGCATGGTTTCAGAACATAAAGCAGGCATCCACAACCCGAACGGCGACAGTGAAGAGAAAATCGAGGAAGCGATGGATAACTGTCCGGTTGCCTGCATTACCTGGGAAGACTGAATATGCGATCGCTTCGTCACTTATTTCTGGCACTCAGCCTGTTTTTTGGAATGACGCTCATTTCGGCTTGCGTCCCATCAATGCTGGGCAAACAACCGGTCCAAGACATAAAGGAACAGTTATACATTGATGCCAGGCTCGATTTTGCCATCAAGCACCCACTGGATTGGCAACGGCTGCAGATTCCTGTTTCATCGCCAAAATACCGGGCCAATACCGTCCGCTGGCAGGTTAAACATCTGGGAAAACTGAATCACGGGAACGGAGAAATGCTGATTCAGAGCCGCTTGACAGATCCCAAGAAATCTCTTGAGAACCTACTCAAGGCCTATCTTTCCGACCGCTCAGAGTTGAAATCAAGCAAAGTTGAAAGCTTTAAACACCCTGCGGGTTCAGCATTGAAACTTCTTGCCCATGACGAGAAACAGGGGATGCTGGTCATTGCTCTTAAGGGACAACACCGGGACTTCATTGTTGCACTCGACTATCCCTCAAACCGTTTTGACGAATTGCTGCCGATCTTCCAGGATATTGTCAACAGCTTTGTCGAAGTCGTGCGCCCTGAGACCAAGGAAGAGCAATAATCAGCATGTCAGCAGCTGTTCGTTCGGCGGATATCATCCGGAAATATTATGCCGCGCACCCTCAAGCATGGCAGATCCTTCTCGAACACAGCCGCCAGGTCACCAGACGGGCCTTGAAAATTGCCCGACAACTGCAAAAAACCGAACCGGTTGACCTGCAATTCATCGCCGAAGCCGCCATGCTGCATGATGTTGGAATGATCGCACCAGAGGCTCCTGAATTGGGCTGTCACGGGCAGGATCCATATCTCTGTCACGGTATCAGGGGGCGGGAAATACTCGAAAAAGAGAGTTTACCAGACCATGCCCTGGTCTGCGAAAGACATATCGGCATCGGCCTGACAGCCAGTGAAATCATCTCGGAAAACCTCCCCCTGCCCCCGCGCGACATGTTACCAATCTCTCTGGAAGAACAGATTATCTGCTACGCGGATCTTTTTTATTCCAAAAGTCTGCGAAAAAATGACGGAGAAAAAAGTGTCGGGGAAGTCCGCAAAGCCATAAACAGATATGGATCTGCTAAACTTAAAACTTTCGATCAATGGTTGCAGCGCTTCGAGCCCGATTTAGCGAATTGATATGGAAACCTGGTTACAACAATTTATCCAATGGCTCCCTGAAGGAATCAATTACTATTTGATTCTGTTTCTGATTGCTTTCGGAGAATCCCTGCCGATGGTCGGCCTGTTGCTTCCAGGCAGCACCCTCATCGTTCTGGCAGGATTTCTGATTATCCACGGCAAGGGCCTGATTCTCCCCGTTATCATCATGATAACCGGCGGCGGACTCCTCGGCGACCTGTTCAGTTTCTGGCTTGGGGACCATTTTGGCAGCCGCATGTTAAAAATGCGGAGTTTTCAGAAACATCATAAGCTGGTTGGCCAATCGGAACGGTTTTTCCTGGCACACGGCGGCAAGAGTATATTCTTCGCCCGCTTTCTCGGCCCCATCCGTGGCATTACCCCTTTTATTGCCGGCCTGTCACGCATGCAGAGACGTCCGTTCTGCGGCTATGCGCTCGTCAGCGCCATTCTCTGGGGGATTGCCTATCCAGGTATCGGTTTTCTGGGTGGAGCCGGCTGGCAGCAGGCACAGAGCATGAGTACCCGGTTTGTGTTGCTGATTTTACTGGCCCTGCTGGTGACAATTCTGCATTATTGGCTACGTCGCAAACTGATCATGTCAACCGGAGAGAAAAAGCATGGAAATTGAAATCACGCATGTCGAAGCACGCATCATCGGCGCTTTTATCGAAAAAGAGCTCACCACTCCCGACTACTATCCTTTGAGCAGCAACGCGCTGACAAATGCCTGCAACCAGAAATCAAACCGTAACCCGGTCATACAATTAGCCGAGGTTGAGGTCAATGAGACGGTTGAACAACTCCGCCGCAAAGGGCTGGCAATGCAGTCACAAGATGCCGGAAGTCGTGTTAAAAAATACCGTCACACCCTACGAGAACGCCTTTATCTCGAAGACCATGAACTGGCAATCCTGGCCGAACTGCTGCTGAGAGGCGCCCAAACTCCGGGAGAACTTCGTTCACGGTCTGATCGCATGGCCGGCTTCAGTGATCTGACAAAGGTGGACCAAGCGATACAGGAGTTGATGGACCAAGAGCCACCGATGGTCGTTAAGCTGGATCGACAACCGGGGCGAAAAGAACATCGCTACGCTCATCTTTTGAGCGGCCCGATAACCGAAGAAGCCGCAAGCGATCAGCATACAACACAACAGTACACACCAATCTCGGCCCTGGAAAACGAACTGGCCGAGTTACGCGCCGAGGTAGCTGCTTTAAAATTGGATTTTGCGGAATTCAGAAAACAGTTTGAGTAATCGATTCAACCTGCGGCAACGGATAACCGAAAAAGATTGCCCCCTCTCGGCTCTCACACCACACCTTCAAGAAGTGCCCTTCCGGGCGCACAAAGTAAATATCCCCGTAACTTGGTGCCGATGTGCCGAAAATGCGTGGTATAGCAAAAAGGCCCGCTTCATTTAAGAAGCGGGCCCAAAATATTGCACCAAAATCACTGAAAATAAACCTGATTCCGTAAACCACAGCCAGTTAAAGAACGTAAGCAATTGATTTGCATGGACATCCCAAAAATCTTAACTCCACCGATGGACTAAGCGGAGATTTCTGGGATACTCAGCTAATTCAATGACTTGCACTATTGACCGTCATGCGGATCACAGAGTTAAGTTAAATATCGCAACGCTTATAAATGGCGTTGAACTCTTCTCCCAATTCATCTAATTGAAGATAATCGTAAACTTCTTCTTTGTGAGGAGAAACTTTATCTTTGTAAATAGCCAAGTACTCGGCCGGGGTCGGCAACTCACCTTTGAGTGCGGTCACAGCACCCAACTCGGCACTGCCGAGATAAACCTGTGCGCCGGTTCCGATACGATCATCAAAGTTACGCGTTGAAGTGGAGAACATATTTACACCATCGGGAACACGCGCTTGATTACCCATGCACAGTGAACAACCCGGAGTTTCAATACGGGCACCAACCTGATTAAAGATGGCAAAATAGCCTTCATCCTTCAATTTTGACTGATCCATACGGGTTGGAGGACAGATCCACACGCGATCGTTGGGGTTAAATTTGTTACCTTCCCAAATCTTCGCCGCTGCACGGAAATGACCGATATTGGTCATACAGGAACCGAGGAAGATATCCTGAATTTTGGTGCCCTGAATTTCAGACAACAGCTTGACATCATCAGGATCGTTCGGGCAGGCCAAAATCGGCTCAGTGATCTCAGCCAAATCAATCTCAATCACAGCTGCATACTCAGCATTGCTATCGGCCTTGAGCAGTTGTGGATTCTTCAACCACTCATTAACAGCATCAATCCGCTTTTGCAGGGTCGGAGCGTAAGCATAACCATCTTTGATCATCGCTTCCATCAGTGCGACGTTGGAACGTAAATATTTTGCGACTGATTCTTCGGACAATTGAATACAACCGGCAGCGGCACTACGTTCAGCGGCAGAGTCTGTCAGTTCAAAAGCCTGTTCAGCAGACAAATTGGGCAGACCTTCGATCTCCATAATACGACCATTGAAGATATTGATCTTGTTCTTTTTAGGGACAGTCATCAGCCCTTGTTTGATGGCCCAGTAGGGAATGGCATTAACAGCATCACGCAGGGTAATCCCTTCGTTAAGCTCACCTTTAAAACGCACCAATACCGATTCGGGCATATCCAAAGGCATAAAACCAAGAGCACCGGCAAAAGCGATCAGACCGGAACCGGCCGGAAAACTGATGCCAAGAGGGAAACGGGTATGAGAATCACCACCGGTACCGACAGTATCAGGCAGACCCAAACGATTCAGCCAGCTGTGAATAACACCGTCACCGGGGTTCAAAACCACACCTTCGCGTTCAGTAACAAACGCGGGCAATGTCTTGTGCATCACCACATCGGATGGCTTGGGATAAGCACAAGTATGACAAAAAGACTGCATGAACATCGGTGCCTGGAACTTGAGACAAGCCAGTTCCTTCAGTTCATCAGAGGTCATAGTACCGGTGGTATCCTGAGAACCAACCGTGGTCATGGTCGGCTCACAAGCTGTACCGGGAAGAACTCCGGCAATGCCACAAGCTTTACCCACCATTTTTTGCGCCAGAGAGAAACCTTGACCGGCTTTCACCTCAGGATTGTTCGGTTTAATGAATAGATCGGGTACGGCTTGACCTAATGCGGCACAAGCACGCTCAGTCAGTTTACGCCCGATAATCAATGTGGAACGACCACCGGCACGAAACTCATCACTGACAGTATTGGGGGCAATTTCAAAACTCGAAAGTTCTGCACCGGCGGCATCCGTTACTTTGCCGGCCTTGGTATTGATGGTAATAACTTCGCCGTGCTTCAATTTATTCACATTCATGCGCAGCGGCAACCCGCCGGAATCCTGTGCGGTGTTAAAAAAGATAGGCGCCATTGCACTACCGATAATCACACCGGCACGGCGTTTGTTGGGTACCGCCGGAATATCTTGGCCAATATGCCACAAAACTGAGTTACATGCGGATTTACGCGAGGAACCGGTACCGACCACATCACCGACAAATGCCACATCGTTTCCTTCGGCACGCCACTTTGCCATCTCTTCGTAACCACCGGGAAAACGCATTTTACCCATACACAGTGCGTGAAATGGAATATCGGAACGGCTCCAAGCATCACTCGCGGGAGAGAAATCATCAGTATTGATCTCGCCATCGACCCTGAATACCTTGACCGTAATAGTCTCAGGAAATTCAGGATTAGCGGTAAACCACTCAGCTGCAGCCCAAGATTTAACAACTTTTTTGGCTGCATCATTGCTTTTTGACAATGCCGAGACATCATCAAAAGCATCATAAACCATAACCATGCCGCTCAAAGCAGAGGCCGCTTCGTCAGCAAGTTCAGCAATCTGCAAGGCAGTAATCAATGGTTGGATATTATAACCGCCCAGCATAGTACCAAGGATCTGAACCGCCTTAGTTTTATCGATCAATGGAGAAGTCTTGCTTCCGGTGATAATTTCTGTCAGAAAAGCTGATTTTACTTGCGCAGCAGGATCAACACCGGGAGAAATCCGCTCGGTAAGCAGATTCATCAAAAAATCTTCTTTACCGGCAGGAGGACTCTGCAGCAGATTGCAAAGTTCAGTCGTTTGCTCAGGGCTCAACGGCAGAGCGGGAATCCCTTGAGTATTCCGTTCTTCTTCATGCTTTAAATAAGCTTCAATCATCTCTATCCTCCGATTATCAGTTTCGCAGCACAGCTGCACGACAGGTAAATTTTCAAATGTTCCTTGCCACAGTTTCAAGTTATGACGTGAGCAAAACACTGCATACTGTATACGATTTCAGCCATAACTGTCAATCTTCACATGCCCTATTTCAAGCGAAAAACCATAGTTTAACGCAGCTCAAAATATCTTTAAATTTCCCCCACCACCAAGACAATGACATTAAATGACACAGAGAGGAGCGATAACGACTAAAAGGAAAATCGACAAGGAGGTAGAGATGTTCGAAATGCTGTTACTCGGAAGTATCGTCCTGATTATCTTGAGCCAGTTTCTGCCGGAAATTGAACAGACGCAAAGAACCCGGCCGACACCACAGATCAGAAACAGGAAAAAACCTGACACAGGGCGGCGATGGAACACGGGGCGGGATGTTCATTCTTCTACAATCGCAAAAAAACAGCCCCACCGATTTCACTCCGGCGGGGCTGACAATAATCCGGGAAAAGAACAAATTATTCAATAATTTTCAGAAGTTCTACTTCAAAGATAAGAGCAGAGGCAGGTGGAATGGCCGGCGGGAAACCTCGTTCCCCATAAGCCAGTGCTGCGGGAATCGCCAACTGCCATTTGGCACCCTCTTTCATCAATTGGAGGGCTTCAGTCCAGCCGGAAATCACACCATTCACCGGAAACGTTGCCGGTTCACCGCGCCGATATGAGCTGTCGAACTCACTACCATCAATCAGTCGGCCCTGATAATGTACTTCAACAGTCACATCTGCGGCAGGAGACTGGCCGCTACCGGCAGTCAGAATCTTATACTGCAAACCACTCGGCAAGATCTTCACACCCTCTTTTTTGCCGTTTTCCTCCATAAAAAGTGCAGATTTTTTCTCATTTGCGGCTGCGATAGCGGCCTGATCCGCCATCTGCTTCATCTGCATTTCCTGCTGATAGGCGGTGAGAACCTGGACCATCTCCTCTTCTGTCAGCAGTGTTCCGGTCCCGGCAAATGCATCTTTGAGACCTGCGGCCAACGTCTCAGCAGTAGCATCGATATGCTGTTTTTTCATATTCATACCGACACTCATACCGATGGCGTAGCCCAGCTTATCCTTTTCTGTCATCGGAGTTTCCTGAGCAAAGACTCCAGATATCAATATTGTGACAAGAGCAAAAGACAACAAAATAATTTTCATAACGATTCCTGCTGCTTAAATAAAGAAAGGCCCGGCGCAAAACACACCGGGCCTCCTGTAGCCTATCTTAATCTATCCGACGACAGAATTACTTCGCCAGCATCTCCTTAACCTTTTCGAAGCCAAGGCTATAAGCCTTTCTATTCAGGTCGATAAAGGCTTCCGGAACCTTTCGAAGAACCGCCGTTTCCCCGGATTCACGGGGGATAACATCAGTCAATGCGATCATAGCACCTAAAGCGATCACGTTGGCGACAATTTCCCGACCAATCTCTTCTTTAGCAATCCGAATAATCGGCATATCATAGACTTTGAAATCGCCTTTAGGCACATTTTTCACAAAGTCAGTGTCTATGAGCAACAGGCCTCCCGGCTTGATACCGACGGCATACTTATCTGCAGCTTCCTGCGTCATTGCCAGGCAGGCATCAACGACTGTAGCCTTGGGATAGTCGATCGGCTCATCCGAAATAATAACCTCAGCCTTCGAGGCCCCACCACGCGCCTCGGGACCGTAGCTTTGCGATTGAACAGCGTACTTGTTATCAACGATTGACGCTGCTTCTGCCAAAATAATTCCGGCCGTGATCAGACCCTGACCACCAGCACCGGA
>JAUVEB010000250.1 GCA_030595055.1 Desulfuromonadaceae bacterium
CGAAACAGAGATTGGAAATAAAAAGGGCAGGCCGTAAAGCCTGCCCGAGAGGGATTCCATTAATCGCAGAACTTAGGCCCGCCATGGTTGGTGTTCCAATGGCAACCACAACAGTCCAGAGTGCCATCGTCATTGATGAAGTTCTTGGGAACTCTCACATCTTCAGGGACTGGAATAAACTGATATTTTGCCCAATCGGACTGACCATAGACACTACCCACTGCCGACAGAACCAGCCCACAGACCAACAACAACATCATTTTTCTCATTTTTAGCCTCCTGTGATAAAAATTGGTAATAAACTGATAGGAAATTGCTTTTCCGGGGATGGCGTCCACGGCGCTTGTGACCACCCCACCCTATCTCGTACAAAATCGACCAAGTTTCCTGTGTAAAGGCAGGCAGCAACCTGCTGTCAATTCTTTTGAAAATAACATACCGAGGACAAAAAACGAGCCGCAACGAAACACCCGCAGCGACCCGTTTCGTTTGTCCCGTATAAATTCAGCCCTTACCGGCACTGCCGAGGACCGCCTCGTTCTTATATTTGATCAGCCTGATCAGCTCATTACGAGCAGCACCGAGATACTTGCGCGGGTCAAACTCGCCGGGGTTGTCGGCCAGATATTCGCGCACCTTCGCCGTCACCGCCAAGCGCCCATCCGAATCGATATTGATCTTGCAAACGGAACTGGCCGCGGCACGACGTAATTGCTCTTCCGGAACACCGACAGCCCCGTCCATTTTACCGCCATACCGGTTAATTAGATCAACATACTCAGGCACCACACTGGAAGCACCATGCAGGACAATCGGAAACCCGGGGATCCGCTTCTCGCACTCTTCGAGAATATCGAAACGCAAGGGCGGCACCGACTCCCCCTCTTTCAGCTTGAACTTGTACGCACCGTGGCTGGTTCCAATCGAGATGGCCAGGGAATCAACCCCGGTTTTTTTGACAAAATCCTCAACCTCCTCCGGCTGGGTGTAGGTTGATTCTTCCGCCACGACCTCATCTTCAATCCCGGCCAGCACGCCGAGCTCCCCTTCGACGGTCACCTCAAATTGATGGGCATACTCGACCACCCGTTTGGTCAGGGCAACATTCTCGTCGTACGGCAGGTGAGAACCGTCGATCATCACCGATGAAAATCCGGAATCGATACAGCTTTTGCAAATCTCGAAGGAATCGCCATGATCCAGATGCAGCACGATCGGGATGTTGGAACCCATCTTGCGAGCCATCTCGACGGCCCCCATCGCCAGGTAGCGCAGCATGGTTTCGTCGGCATAGCTCCGAGCCCCCTTGCTGACTTGCAGGATGACCGGCGAATTCGTCTCGGCACAGGCGGTGACAATCGCCTGTAACTGCTCAAGGTTATTAAAATTATAAGCAGGGATGGCATAGCCGCCGGCAACCGCCTTGCGGAACAGTTCGCGCGAGTTCACTAACCCCAGCTCCAAGTAACTAACAACATTGCTCATCGACAGAATCCTCCTTGAAAAATTCGGGAATCAGGTGGTCGGAAAGGCCCTTTTTCCGGATAATAAAAAGCAGCTACACAACTTATCAACCCCGTGTTGGATTGTCCAGAGCAGGGAAGGACAATTCAACATTTTCTTCCGAGAATTATAGGGGCAAGCTGGTTGCAATAGCGACGAATATCCATTAATATACGCGCGGTTCCGGAGAAATGAACGGTTCAGCCCGACAACCCTCGGGGCGATGCCGATAACTGCTGTGAAAGGTTTGACAGAAAATGGTCGACACAAAAGCCGAAGAGTATTTCAAGGACTGGAAAGAACGTGAAGCGATTGCCGAAGCGATGACCCCGCTGATCGGTAAACTTTATCGTGATCATGAAGTGATCTGTACTGTTTTTGATCGCCCACTGGTCAACCAGTCGACCATCGACATCCTGCGGGCCCACCGTTTTGCCCGGCAGATTATCAACCGGGAAATCTGGGTCAGTGATACCCACCCAATGCTGCAAGCCATGGCAAAAATGGATCTGGCTCCCGGTAGAGTCGACCTGGTGAAGCTGGCATTGCGTTATCAGGAACAGGGGAACGGAGATGTCGAAGATTTTGTTGCCGCACAGTTGAAAGATCTCAGCACCGGCAAAAGACCCCAACTGAGTGAGCCGCGCGATGTTGTCCTCTACGGTTTCGGCCGGATCGGTCGCCTGGTGGCCCGGATTCTGGTCGAACAAGCCGGTGGCGGCAATAAATTGCGTTTGCGTGCTGCCGTGGTTCGCAAGGGTGGTGACAACGATCTTGTGAAACGTGCCAGCCTGCTGCGCCGCGATTCAGTTCACGGACACTTTGAAGGAACCATCAGGGTCGATGAGGCAGAAAATGCGATCATTGCCAACGGCAACATGATCCGTATTATCTACGCCGATGCTCCGGAAGAGGTCGATTACAGCCGGTACGGCATCAGTAACGCGATTGTCATCGACAACACCGGCAAGTGGCGCGACCGTGAAGGGCTCAGTCGGCACATCCAGACCAAAGGCGCTTCACAGGTTCTCTTAACGGCACCGGGCAAGGGGGACATTCCCAATGTCGTCTATGGAGTCAACAACGAACTGCTCGATTCCGGCGATGCAATCCTCTCCGCCGCCAGCTGCACCACCAACGCCATCGTTCCGGTTCTCAAAGCGGTCAGCGACAAGTTCGGCATCGAAAACGGTCATGTCGAAACCTGCCACAGCTACACCAACGACCAGAACCTGATCGACAACTATCATAAGAAAGAACGTCGCGGTCGCAGCGCTCCGCTGAATATGGTCCTCACCGAAACCGGTGCCGCCAAAGCCATTGCCAGGGCTTTGCCGGAACTTGCCGGCAAACTGACCGGCAATGCCATCCGGGTTCCGAC
>JAUVEB010000231.1 GCA_030595055.1 Desulfuromonadaceae bacterium
CAAAGAAGAGCCGGAAAAGAAAAAAGAGCCGATCGACTGATCAGCTCTGTTATTATCTTGACTAAGCAAAATTTTCGCCCTGCAAGGCATCAGTGCTTTTTCAGGGGAAAGGCATACATAGAGCATGTCGAGTTCCTGAAAAACCGCTAAGCTTTGTGGGGCGAAAATTTTGCTTAGTCAAGATAGTAACAGAGCTGATCAGTCGATCGGCTCTTTTTTCTTTTCCGGCTCTTCTTTGAAAATTGTGCCGATATCTTTGATCAGTTTTTCCGGCAGGCCGAGAGTGCGCTTGACGATGCCGAAGACCGTTTCAGAAACTGAAGTGATAGGGATCGCGGTGACTTTTGGTTCTTCGCTGCTGCCTTCGATCTTGAAGTGAGCGGTGAGCAGGGCCTTGTCCTCCCCGGTCAGAACCCAGCCGGCAATCGGGATCGCAGTGATCACCTTGTCAACTGTGCGTAACGGCATGACACCCAGGTTGAAATTAAGGCTGCCATCGATCAGACCTTTGCTGCCGACCAGCGACATATTCATTGCTTCGCTGGTGATGAACAGGTCTTCTGTCTCGGCACGCCCGTCGGCAATCCTGAAGCTTCCCTCCATCAGGGTGAAGGGCATGCCCTCTTTGTCCATATCGGGCAGTTTTCCGGCAAAGATCTGGGAGACATTCAGGAGAGAAAATACTCTGG
Organism: Desulfuromonadaceae bacterium; assembly: GCA_030595055.1. GTDB lineage: Bacteria > Desulfobacterota > Desulfuromonadia > Desulfuromonadales > Geopsychrobacteraceae > Malonomonas. The sequence continues at coordinate 690 of JAUVEB010000231.1, forward strand.
CCAGGCCCCGGAATTTTCGCAATGTTCCATCAGTGACTTGCAGATGGATGCTACCGACGACATTATCCCAGAATTTGTTCTCAGCAAGGCTGCCTTCAAGGTAGAAACTCCCCCGCAAACGGCCATTAATCAGCCCACGTTCCTCGAAGAGATCCTGGTGAAGAACCGAAGCGTTGATATCTTCCGCGTGACCGGAGACTTTCAGTAACCCGCCTTTTTGATTTCGATCAAACTCGACCCGAGCCTGGCAAGACCCCGCTCCATTTTGAAACTGGAGCGGGTAAAGGGTGAAAATGCCGTGATGGTCGGTTATCAATCCCTCAGCATTTTGAAAATTCAGTCCGCCGATACGCCCTTCTTTGACCCGAGCAGTAATTTTTATCGGCTTGCCTCGGTATTCTTTTTTGCGGCGCTGGCTCCTGTCAGGTCCTTGAAAGAGATTGATAACCTCATCAATGTTTGCCCTGTCTGCTGTGATATCAAGGGTGACTTGCGGGTTGCTGAACCCGGTGACCTGGCCGGTTACCCTGACTTCAGTCGCTTTTTCCAGCCGGGCATTGACCGGGTTGAAGCGGATCCCCGCATGGTCAATCTGCAACTGCCCATCCAAGTCGTAGAATGTCAGCTGCTGATTTGAAAAAATCAGATCGTGAGCCCGGACTTTGTCGCTTTTGAGTGCAAGATTCAGCTGCGGAGACTGCCAGTTTTTGAGTTGGCCGCTGAGGGTAAAGTCCGATTCCCCGAAGGTTGCTTGCAGCTTTTGAAAATTCAGCCCTTGGTGATCGAAGGTGATTTCACCGCTGGTGCGTTTTAAATCACCGACGATATTGTAAAGGTGCATTCCCACCTCTGCCAGCTGAAGAGTTCCTTGCAGGCCCTGTTCATCCCGCTCCAAAGAGGGGTGAGCCGTTCCGTGCAGCGCTAGCCGTTTCATGATTGGCGAGAGAGCGTGCAATTGTCGAAGCTCGACGGGGTCGATATCAAGGAGAAAATAACGATCCTTTGGATCGTGGGCAAAACAACCGTTCCCATTGATTGTAAAGCCCGCAAGGCTCAGCTTCAGGTTGTCCAGTTGAACCTGTTCCTGATCAATCATTCCTTGTAATTGCAGGTGGCTTGGTTGCCCGATTTTTTTGTGGAGCAGTGAGCCCAGTTGCAATTCAGTGGTTGAAAAATCGGTTTGCAGAGTAAAAACCGGCTGAAGTAGCGGGCCTGATAGACTCAGAGAGTTGGAGACTGCTCCGGAGATTTTCCAGTCCTGCGGCAGCTGCAGGTAGGGCATCAGGTCCTCCAGCTGCACATCCAGGGCAGCGTTTAACTGGAGTTGCGGATCGGTATAGAGGTTGTCTATCTGGCCGGAGAAGTTCAGCGTCTGACCGGCCGCAACAATCAATCCTTCTTTTATGGTTAACTCCTGATTTTCCAAGGAAATCTCGACGGTAAAATTCTGCACTTGGTCTATTTCAGACTGCTCCCATTCCAGATCGGTAATGTTCAGCTCTGCACCGACGCGCGGCAGTCCGGGGAGGGGCTCCCCCGCGGGCCATCTTTTCTCCAGAATGAGGGCCAGGCGTTCTAAATTGCCGGCGACCAGCTTGTCGGCACCGGGGAGCCGCCAACGTTTCAATAGCTCGCTGCTCAGCTTGATATTTCGGGTGCCGAAACGCCCGCCCAAGTAGTGTTGTTCCGGGCCGCGCAGCAGGTAAAATTCTCCGCTCATGGGCAGACCGAGGAGTTCCCCCGTCAGTTCGGTGAGCGTATCCTGCTCCACTGAAGAGTCCCAGCGACCGTTGAGAGAGAAGATCTGCTCGTTACTGGAAGCATTTTCCAGCAGTGCTGTGAACTTGGTTCCCGAGGCCGGGATGCCCTGCAGAGAGGTTTTTAGATTGACGGCGGCAGGGTATCTGGCATTCGTCAATCTGGACAAGGGTCCGGTTGCAAGATTGTCGATAGAAAATAGGGTGCTGAATTGTTCGTTGCGCCAGATTGCCGGATCCGGTGAGGAGGGCAAGACCATATTGAGTAGGAATTCGGCCGGTTTTTGTTCCTGTTGCAGCTGTCCCGAAATCACCAGTTGTGCTGACCGGTTGGCTTGCCAGCCCTGTAGTACCAGGTTCAGATCGTCAATACAGAGCAGTTCTTGTAAGCCTTCCGGTGACTGCCGATGAATTTGCAGTTTAGCATTGCGCACCCTCAGGATGTGGATGCCGAGTTCATCCGTCAGTTGATGGGTTGTGCCGCGTTCCACCCGGTTGAGAAATGGTAACCGGAGTTGCAGGCTCGGATTGTCGATGTCGACCTGATCAAGAATGATCTTTCCGTCCAACAGCGGGACTATTTTCAACGTTGCGGTCAGGTAGGGGATCAGGGCCAGTGGAGCTGTTTCCGGGCCGATCCGCAGGTCATGAAAGCGTAGCGCGATCCCCTTGTTAAAGGTCAGCTTGCTGTAGCCGATTGCGACCGGT
>JAUVEB010000133.1 GCA_030595055.1 Desulfuromonadaceae bacterium
GTGTTTTCTCGCAATTTTGTATGCAGCAGTCTCTTCTGCGTGAAACAATGCGGCTATGCAGGATTATCCGCCGCATTGGGCCATTGTTTTCCGCTCCGTGCTGTGATAAATGGACAGGAATGTTCATCATGAGAACAGCAAGATGTCTTTTCGCTGTGCAGATCGGTCGTTTATGAGTGCTGACAAGCTGATTCTGGGTATTACCGGTAATATTGCTTCAGGGAAGAGTGCGGTTGCCCGCATGTTTGCAGCGCACGGGGCGGCACTGATCGACGCCGATCACCTGGCTCGCGAGATTGTTGCGCCGGGACACCCGGTATTACAGCAGTTGGTGAAGCGGTTCGGTTCTGAGGTGTTATGTGAAAATGGTGAGCTTGATCGCGAACGCCTGGGGCAGATCATTTTTGCCGACAAGCGAGCGCGGGAGGATCTAAACGGCATCACCCACCCGGCCATTGGCAAGTTGGCGACCGAGAGGTTGCGACAACTCAAAGCCACCCCGGGGATTCCGTTGGTGGTCTACGAGGCGCCGCTACTGTTTGAAGCCGGGGCCGAGGGGCGGGTCGACCAGGTTCTGGTGGTGAAAATCGATCCCGCTGTGCAATTGCAGCGGCTGATGGCCAGGGATGGGTTTGCTGAAACGGCCGCGCGACAGCGGATTGCGACCCAGATGCCGCAGGAGGAAAAGTTGGCGAGAGCCGACTATGTGATCGATAATTCGAAAAGTATAGCAGCGTTGCAGCTGCGCGTGGACGAGCTGTGGGGGTTGCTGGTCAGCGCAGAAAATAGCCGCTGACGCTCCAGACACCGCCCTCTCTGACCAGTACAATAGTTTCAAGGCAGCTGGCTTTGTTCAGGAACTGGGTGACATAGCTGATGCGGACATAGTCGCCGTCAGGAAGTGCGGTCCAAGCGGTATGTTGGCTGATTGTTTTCAGGGAGCGGTCTATCCGGTAGCCGATATAGGGCCGTGCCGCCCTGGCTTTATTAAACCATTCAGGGGTGCCGAGGTAGCTCTGGTTGACCAGACTGGTCTGGCTCCAGGCGAGTTCGTACTCCCCGTCATCAAGCATGGCCAGAAAGTTTTCAGCCGTGACTTGAACCGTAGAGTCAATAACTTCCGCAGATAAACTCTGAATAGGAAATAGCAGCAGCGCCAATAAGACCAGCGTGGCAGGCAGGTTTGATCTTCTCATGAGTCCCCCTCACGTATGCAACCATCTTCGTTGAACTATAACCGGAGTCTTTCGTCAGGTAAAGTTGTTTACGCGGCAGGGGAGGATTTCAAGTTGTCGTGGTCGAAGGTGATGCCGCCAAAAAATTTGCAGCACGCTGGATAACGGCCATTTGTCGGGGGTTCTCGGCAGACGTCAAAGTATGTGGGACTTCGGGTCCATAGCAATAGAACTCCTTGATTTCACTGCCTAATTTATTAAACAACTCTTTGGCGGTACCGGGAGCAATTGTTTTGTCCCCGACGGCTGCCAAGACCAGAGTCGGAGTTGTCATTGATTTCAATTCTTTGCGAATCTGACGGCGCAAGCGATTGATTTGGACAACCCCTTTAAGGGGGCGGTACTGGTAATAAAAGGGTTGTTCCGTTTCTGCAATTCGCCGTTTTCGGTAGGGCATGAAGAGACTCAAGAATCCTGCATGATCGGCAAGAGGGTGTTGTAATTGCAAGAAGGGTGAGAGGAGAACCATTCGCTCAAGGGGTTGTCGGCGTGAAAATTTTGCAACTAACAGAGCCCCGGTGCTGAGACCTGCGGCACTGACGGCCAAATTTTCCTGCGCGAGAAGGTGGTAACCATTGTTGATCGCTGTCAACCAGTCTTCGAAACGGCACTTTGCCAAATCTTTCGGGTTGGTGCCATGCCCCGGTAAACGGACTCCCAGGACGGTAAATCCACGCTTTACCAAGTCGCTTCCGAGGGGGCGCATTTCACGCGGTGTGGCACAAAAACCGTGAACCAGCAAGATGCCTTGTCCATTCGATTTTTCCGGGCGCAACAGAAAGGGCAGATTCTCCGGGTGATTGACTCCGGCACTTCGGGCTGCTGCTATCTCTTGTTCGATGGAAGGTTTCAAGGCGGTTGTTCGCTCTCGCAGACAGCAAAAGGCCCCTCGGAGAGGAGCCTTTGAATTCAGGTTCAGGTTTTGACGCTTTCGCAAAAAAAACCTTGAGATGGCGACGCCATCATTATTCGGGATAGCCGAGGCGGGTTGACAGATCGGAACTGGCTTGCAGCACCAGTGGGACCAATTCGTTTTCAACCCGGTCGCTTTCGATCCGCATACTTGGGCCGGAGATGCTGATGGCACCGACAATCCTTCTGGTGTAGTCGCGGATCGGGGCAGCAATGCAGCGTACCCCCTGATCCAGTTCCTCGTTATCAAAGGCATAGCCTTGTTCCCGAACCTTGGCCAGTTCGGTTTTGAGTGCTTCCGGGCTGGTCAAAGTCGTAGGGGTGTGCCGGACAAGCTTGCTGTTCGCTAAAAGATCGTCCAGCTCTTCATCCGACATGAAGGCCATATGCACTTTACCGGAAGCCGTGCAGTAAGTCGGCAGGCGTGAGCCGACACGGGAAACGACTCTGACGGTCAGGTTGGTTTCGATAACGTCGAGGTAGACTGTGTGTTGATCTTTGTAGATGGCAACATAGGCAGTTTCGTTACAGTTTTCGACAACCTGCTCAAGGATCGGTTTGGCTTGGCGCAGCAAACCCATCTGCCTGATGAACGTCTGTCCGAGTTCCAGAGCTTTCAGCCCGAGCCGGTAGTTTTCCGTTGCCTTGTTCTGTTCGATGTAACCACGTGATTCCAGCGTTGCCAGCAGTCGGAAAACGTTGTTTTTGTGAAGTTTCAAGCGTTTGCTCAGCTCGGTGACGCCCAGTTCATCAACATCGTCATGAAACTGTTCGAGCAGGTCGAGAGCGTGAGAAACTGCCTGGATGATATATTCCGACTTGTCTTTTTTGACCATTTCATTTACCCTTCTTGGGAATTTTTTATATATAAGACGGGCGATTCTATCCTCGAGAAGAATAGTCTGTCAAGCTGTATACAACACTGTTTTTGCTTCCCCTCCCGATGAATTTTTCTCGTAATTATAGAATGCCGTTCTGTTCGTGTCAAACTTAGTGTGGAGATATTCTTTAATATTTGCTTGGCAGCCCGATTTGGCTTGGCCGGGAGGTGTGAAACGTCTGCACTGAAGAGAAGATGAGCGCTGTATTTAAGTAGCGTTCATCCAGAAACTCCGGTTGAGCATGATGAAGGTTCGTATGGGAAACTAATTGCTGCTGCCCTCGCAAAAAGTCCGATCTCGATCTAAAAATTGTCGTTTTGGGAAAGCCGGCTTCCGCATTTTTCCATATAATTGATTTTTCGGGCCGGCCGGTGGGTAGAATGGCCCCCGGATCTTATTTCTCCAACCGTTGACATCAAAAAAAGGCACATGCAGAGTCGCAACCGGCATGATCTTTGGGACTTCTCTGAACAGTTCTTCTCCGGTGCTATATTCGAATTTGTGAAGGATGATACCTTCGATAGCAGTAACGTCGACATTGTGCGCGATTTTGAATGTTGTGGGGAAGGGGAAATGTATAGAGACTGCCTGCGAAAAGGACCAGTTCCCTCAGTTAAGAAAATCCGGGAAAAGTTAGTAGAACAACATTTCGTGTGCTGCTTGCAACAGGCCGTTTGGGCCATGTCAATCGGACATTCTTTATTGTTTTAACGCGCTAGTTCAAAACTATGGACTTTGGTCGGTCTATTTAATGAGTTCCAGCAAAACGCTGGTGGCATAACTCCCCTTGGGCAGGGTGAATTCAAGGACCAATTCGTTTCCTGTTGCGGCGAGGATTTTCGGGTTTATGAGCGGTACGCGCAGCGGGCGTCTTTCCCCCGGCATGCTGAGCCCGAGTTCCTGCTTCCAGCTTGTTAATGATAGCCCGGTGTTCTGGAGGATGCGCTCTTCGCTTTTGCCCGGCTGACCACATGCCAGCATGACTTTATGGCCGAATAGAGGGGCGGACGGACTGATTTCAAAACTATCAGCGCGGGACTGTTCGTCTTCGGCGGAGGTGACCCGGAAGCAGGCCCCATTTGCGTGCTTGACGGCGATATCGCCATCGTATAATTGTTGCAGGTTCGGCAGTCGCTGCTCAAGCAGTTGATCGAACAGCTGCGATTGTGAGGCGGACAAGTAGAGCCGAAGCAGATTGCGCGGTAAGGATTTCACGGCAACCTGGTGAGATTTCCCCTCAAGCAGGCAGCGGACCAGACGGCGTTCATCTCGCATGCGCCGGGGGAGTTTGTCGAAACAGGCGGCCAGGTCGCCGGCGTGATACGCGGCTGCCGCTGCCTGCCAGTCAATATTTCGGATCAGTGCGGGATCACCGAGGAACTCGGGGCAAAAATCTTCGTAATTGCCCTGTAAAAACAGCAATCCCAGCCGCGCGGAATTGCCCAAAACGCCGTAACGCTGTTCGCCGAAACGGTTGGGTGTGCCCCGTTCCTGTAATTGTTGCAGGATAGCCTCAGCACGCTGCGCGGCGTCGCGGTGGGTGTTCCGCAAACGAATGGTAAACCGATTGCCGGCCAGATGACCGAGTCGCAGCTTGTTGCCATGCAGCTCCTGCCGCAGGATCTGTGCCTTGCGCAATTGCAATGCGGCAACGCGGTCGGCACAGCGGGCGGGAATAGAAATCATTTGTCGGGTGCGGGCGCGGGCATCTTTGAGTCCGGCATAACCGATTTCCCGTTCTTTCAGACGCAGACCCTTGCTGACCTGGCTGAGCAGTTCACGGGTTGTTATACCCGTTTTTTCAATCCACAGATAGAGATGCTCGCCGCGACCGGAACAGGGGTAGAGCGGGAGTTCCTCAACCTGAAAATCCTCCGGCTGCTTTTTGTAGATACCGTCTGTGCCCGGCAGATCTGCCGTCAGCCAGTTCACTCGGTCTCCTCGGGCCAGCGCAAGCGAAAGCCTTTCTGTAGTCTCGGCGGTTCGATCTGCACACCGGCTTTACGGGCATAGCGGCAGAAGTAGATCGATTGTCCCAGGTCGAGAAACCGGCACATGTATTTGGAAATCGGATAGTCACCGAGGTCATGGGTGTAGGGCGTTGTATGCAGATTAACAAATCGTTCGTCGGCTGCCAGAATCTCCCCGGTTGATGCGCCGTAGTCCGCGAAGTCGGTGGTGAAATTCAGGACTCCTCCCGGCAGTAGGCAGTAGAGGGCCAGGTTGAGAAAATCCTTGTTCAATAGACGCCTTTTACGATGGCGTTTTTTCGGCCAGGGATCCGGGCAGTTAATGTAGATCCGTTTCAGGCCCTGCTCTCCCAGATATCGGTACATCAGGTAACGGGCCTCAATACGCATCATCCGGATATTGTTGAGACCGGAGGTTTCAATACGACTGCAGGTCTGGCGACAGCCCTGATTGAAAATGTCGATGGCAACAAAATTCATCTCTGGATGTTGTCTGGCAATCTGGATGACAAAGTCGCCGATGCCGCAGCCGATCTCCAGAGCGAGCGGGTGGTTATTGCCGAACAGGACAGCGAAGCTCCCGGCCTTTTTTAATTGTGCCTCGGGGATAAAAATCGGCGAGGTGATCAGGGTCATTCTTTGGGGCATGAGGCTGTCTGTGTGATTTAGCGAAGGTTATAGAGATAATCGCTGATTGTCTTCAGCTCTATTGTTGAGGTTGTGTTGTAGCTCGGCATAAAGCCATTTTTGCGTGATTCCGTATGCGCAGCCAACTGCGCGCTGATCTGCTTTGCCGTGAGGCGGCTGCCGATCCGGTCGAGCCCCGCTGCCAGTGAGCCACCATCCCCCGCAAGTTTGTGACAAGCCTTGCAACCGAGGGCGTCGATCAGTTGGCGGGCTTGCCGCGCTGTTTCCGTTGCCTCTTCCGCTTGCTGGGCAAAAGCGGTCAAGGCGGAAAAAAGCATTAAACTGACGATAATGAGACTTCTGATCGGCATGCTGTTTTCCCAATGGTTTTTCAAACAGACATCACTCTACCTGCTGTGGCTGTTGATTGCAATGGTTCCGCCGGTCATAGTGAGGCTTTTGCCGGGAAATGGGTTGCATTCGTTGAGAAGGCGGGATTAAGCTTGTGCCCCGTGCTTGCAGGAGGAGAATTATGCAGATCAACATGTCGCGGCGTTCGCAGCTGGTCACGCCTTTTTTGG
>JAUVEB010000252.1 GCA_030595055.1 Desulfuromonadaceae bacterium
TTCTCGATCGTCAGTTGGGGCCGTTGGAAACCCTGGTGCCGGATCGTTTTCGCCCCCGCTTTCGTGAACTGGTCGACCTGCTGCGTGGCAAAGTCGGCAAGCTGGTTTTCGATTATATCCAGAGCGATGCTTTTGCTCAAAAGTTGCACAATTACCTTAAAACGCAGGGGAATAAACTGCTGGCCCGTGACCTCGCCAGCTTTCTGACCCCGGAACGTTATCGCGATCTGCAGTTGCATCTGGATGGCAAGTTCGGCGAATTTTTCCAGTCGCCTAAAATTGCCGCGGTCGTCGGCAGTTATGTCGATCAGAAGACGGAAAAGTTGTTGGCCAATGACCGTCCCTTGCGGGAAATCCTGCCGAAGGATCTGGTGGAATTACTCCTGGTCCAACTGGAAAAAGAGCTGCCGCCCCTAGTGGAAAAGTTCGGCGGTATGCTCTACGATCCCCAGTTTCGCAGCCGGTTGGTGGAAAAGGGGAAGACCGCGATCGATTCCTTCCTCGATTCTCTCGGCGGATTAGCCGGGTTGCTCAGCAGCTTTATGGATCTGAATAAGATCTATGACAAGATCCCGGAATTCCTCGACAAAGCCGGGGATGAGATTGCCGGTTGGTTAAAAGAGGAGAAAACTCAGCAGCAACTGGCCAGGTTGTTACGGGAACGGGTTGACGGGCTGTTGGATCGCTCTCCGGCCGGCTACCTGGAAAAACTGCCTTATGAAAAGGTCAACGGTGTTCGCCAGTTTATTCGGGCTCAGGTGGTAGAAACCATCCAGTCCCGGCGGACGCTCGATACCGCACTGATCCTGACCGAAAGCGCTATCGACCAGATCAAGGATCGCTCCTTCGATAACCTGTTACAGACCGTGCTGCCGCAAGGTGGCTTCGAACGGGGTCGTGAACAGTTGGCGGACAAGTTGCTGGAGCTGCTGCGTTCCGCCGAAGCTCGTGATGCTTTCCAAACTATTTTGACCGAGCAGTGCGAGGAATGGATTTATCGAAAACCGCTTGGGCTGCTGTCGGCAAAGCTTCCCGGAGACTTGCGTCTGGAATTGGAAAATGCGCTCTGCCAACTGGTGGAAGAGATGCTGAAAAAAGAAGCCCCGCGTCTGGTTGAAACCCTCAATGTGCGTAAAATGGTTGAGGAAAAGGTCAACAGCCTCGATTTGCTCCAAGTTGAAGAGTTGCTGATGGGGATCATGAAAGAGCAGTTCAAGTACATCAACCTGTTTGGTGCGCTACTCGGTTTTCTGATCGGGTTTATCAACCTGCTGGCATTGCGGATGATGTGATTTTATCCTTGCAACGATCGTAACTATTCAGAACGGGTGCTGATGTGCTGGTGCCGCCCATTCCAAGGGCCGCATGAACCCATCCCTGGGGCTTGACTGTCGCCATCCGGGCGACAGACACCCTTTCCATGGGCATCACCAGCACATCCTGCTGAACAGTTACGCAACGATCTACAGATTGAGGAGCGCCGGGTGATCTATCCGGGCAACGAGATTTTGTCGCTGCCCCAAGATATACAAATCCTGCCGATGTCCGAAGCGCTCAAATGACTTGAAAAGCAGGCAGGAGAAGCTGCGTATGACGTCATCCAGTCATAAAATATCCGGCATTCGGGATAACCACCAGCGTGGATCGATAGGCGAGTTTGCAGGGAAAACAGATGACTGATCTCAGCACACTGATAAACCAGGGTGAAGGCATTTCCGTTGAATTCAAGGAATGTCGTCGTGCCCTCAATCGGGATATTTTTGAGACCGTCTGTGCGTTCCTTAATCGTCATGGTGGAACCCTGTTGCTTGGGGTTAGTGATGCCGGTGAGGTGACCGGTGTTGATCCCGACCGTGCGGAGCAGCTAAAAAAAGACTTTGTAACGGCCATCAACAATCCGCAGAAACTTTATCCTCCGGCCTATTTGTCCATTGATGAGGTTGAGGTAACAGGCACGACGATTCTGCGCATTTATGTACCGGAAAGCTCACAGGTTCACCGTTGTAATGGTCGTATCTTTGACCGTAACGAAGACGGTGACTTTGACATTACCGACCATACCACGCAGGTTGCCGGCCTTTATCTGCGTAAGCAGGCCACCTACTCAGAGAATAAGGTGTACCCTCATGTCGGGCTGAGCGACTTGCGATCCGATTTGATCGCACGCTGCCGTAAGCTAGCCGGAGTTTGGACTGCGGGTCACCCTTGGTCGCAGATGGACGACCAGGAGCTGATCCAAAGCGCCCAGCTTTACCAGACCGACACCGAAACCGGCAAAAGCGGTATGACCCTCGCGGGCATTCTTTTGCTGGGTACCGATCAGCTCATTCTTTCGACGGTTCCACATCACCGGACTGATCTGATCTTGCGCAAGGTGAACCTTGATCGTTACGATGACCGGGACCTGGTCCGCACCAACCTGATCGAGAGTTATGATCGGATTATTGCCTTTGTCCAAAAACACCTGCCCGATCCCTTTTTTCTGGAGGGCATGGATCGCATCAGTATCCGCGACGCGATCTTTCGCGAAGTCGCCTCCAATATCCTGATTCACCGGGAATATACTAATGCTTTTCCGGCGAAACTGATTATCGAATATGGACAGGTTCGCACCGAGAACAGCAATAAACCGCACGGCTTCGGGGTTCTCAATCCGACCACATTTACGCCGTTCCCCAAGAACCCGGTGATTGGCGCTTTTTTCCGGGAGATTCACCGGGCCGATGAACTCGGCTCTGGAATGCGCAAGATGATGCGCTATGGCAAGGCCTACGGCGGTGCTGATCCTGAACTAATTGAGGGGGATCAGTTTCGGATTGTTATTAAGGTGCCGGAATTTGGTGCAATAGCGCCTCAACGC
>JAUVEB010000238.1 GCA_030595055.1 Desulfuromonadaceae bacterium
GCCGGTCATAGTGAGGCTTTTGCCGGGAAATGGGTTGCATTCGTTGAGAAGGCGGGATTAAGCTTGTGCCCCGTGCTTGCAGGAGGAGAATTATGCAGATCAACATGTCGCGGCGTTCGCAGCTGGTCACGCCTTTTTTGGCGATGGAAGTGATGGAGCGCGCCAAGGAGATGGACGCCGCCGGGCGGGAGATTATCTATCTCTGTCTCGGGGAGCCGGACTTTACAACTCCACCGGCGATTCTGGCGGCGACCGGTCAGGCTCTGACCGAAGGGGCGACCTCCTACACTCATTCTCAGGGGTTGATCGAGCTGCGGCAGGAGATCTGCCGTCACTACCGTGATTATTATGGGGTGAAGATTGTCCCTGAGCAGGTGATTGTTTCTGCCGGAACCAGCCCCCTGATGATGTTGTTGTTTTCCGCCCTGTTGGAGGATGGGGATGAGCTGATCCTGCCTGACCCCGGTTATTCCTGCTATCCGGGTTTTGTCAAGTTTGCCGGCGGCTGCCCGATCAGTGTGCGGACTGAAGCAGCCGATGGTTTTCAGCCGCGGTTCGAATCGGTTGCGCCGTTGCTGACGGAAAAAACGCGTGGGTTGTTGATCAATTCTCCTTCAAATCCAGCTGGTTCGATTTTATCCGGGGCTGAGATGCAAGCGCTGGCGGAGTTGCCGATACCGATTATCTCCGATGAAATTTATCATGGTTTGACTTACGAAGGTGAGGAACACTGTATCCTGGAATTTACTGAGGATGCTTTTGTTTTGGGCGGTTTTTCTAAGGCCTATGCAATGACGGGCTGGCGACTCGGATTTCTCATCTCTCCTCTCGCATGTGTGCGGACACTACAGATCCTGCATCAGAATTTCCTGATTTGTGCCAACCATTTTGTGCAACGAGGTGGTATTGCGGCCTTGCAGCAATGCCGGGAAGATGTTGCCGATATGCGGAGAGTTTATGATCAGCGGCGAAAAGAATTGGTGAGGCGTTTGCGAGAACTTGGATTCGGAGTTCACTTTGAGCCGAAAGGAGCGTTCTACGTCCTCGCCGATGCTCGACATATTGATAGCGATTCGCAAAGACTGTCCCTCGATATATTAGAAAAAGCAGGGGTTGCAGTAACCCCTGGCATCGATTTTGGTGAAGGGGCTGAGGGTTTTCTGCGCTTCTCCTATACCCGCCCACTTGATGAAATTGTTACCGCGCTGGAACGGATTGAGGGCTATTTGCAGCAACGTGGTATCCGCACGAAAAGTTAAATTTCATGTAACTTACAGAATGAGTGCTGATGTGCCGGTGCCGCCCATTCCAAGGGCCGCCGATTGAATGAATACATGGCCATCCCTGGGGCTTGACTGTCGCCATCCGGGCGACAGACCCTTTCCATGGGCATCACCGGCACATCTTGCTGAATAGTTACAATTTTATCCCGTTGTGAGCGATTGAATTCAGAAGGAGTTTTTCATGTTAATTGTTATGCACCACCAGGCCACTCAGGAACAGATTGATCAGGTTATAGCAGCGGTCATTGCTATGGGCCTGCAGGCTGAACCGATTCCCGGAAGTTTGCGTACTGCTATCGGTGTGCTGGGGAATCAGGGCTATGTCGATGATTCAACCATCCGGACCTTAGCGGGTGTTCGTGAAACCATCCATGTCAGCAAACCCTATAAACTGGTTTCACGTGACTTCCATCCTGTCTCGACAGTTGTTGACGTCTCTGGGGTCAGGTTTGGAGATGGTGAAAAGCCTGTGATCATTGCCGGCCCCTGTTCCGTCGAAAGTGAAGAACAGATACTGGAGGCTGCCGAACAGGTCAAAGCGGCCGGGGCACAGATGTTGCGCGGCGGGGCGTTCAAGCCGAGAACCGGCCCCTATTCGTTTCAGGGGCTCGGGCTCAAGGGACTGAAATATCTTCAACAAGCCGGTCAGGCGAGTGGCTTGCCGGTCGTGACCGAGGTGATGCGGATTGAGCAACTTGACACCATTTGTCAACATGCCGATATGCTGCAGGTCGGTGCGCGCAATATGCAGAACTTTGATCTCTTGAAGGAAGTCGGAAAAACCGGTCACCCGGTTCTCCTGAAGCGGGGTATGAGTGCCACCATCGAAGAGTTTCTCGCGGCCGCTGAGTATATTGTTGCCGAAGGGAACACCCAAGTGGTGCTTTGTGAGCGGGGCATACGCACCTTTGAAAAAACCACCCGCAACACCCTGGATCTTTCGGTCGTCCCGCTGATTCGCGAGATGAGCCACTTGCCGATTATTGTTGATCCCAGCCATGCGACAGGTAAGCGTATGCTGGTCCCGATTATGAGCAAGGCAGCCCTGGTTGCCGGTGCTCATGGGGTCATGGTCGAGGTGCATCCCAATCCGGCCGGTGCCCTGTGTGATGGTGCACAAAGTCTTTCCGGCAACGATTTTGCTGAGTTTATGAAGGATATTGACCGGTTGTACGAATTCCTCGGTTATTCCGACTGATGTCCCTGTTCCCCCTTGCCAGGCATTTCCCACTGGTTTATAGTTGACCGATTGTGTCACTTATTCTTGCTCGTTACCAACATTCTCAGCAACGGAGGACTTGATAGATGAAGCACAGTATCCCGATTGTCGATAACGTTCATTGGGTCGGTGTTCGCCATCCTGATTTAAAGGTCTTTGACGATCTTTTTCCGACCCGTAACGGGACGACTTATAATGCATATCTAATTCAGGGAACGCAAAAAACCGCCCTGATCGATACTGTTAAAGCCCCTTTTGCGGACGAATTTTTTACCAAGGTTGCTGAACAGATCGCCCCGGAAAAAATTGACATTGTCGTTGTCAATCACACCGAACCTGACCACTCCGGGGCTTTGATTCAAGTGCTTGAAATGAATCCGGATGTCCTGGTTTATTGCAGCAAGCCCGCGGAGAATTTTCTCAAACAGCTTTTAAACCGGTCTTTTAATTCGGTGATTGTGAATGATGGCGATGAGGTGGATCTGGGGGGTAAAACCCTGCGCTTTATGCTGACCCCATACATGCACTGGCCGGATACTATT
>JAUVEB010000149.1 GCA_030595055.1 Desulfuromonadaceae bacterium
AACGAACGCGCCGTCAATTTCGGCGACATCACGCGACCTCCCCTTCAGGCCAAGAGCGTCCTATGTTCTCCGTACAAACTCTGAACTTCCTACGGCGACGGCTTGGGTCCAGATATCTTCTCGTTGCTGCTGGTATAACCAGTGAATGAACCGCTGGCGATCGTGGGCAAACTTCAGCAAAAATTCCTTTTTGTGGCACCGGTGCGTGATGTGCCAGAGGTAGTCGGGTATGAAATGCCTATGAGCTCTTGGCACGGCCGACTCCCCCTCCTAAGTGAAAACACACTGTAATTACTTATAGGTCTGTTTTTGACCCCAAAAACCGGCTCATAAGGGCATTTTAGGGGTCAAAAACGGAACATTTTCTTTAATTGTCGGCTGGTTAGCTTGGTCCGACCCCGAGCACCGGCCCGGAAAATGACCAACTTTCGATATGAGCCATCCTGAGTGTTCTAAATATTCCTGGAAATAAGCAGGACAGCATTGCAGAACAACTCGTAGGAACGGCCCAACTTGGAAGATCTGGTTGGGCCGTTATTTGTTCTGGAAATTGTGGTTTGCGGCACACGCTGTGCCGCTTGGGATGGGTGGAAGAGCGGGTCAGAAAATAAATCCGGTCCCCTTTTACTCCGGTCCCCTTTTACTCCGTTTCCTTGCAAAGTTTTGTGCGCTTCAGGTTAAGACTTTTGCAAGAGGCTCAGAAAAGGAGTACAATGATAAGTGTTCGGCATTACTTGAGGAAAAGTGGTAAATGATTGAGAAAAGTGTCAGATCTAAAGAACCTAAAGGAGAATCCTGCATGAAATTATTACTACTGATTGTGATGATGGGGGCAGTACTGGTATTCGGTTTGCCGGTATGGGCTCAAACAGCTCAAGTGACCAAGGTATCCCAGGAAAAATTTAACAATCTCACGCCGGAACAACAGAAACGATTTAGGGAGATGGCAAGACAGTCACAGCGTGCTGCAGAGGCATCGGTCGCGGATTATAATCAGGTAGAAAAAGAAGCAACTGATGCCAAAAACGTAGCAGAGGCGGTGCGTGACACTGCCATTGAGTTTAACAACACGCTTCTGGGCCGAGAGTAACCAATAACAAGGTCATCAGGAACAATTGGTGGTCTTTACAAAAAAGGAGCTGAACAAAATGGGGATCGAATTGCCGGAGTTGTTGATTTTATTGGTGCTGGCGGCACTGCTTTTATGGATTTTTGCGGTCATCAATATGTTACGCAGTGATTTTTCCGGCAACGGCAAACTGATCTGGTTTCTGGTTGTCACCTTCGTCCCCCTCATTGGATCGATAGCCTACTTCTTTGTTGGCACCAAGCAGAAGATAAACAATAAGGAGATATAATCATGAAAAAAAGAACAGTTAGCATGTTGGCGTTATGGGCACTTTTTTTTGTTATTTCAAGTCCGGCTATTTCAAAAAGCTTTGCCGGCAGTGCCTATCAAGAGGCAGAATCTGCGGGGGACTACTCCGACCACGCCGCGGGAAGTACGTCGCTGGAGCAGGCACGCTCCGAAGCCGGAAACGTATTTGACACTGCAGTGCCAGACGCTGTCGATTTAAGCGACGCCGGAGAACATCCAACTCCCGCTTTGTTAAGAAACTCTGACGGTAGTAATCCGTATACACCGCAAAGATACAGAAGTTTGCAACCGAGTGCAGTACCACCGTTGCAATGAGTCCGGTACAAAAAGTAGTTCAACGTTATCCACAAAGGAGGATATATGAAAAACACCCCGTTATTTCTGATTCTGGCCATGGCCGGCGTATTGTTTTTCTCGGCGTATGCTGGTGCCGATTGCAGCTCTGATTGCATAAAAGGGTGTGCCGGGAAAAAAGGCAAGGCTTATTCGGATTGTATGACCAGTTGTTTGCAGGATTGCGTAATATACGATCCGCCAGCGGTTCCCGATGTGCCGGCACCAACGCCGGTAAAACCGACAAAACCTGAGAAAAAATAGTTTATTTACGAACTGACGATACCCTGAGTCGTGTCAACCAATGGAGCCTCTAATTATGCCACATAACGATGCCACCACTCGTCGTGAGCCAGCCACGCTTCTTGCACAAGGCGACCAGTTGATGAAAAATCAATCGTTTGCCGAGGCCATCACCCGTTACGAAGAGCACCTGTCAAGTGCTCCGACAGATCTGGCAGCACACATGAAGCTGGGAATCTGTCACCTGCTCAACCGTGGCGATAATCGTTTCCTCAAGATTTTCCATGCGGTCAGAAGGCAGATGGCAATTGTCCCCGAGCAGCCGCCAGAAGTCCAGACCCTGTGGGATAAATATCAGAGGCTGGTCGTCAAGGTGACGGCGGGAGCCCTGGTAATCGGAGGTCTTTCCCTGGCCGGATGTGCCAGTCAGGGAAACGCCCTGGAGAGCGTAACGAACCCATCGCCACCGGTGGTTACATCGGGTGCGGAGCTACCGGAAATCGCACCGCTGCCCCAGCTTCAAGAGGATTCCCCCTTCACCGGCCACAAGTATAGTGGAGGTATCTATTTTGACACAGACCATTATCCGTTCGTCCGGCCGATCATCCCTGATCTACCAACGCCCAACGAAGAAAAACAGGTCACAGATAAGGATCACGATGAGGATAACCATGAGACGATGGAGGATCAACAAAAGTGACTTCGGAGGCGAACTCCGTGCAAGCCATCCCTTGCCGCTATCCCAGCGATGCCATGCGAGTCTCACGCTCTGCTGATGGCACCCGGCACTACTTCCGTGCAGAAGGATCAAGCAACGAGGAGTACAGTTATCAAAAACCCTTCATTCTCGAACTGGAAATCACCCGCCGCTGTAATCTGCAGTGTATCCATTGTTATGCATTGGCAACGGATGAGCTATTACCCGATGAATTGACCTTTGCACAGATTCAGCAGGTGCTGCACGATGGAGCTGCCATCGGGATTCGCGAGTTATCCCTTACCGGCGGTGAAGTATTCCTCCATCCCGAGTTTCTGGCCATTGTCGATGCCGGACTCTCCCTTGGCTATGCGCTGCGCTTTGTAACCAACGCTACCCTGCTCACGGATGAACTCCTCGTTGAGCTATGTCGCCGGCCGATCAAGTTGATCACCGTCAGTTTGGACGGAGTCAGCTCCGAGGCACATGAGCGGATTCGTGGAGCCGGCAGTCATGCAGCGGTGCTGAGCAATATCGTTCGACTCAAAGAAGCAGGATTTTGTCTCAGTATTATCACCGCATTTTCGCGCTTAAACATCACAGAGTTCGACGCGCTGCTGGCATTTTGTATAGCACATGGCTTTAACTGGCAGGTTCAACTTACATCTGCCAAGGGACGGTGTGATGAGGAGATCACCCTGTCTCCCGCCGAATACTACGCCCTCGGAGAAAAAGTGGCCGCAGCCTACACCGACAGGTTGCCGATCCGGATTATCCCCATGGATGATCTGGCAACCTTCTCCCACTTCTGGCCGCTGTCACGCCTGGCCGAAACCTGGCAAGGTCGTTGTACCGGCGGATTATTGAACATTTTTGTACGGGCCGATGGTCAGGTGACACCATGCTCCGCCTTGTGCCTTGCCGAATGTGTGGTGGGAAACATTCGTCACGATTCCCTTATATCGATCTGCACCGAGGAGCGTTGTCGGCAGGTGTTGTCGTGGCTGAATCCACAACAATTGACCGGTGCCTGCGCCACCTGTCCATTTGTGAATGAATGCAACGGCGGATGTCCGGAGATTCTGTTGACCATGTGCCGTTCCCGCAGTGAAAATGACTATTGCTACCACCGCATTGAACAACAACGCATTCTGAACGAGGTATTTTGATGCCCCAGCCCGGTACTTTGCAATCCGCTGTTTTAGAGATCACCAACCAGTGCAACCTGCGCTGTCCCCACTGCGCTTCAAGTTCGGGACTTCCACGTGAGGATGAGCTTAGTCTGTCCGAGTGGCAACAGGTACTGACCGACATTCGCGCTCTTGGTGGTGAAGAAATCACCCTCATCGGCGGTGAATTATTTCTGCGCTCCGACTGGTTTGACATCGCCGCCATGGTGGGTAATCTGGGGATGCGCCTGATCCTGATTTCCAACGGACTGTTGATCGACAATGAAAAAACGTTGGCTAAGCTTCGCCAATTACACCCCTACCTTATCGGCATCAGCATCGACGGCGCGACCGCAGAGAGTTACCAGCGCTGGCGAGGGGTAGTTGGATTTACCCGAGTGCTGAGATTGTTATCACGACTGCGTGCCGATGAGCACCCTCAGGTCAATGCGATCACCACGTTTACCAGAGGCAACCTGCGGGAATTTGACGATTTTTCCGAGCTATTCGACGGCAGCGGTATCACCTGGCAGGTGCAGTTGGCCAACCATGCGGGGGAACGCTTCGATTCGCAACTATTTATCACCCGCGAGGATTTCCGCTGGCTGGCTGACAAGATGCGTGCTGTCATAGTCAACCGCCCCGGGCTGCATCTGCGCCCGATGGATGATTTCGGCTATTTCCCCCTTGATCCGGCACTGCGTTTTCTCCATCAGACCTGGGCGGGATGCATCGCGGGCTTGAGCTTGATCGGAGTTCGCAGCAATGGTGATGTTCTCGGCTGCCTATCCCTCGGAGACGACTTTGTCGAGGCCAATCTGCGCCATATCCCCCTGCCCCAACTCTGGTGGTCACAGGAGCATTTTCGGCAATTCCGCGACAAGGAAAAATTCTTGGGTGGCGCATGTGCCAAATGCTCCTATGGCGAAGTGTGCCGTGCCGGCTGTGCCGGTATAGCCTACAGTGCCACCGGGAGTATCGGCAATAATCCTTACTGTATCCGGGCACTGGAGACGGAGGATATCCTTGCCGAAATTGCCGGATGAAGACCGCGACCGACACAAAAAAGGACAATGAAGAATTGGAATGCAATCGATGGCTGCAATGTTTTCAAACACCCTACGCCCACTGAAGCGGATCATCGCAACCGTGCTGCTGCTGATATTATTCCTCCTGACCTGGGCAGCGATCATGACCTCGCTCCTCGGCATGCGATACGACGATCAGAAAAAGAAAGTCGGCAATACCGTCGCGAAGAATTTCCCCGTCCTGATTCTGACCCCGACCGGCGGCGACGCCCATAAACCATGGATTCTCTATTACAGCGAGCTAGCTCAATTCAAGCACGATCATCCCGAGCATTCGTTTCTGATTCCGGAGAATGAACAGAGCGATCTGTCCCAGGAGGTATCACGCTGGGGCCGCGACGATGCGAACCAACCGGCGGTGCAGGCACGCTTTCAGGGGCCGGCATTCCATGTTGAAAACCAAAAACCTGAATATCAGCTCATCCAGGTGGATGCACGAGTCAAAGGCGATAAGGATCCGAACGTCGGCTGGTACGAGGCGACCGCCAAAGGCGTTACCCCACTATGCCACCAATCGTACAATCGCAACGCTGTTGCCATCGAGGCACTGATCATCGGGTTTCTAGCCAACTCAACGTTTTGGTGTATCGTTATCTACGCGAACCTAGCTGGCCGTAAAAGGAGACAAGCTAAACTGGCCAAGAAAGAAGAACGCCCCCGGACGGCCTGAGCATGCCCCAGTGCAGGGCAGAAAACGTCAAAAGAGTCGAAATCAAATACCCTGATTAATGGAGTTTCAGATGAAGAATAAATTTATGTCTTCTTTCTTGTTGCCGTTTTTGTTGCCAC
>JAUVEB010000079.1 GCA_030595055.1 Desulfuromonadaceae bacterium
AAGGTGGGAGAGCTACATTGAGTAACAGTGCTATTTCTATAAGATACGCCAAGGCATTGCTGAGCATTGCTTCTGAGCAGAAGCAAGTTGAGCAATATGCAGAAGAGTTGACCGGAGTTGCGGCTGTACTGAAAAGGGAAGATCTGCTGCGGTTGTTGCTTGATAGCCCGACTTTTCCATTGAGAAAGAAAATGGCAATCATGCACGATGTCGTGGAGCATCTTGGATTAAATAAAGGGATGCGCAATTTCCTTAATCTTCTGCTTGAAAAAAGACGAATCACTTATTTACAACAAATTGATGTTGATTATCGTAAGTTTGCTGATGAATTGTCTGGAGTTGTCCGGGCGAACATCAGAGCAGCAAATAAGTTGACCAAGAAACGCGCTGAAGAGATCCAAAAAGGTTTGGAAAAGCAGACTGGCAAACAGGTGATCTTAAGTGTAGAAATAGACAAATCGCTGATCGGTGGTCTACAGGCTGAGATGGGCGGTAAACTTTTTGACGGTAGTGTGAAAACCCAGCTGAAACGGATTGCAGAGACCTTAGTAAAGGGGTGATAAAATATTATGGAAATCAGAGCAGAAGAAATCAGTGCGATTATCAAAAAACAGATTGAAAACTTCGGTCGTGAAGTCGAAGTCAGCGAAACCGGTAACATTATCTCGGTTGGTGACGGCATCGCCCGTATCCATGGTCTTGACAAGGCCATGTCCGGTGAGCTCCTTGAGTTCCCCGGCGGTGTTATGGGTGTGGTTCTGAACCTGGAGGAAGATAATGTCGGTGCTGCTATCCTTGGTGATTCTGAACATATCAAGGAAGGCGACCTGGTCAAGCGGACCGAGCAGATTGTACAGGTTCCGGTTGGTGATGCCTTGGTCGGTCGGGTTGTCAACGGGATCGGGATTCCGATTGACGGCAAGGGTGAGATTAAAACCGATACCTACAGTCAAGTTGAAATCAAAGCTCCCGGAATCGTTGCCCGTAAGTCAGTTCACGAGCCGATGCAGACAGGTCTTAAGGCGATCGACGCGATGGTTCCCATCGGTCGTGGTCAACGGGAATTGATCATCGGTGACCGCCAGACCGGTAAGACCGCGATTGCTACCGATACCATCATCAATCAAAAAGGCAACGGCGTTATTTGTATCTACGTCGCTATCGGTCAGAAGCGTTCGACGGTGGCTCAGGTAGTTGACAAACTGCGTCAGCACGGTGCCATGGAATACACCATTGTGGTCGCAGCGACGGCGTCTGATCCGGCGCCGCTGCAGTACATTTCGCCTTATACCGGCGTGACCATTGGTGAGTTCTTCCGCGACAACGGCAAGCATGCTCTGATCATCTATGATGACCTTTCCAAGCAAGCCGTCAGCTATCGTCAGCTATCGCTGCTGCTACGCCGTCCGCCAGGACGTGAAGCCTTTCCTGGAGACGTTTTCTACCTGCACAGCCGGTTGCTGGAGCGTGCTGCAAAGCTGAGTGATGCTCAAGGTGCCGGTTCGCTGACGGCACTGCCGATTATTGAGACTCAGGCCGGCGACGTTTCTGCCTATATTCCGACCAACGTTATCTCGATTACCGACGGACAGATTTTCCTCGAAACCGATCTGTTCTATTCCGGCGTGCGTCCGGCGATCAACGTCGGCTTGTCGGTTTCCCGGGTTGGGGGCGCAGCCCAGGTTAAGGCGATGAAGCAGGTTGCCGGTACCTTGCGTCTGGATCTCGCTCAGTATCGTGAGATGGCCGCTTTTGCCCAGTTTGGTTCCGACCTCGATGCGGTCACCCAGGCCCAGCTTAACCGTGGTGCCCGGCTGGTCGAAATTCTCAAACAGGATCAGTACAAGCCGCTGCCGGTGACGATTCAAGTTCTGGCCATTTATGCTGTTAACAACGGCTATGTTGATGACTACCCGACGACCACAGTCCAGCGTTATGAAAGTGAAATGATTGCATTCATGGAAGCTCAACATGCGGAGATCATCAACGAACTAAGCGAGAAGAATGCGCTTGATGCCGATCTTGAAGGTCGTATCAACTCCGCTCTGGATGAGTTCAAAGGTCAGTTTGTAGCCTGATTCAAATAAAGGTCTGGACAGATGCCAAGTCTGAAGGATATTAAAAAACGGATCGGCTCGGTAAAAAATACCCAGCAGATCACCAAGGCGATGAAGATGGTCGCTGCGGCTAAGCTGCGCCGTGCCCAGGAGGCTGCTGTTGCCGCCCGTCCTTATGCGGAAAAGATGCAGGCAGTTTTGTCAAATCTCGCCAAACGAGAAGAGGCGGATGCACACCCGTTGCTGAGTAAACGGGGTACCGGTCGGGCTTTGGTCGTGCTGATGACTGCTGACCGTGGTCTCTGCGGTGGGTTCAACGCTAATGTTTCGAAAGCGGCCGAGCGTTTCATTCATGCCAACGAGCAGGGATTTGATGAACTCGACCTGATGATTATCGGCCGCAAGGGACGTGATTTTCTCAAAAACCGTCTGGGTGATAAGATCATCAAAGTTTATGAAAACATCACTGCGGATGCGAGTTACAAAACTGCAGCCCTGATTGGCCAGGAAATTATTGATAACTACACAAGCGAAAAATATGATGCCGTGTACGTTGTCTACAATGCTTTTCAAAGCGCCATTGTACAAAATGTGACGCTGGAACAGGTGTTGCCGATTCAGCCGGCCGAAGCCGCTGCGGAAGATGAGAGTGTCATTGACTATCTCTATGAGCCGAATCGTGG
This sequence comes from Desulfuromonadaceae bacterium, assembly GCA_030595055.1. Lineage (GTDB taxonomy): Bacteria > Desulfobacterota > Desulfuromonadia > Desulfuromonadales > Geopsychrobacteraceae > Malonomonas. The sequence continues at coordinate 2,741 of JAUVEB010000079.1, forward strand.
GCAAGTGCTTGCCGAGATTCTGCCGAAAATGGTCGAGGTGCAGATCTTCCGTGCGTTGGTCGAGTCGAATGCTTCAGAGCAGGGAGCCAGGATGTCGTCGATGGACAGTGCCAGCCGGAATGCTTCCGAAATGATCAGCAAGTTGACCCTGCAGTACAATCGTGCGCGCCAAGCGGCCATCACCAAGGAGTTGATGGAAATCATCTCCGGTTCTGAATCGATTAAATAACAACAAGATTTAACATATACAAATGCTTATTCCGACGGGGTAAGAAGGAAAGGTTTCGTTATGAATAAAGGAAAAATCACACAGGTTATCGGTCCTGTTGTTGACGTCGAATTTGCGCCCGGAAAGCTGCCGGAGATTTTTCACGCAGTCAAGCTCACCAATCCTGCGCTGGGTGACCGTGAGTGGAACCTGGTGTGTGAGGTTGCTCAGCATCTGGGTGAAAATACCGTTCGGACCATTGCTATGGACTCCACTGACGGTTTGGTCCGTGGTCAGGAGGTCCTCGATACCGGTGATCAGATCCTGATGCCGGTCGGCCCCAAGACCCTTGGCCGGATTCTCAACGTTATTGGTGAGCCGGTTGATGAAGCTGGTCCGATTGAAGCAGACAAGGCCTGGCCGATTCACCGTCCGGCGCCCGGGTTCGTTGAGCAGTCGACCGAGGTTGCGGCATTGGAGACCGGAATCAAGGTTGTTGACCTACTCGCTCCTTACTCCCGTGGCGGCAAGATCGGTCTGTTCGGTGGTGCCGGTGTCGGCAAAACCGTACTGATTATGGAGTTGATCAACAACGTGGCTCAGCAACACGGCGGTTTTTCGGTATTCGCCGGGGTCGGTGAGCGAACCCGTGAGGGGAACGATCTCTGGGAAGAAATGAAAGAGTCGGGTGTCTTGAATAAGGCCGCGCTGATTTACGGCCAGATGAACGAGCCCCCGGGAGCACGTGCTCGCGTTGCTCTTTCGGCCTTGACTATTGCCGAATACTTCCGTGACGAGGAAGGCCAGGACGTGTTGTTGTTTATCGATAACATTTTCCGCTTTACCCAGGCCGGTTCCGAAGTTTCGGCGCTGCTCGGGCGGATTCCGTCTGCCGTCGGTTATCAGCCGACCCTCTCTACCGAAATGGGTGAGTTGCAAGAACGGATCACGACCACTGCTAAAGGCTCCATCACCTCGGTACAGGCGATCTATGTTCCGGCCGACGATTTGACTGACCCGGCTCCGGCGACCGCCTTTGCTCACCTGGATGCAACAACCGTTCTTTCGCGGCAGATTGCCGAGCTCGGTATCTACCCCGCAGTTGACCCGCTTGACTCCACCAGCCGAATTCTTGATCCGCAGGTTATCGGCGCAGAACACTACAAGGTTGCCCGGGACGTTCAGTTTATCCTGCAGCGCTATAAGGATTTGCAGGATATCATCGCCATCCTCGGTATGGACGAACTTTCCGAGGAAGATAGACAGGTTGTTGCCCGTGCCCGGAAGATTCAACGTTTTCTTTCGCAGCCGTTTCATGTTGCCGAGATCTTCACCGGTACTCCCGGTAAGTACGTTGAACTCGCGGATACCATTAAGGGTTTTCAGGAGATCGTTGCGGGCAAGCACGATAACCTGCCGGAGCAGGCTTTCTACATGGTGGGAACGATTGAAGAAGTGCTTGAAAAAGCCCAAAGTATGGCAGCTTAGTCGACCGTTTGGTCTGGATTTAAGATAAAGGACAGTCTTGATGGCTGATAAATTAAAACTGGAGATGGTCACCCCGTATAAGCGGCTGCTTTCAGAAGAGGTTGATGAGCTTACAGCCCCCGGCTTTGTCGGCGAGCTGGGTATTTTGCCCGGTCACACCCCATTGTTAACAACCTTGAAGGTCGGGGAGCTCTCTTACAAAAAAGACAACGAGCAGTTTCATGTAGCGGTGAACTGGGGCTATCTTGAAGTTGAGGATGATACCGTCACGGTTCTGGTTGATACGGCGGAAAAGTCGGATGAGATCGATTTTGCTCGAGCTAAGGCTGCTTTGGACCGAGCTGAAGATGCTCTCAAGTCTCTGCCGTTGGAAGATAAAAAACATATAATAATGGAAGCTGCACTGCAGAGAGCCCTGATTCGGATTCAGGTAGCCGGCAAAAAAGGCTACTAACGATATCTGTCCGTTAAAACGGCGCTCCAGGTGGGGTGACTTTATGTTGACTGTTCAACTCCCCCTCCCGGCAGTACTATTCATAAGTTTGTATGTTTCTATGCAATCATAAATATCGCATAAATTATCGTTATTGAGTTGTAAAGACGGTGTTTGTATTGACACGGACACCTCTTGTGTCATTGAATCGCGAACTGAACAGCTTCGCAGAGTTTACTCATTGGTGTGGTGTTCTTATTCAAATTCAGCGTCCTGATGACAGATAAAAGGGCACCGGGAACTTTGTCGTGCCGGGTCAGGGAAGACGAAATTTTTATCACACGCTGAAGCCGAATAATCAGGAATACGGTGAGGAACTCCGTTCGGTCGTTGATTTGTGCGGCGGGGATATTCCGAGCCGTTCTGACTTAACCATTGTACTTTAATGGATTGACAAGGAGATGATTATGAAGTGGACAAGACAGGTTATCACAGCAGTTGTGGCAGTCAGCGTCATGGTTAGTCCGGCTTTGGCTGCTGCGGAAAGTCGGGAAGGTGGCAGCACTTTTTTCGTTTGGGCGTTTCTCGGGGTTTGTGCTTTGATCGTCGTTTTGCAATTGGCTCCTGTCGTTTCTCAGGCTTTCGGGGTTTCCAAGGAGAGTTTAGGGGTTTCTAAGGAGAGTTTCGGGCTTCCCAAGTGGAGTTTCGGAAGTAAGAAAAAGGATGAATCGGAAACGGAGACCAGCAAGGATCTCTAGCGAGAGGCTGAATTCTTGCTGTCAGACATTCTCTTGTTAGAGACAGAAACCGAAGCCATCTGACCCTCATTCCGAAGGATAGAAAAATGAAAACCGCATTTACTGCAAAATTTCTACTGTACTCTCTGCTGCTGGTTCTAGTGTTTTTCCCGCTGGGAGCAGCTGCTATGGAAAGCGAGGATTGCCTGGGTTGTCATGAGGATATTGAAACTGTCGGTGACGAGCTTTTTATCAATGCCGCCGTTTTTGATGTTACGGCCCACGCAGAACTCGGTTGCTCCGCCTGTCACGAATCGGTCACGGATGAACATCCGGATGATGGCTTAGAGGTCAGCAAGGCTGCCTGCCTCGATTGCCATGACGAGATTGGTGAACAGTATGCGAAAACTGCCCATGTTGAATATGCCGCTTGCGGAGATTGTCATAATCCACACCAAGTCCGTGGCTTAAATGAGGTGTCCGGTTATGACCTCAATCAGCAGTGCGCTAGTTGTCATGAAACAGACGACGTTGTCTCTAGTCACAGTGAATGGTTGACCCAAGCTGATCGGCATATTGCCAAGCTTCCCTGCATCTCTTGTCATACCGATTCAGAAGACTACGTTATCGTTCTCTATATGACGCAGCGAGAGAGCAAGGCGGTTATGGGTGACTTTGAACTCTCCACCTATCAGGATCTGGTCGCTCTGGCAAAACAGGAAGATGTAAAAAGTTTAATCGATCTGGATAATGATAATAAAATTTCTTTGGCTGAACTGAGCACTTTCAATTTTGATTCGACTTACCGGTCAATGCGTCTGCAAGCGACTCTGACACCGGCCGATGTTTCGCATACCGTTGAAACCCTGGATAATCGTTGGGATTGCAGCTTCTGCCATACCTCGGGAACCGAGCGGATGCAGACCAGCTTCCTGGCACTGCCGACCAGTGAGGGAACTTATCAGCGGATTGAAGTTGAAAGTGGGGCTGTTCTCAAGGCGCTGAATGGTCCGCCGGATTTCTATATGATGGGCGCCACTCGAAGTACTTTGATGAGTATCCTTGGCCTGCTGATTGTTATCGGCGGTACGCTGTTGCCGATTGGGCACGGATCACTGCGTTTTCTGACGCGGAAAAATAGAATGGGAAAAGGGGAATAGTCATGGCCGAAAAAAAGATGATCTATCTGCAACCGACGGCGGTTCGTATCTGGCACTGGCTCAACGCACTGGGGATCGTCACCCTCTGTGCCACCGGGGCACAGATACGCTTCCCTGAATATTTCTCCATCTTCGGCAGTTACAGCTCCGTAATCAGCCTGCATAACACCGCTGGTTACGTTGTCGTGTTCTCTTTCTTCATCTGGCTTATCTACTATGTCTTCGTCGCTCGGACGATGGTTAAGCTCTACGTACCAACGGTAGATGATCTGCAGAATGGACTGCTGAGACAGTCTATATTCTACTTTTTTACCTTCTTCCTGGGTGGGGACAATCCTCATCATCCAACGCCGGATAACAAGTTTAATCCACTGCAGAAGACGGCTTATTTTGTAATCATGTTTATTCTGGTTCCGCTGGTTGGTGTGTCCGGGCTTCTGTTGCTTAATGTAGAGCCCTTGAGTGGCCTGATCATCATGTTCGGCGGCCTTAAGGTTCTTGTAGCTCTGCACTATCTTGTCGCCTGTTGCCTCTGTGCCTTCATCTTCACTCATGTTTATCTGGCAACCTTGGGACATACGATGATCGCACATTTTATCCCGATGTGGACCGGTTGGGAGGAAGAGCTTGAAGATCACTCAGACTCACATGAGAGTCATTAATAAGAGAGCGGATTCGATGCTGATGGGCTGAAAAGAAGCTTACAGCAGAAAGCTCCAGGAGATCGGCGGCGCAAAAAAAATAATGCCTCCGGATAACGGGCTTTTGGGTGAGTGATAAAGAGCCCCCTTAAAACACAAAAAAGGAACCATGCCTATTTTATCGGGTGTGGTTCCTTTTTTTGTGTTGAGTGTAATCGGAAATAACGGGAACTTGTACGAAATTTCCCCACAGTTTATTTCGTGCTATTGCGGGTGAGAGTTGGGGGTATGAGGGATCGCTGCTTCCAGCATTCTTGCTGTTCTCTATCGGATCAATCCAGATAGCTCTGGATTGCCGCCAGGGAGACTTCAAGTTCGGGAAGGCTGTGAGATTCCAATGTCATGCTGGGGTGGTTCGGGAGTTTTATTGCGTTGGCAAAAAATGTCGGAAAATCAATTTGTCCTGCACCGATCGGCAGATGTTCATCCTGTTGCCCGTGATTGTCGTGCAGATGTAAATGGAGAATGTACGGGGAAAGTTTGGCGAACCAATCATCCAGTGGTTTTTGGGTAAACATGTGGCAATGACCGATGTCGAAACAATGGCCGAAGTTTGTTGAGCCCAGTTCTTTGAAGAGATCCAGAAAGATATCTGCACTCGGTTCGTAGATGTTTTCTATGGCGATGATAAGATCACGTTGTTCGGCCTGTTTAATATATTCAGGCCAGAAGGTCAGACAGTTCTCCAGCCAGATATTCTGCTGATAGGTGGTTGCTCGGTAGGGGATTCCCGGGTGAAAGACGACCAAGCGGCTCTGTAGTGCACCGGCCAGTTGCAGCGACTGCCGACACATTGCGTGGGCTCTTTTCCGCTCCTGTTTTTTCGAGCTGCCGGGATTAAAATCGGCAAAAGGGGCGTGCACTGTATTGCTTAACTCTCTATCCACCAACTGTGTGGCACAGCGTGACATTTCGACCAAATCAAGCTCGTCGATACCCACTTCCTGGCAGCCGATCTCCGGCTGTAATTTGCGATTAAGCAGAAAAGGCATCCTGGCAGGGAGCAGTTGTGCCTGAATATGAACGAAAAGTTTAGTTTTCATTTGTTACCCTTGACCAGATGCAATGATTTCAAGCCGCTTGATTTCCGGTTGTTCCCCGAGAGCGATCAGGATATCTCCCCGGTTGATTTCAGTGCCCGGATCCGGGTTGAATTTCATCTGGTTACCTTTTTTGATGCCGATAATAATTAAACCAAGGTCTTTACGAATAGCTGAGGTAATCAGAGTTTTTCCTGTCAGGTTGGAGTCTGCGGCCACTTTGATTTCTTCCATTTGCAATTCAATGTTTTCACGACCGATGGCGATATCGATAAAATCGACGACTGATGGGCGCAGCACTGCCTGGGCCATGCGAGATGCGCCCATGGTATAGGGGGATACCGCTCTGTTGGCTCCGGCTCGCAGCAGTTTTATCTCGGATCCGTCCTCATTGGCACGGGCGAGAATATACAGCTCCGGGTTGATCCCGCGTGCAGTCAGGGTGATAAAAACATTAGAGGCGTCTGAGGTGACCACGGTAATCAATCCTTTAGCCTGATGAATGCCGGCCCGTTCCAGAACTTCGTCGTGTGTGGCATCCCCTTCGACATAAAGGTGTCCATCCTCATCAATGTGCCGGCACCGTTCCGTATCCTGTTCGACGATGATAAAAGGGAGCGGCTTCGCGGCAAAATCCCGGCTGATCAAGCGACCAATTCGTCCATAACCGCAAATGATGTAGTGCCCCCGCAGCTTGCTGATTTGTTTTTGCAATTTTTTCCTCCCCAACAATCGGCGAAGTTGGCCCTCCACCATGAATTGAAACATTGATCCGATCGTATAGGCAATGGTTCCGACGCCGAAAAGGATCAACAGGATGGTAAAAACCTTCCCTTCATAAGACAGATCATAAACTTCTCGATAGCCAACCGTAGTGAGGGTAATAACGGTCATATAAAGGGATTCAAAAACGGACCATTGCTCAATCAGAGCATAACCGAGGGTGCCCCCACTGATCAATACCGCGAGAGTCAACAGTGACAAAAAAATTTTGCGTAGCGGGTCCATGAAGGCTCCTGGAAAAGAGTTATCATGATAGCGATCGGGAACAAAAAAGACAAGTAGAGGTAGAAAGGCGTTGACATACACTGTATACTGTATACACTTTATAAAAATGGGAGAATGGGAGACGCCCTTGAAAACCAGACCGATTGAACAGCACCT
>JAUVEB010000262.1 GCA_030595055.1 Desulfuromonadaceae bacterium
ATGGTCACAGAGCAGCTGCTGTTATTGATCGTCGGTTGCCTGGCCATGTTTGCCCTGTTGCTCGGATTCCGGCAGTTGCAGGTGACAGGTAAATTACGTCGAGAGCTGAATGAACTGCGCAATCTCATGGACCGCAGGTCCGTCGTTGCGCCGGTGGTAAAAGGCAATTTTTCGACCAGCCTCGATACTGCTGAACGGCAGCAGCCACAGCCTTTCAGTCGTCGGAATTCGGCAGAAAAATATCGCTATGTCGGTTCCTTGGCGCAACAGGGCCTCGATGCCGAAGGGATTGCCGAGGCCTTGCAGATGGCTCCGGCCGAAGTTGAGCAACTGCTGCAGCTGGCGAAACTGAAACAGTCGTTTGCGGGCAAGCGAGCCGATTAAACTATTTTTACCGGCAGGTCGAGAAGCAGACAACGGTAAGAGATTGGAGCGGCAAGATGGGCGATGGTAAATACGGAGCAGTCGCGGGTTTAGTCGGACGGATGCAGATGATGGATAACATCAGTGAGCATCTGGCGGCGACGAGAACCCATGCCTATAAAAAGGGTGTCCCGACGTTCCATGCAGAACTTACCGAGGCCCAGTCGGGGATGGCCTCCAAGGGGGTCAATTTCGTTCGCGTGTCAGGTGAAACCATCGATTTTACGCCCGGGCAGCTGGAATTTACGGGTGAGCCCTTACACGTGGCAATTAACGGTGATGGATTTTTCCAGATAGAGCAGGCCGACGGCACCTTCGGATATACCCGCAGAGGAACCTTCAAACTGGATACTGAAGGGGTTTTGATTGATGGCAATAATCAGCCGGTGATGGGTGCCGGCGGCGGACCGATGACTCTGCCGAGCCCCGATGTCGACATCGCCTCGGATGGCAACATCTGGTACAACGGCGAGCAGATCGCCCGGATCGCCGTATTTCAGTTCGCGGACAATGCGATTCTGCAACGTGCCCCCAAAGGCATTTTTCTCCCTTCTGACGGGAGCCAACCGGAACCGCATCCGGCACCGCAATTGGTACAGAATAACCTTGAAACCTCCAATGTCGACATGATGCGGACGATGGTTCGCATGAACGTGAATTTGCGGGCGTTTGAAGCGACGCAGAAGGCATTGCGGATTTACAGTGATATGGGCAGCAAGGCCGCCGAGATCGGCCTGGTTCAATAAACAAAAAAAGAGTGCTGCAAATCAGCAGCGGAAGAAGAAGGAGATAAAAGATGATCAGAGCGCTTTGGACCGCAGCAACCGGCATGCAGGCACAGCAGGTGAACATGGATGTTATCGCCAACAACCTGGCCAACGTCAACAGCTCCGGGTTCAAGAAAAGTCGGGCTGATTTTCAGGATATTCTCTACCAGACCAGCAGAGCCGCAGGCACGGGAGTTGATGGCAGCGAAGTCCCCACCGGCGTGCAGGTCGGTCTCGGTTCCCGGGTTGCCGCGGTGCAAAAAGTGTTTACCTCGGGTGATTTCCAGCAGACTGAAAATGAGCTGGATCTGGCGATTGAAGGTTCCGGTTTTTTCCAGGTCATTCTGCCTGACGGAACAGACGCCTATACCCGTTCCGGGGCGATGAAAAAAGACAGCACCGGCCGTCTGGTGACCTCTGACGGCTATCCGGTCGTCCCGGAAATCGTCATCCCTGAAAATTCAACTGCGATCAACATCGGCAGCAGGGGCAATGTTGAGGTTCTCCTGGACGGCGAAAGTACCCCGACCCTGGCAGGAAATATCGAACTGATACGTTTCGGTAATCCGTCAGGATTGAAGAGTCTGGGACGGAACCTCTATGCCGAAACCCCGACCACCGGCAACCCGATCTCCGGAACTCCCGGTGAAGAAGGTTTCGGTACCCTTTCTCAGGGTTTTCTGGAGGGTTCTAACGTCAATATCATGGAAGAGATGGTCAATATGATCGCCGGGCAACGCGCCTACGAAGTCAATTCCAAGGCGATTAAAACAGCGGATGAAATGCTCTCCATCACCAGTCAGTTGGTTCGTTAAAAAGGCTCACTCGATGAGAACTCTGTTGACGATAATCATGTTGTTGGCAATGTTGTCCCCGGCACCGGCGCAAGCTCGGTCGGGGGATGCAGAGCAGCTGATCAGCCGGCAGGAGATCAGGCAGATTCTCAAGGATTATCTGGCCGATGAGTCAGCGCGGCTGCCGCATATCGAGCTGCGCTTTAAGTCGATTGCTCTGCCCGAGCCCTACCCGGTTCCCCGGGGTCGTATCGACCATCAGGTGATTCCGGCCAAACCGGGGGTGATCGGCAGCCGTCGGGTCACTCTTTTGACCCGGGTTGACGGGCAGGTTGTTCACAATCAGTCGATACGCGTTGAACTGGAAGCTTTGGCCGAAATTGCTGTTGCCGCTGACAACCTGCGGCGGGGCGATAAACTCGGCCCGGAAGATATCAGTTTTCAGCAGCAGGACATCTCCCGTTTGCGGCAACCGCTCTTTACCGCTGACGATGTCTACGGCAAGCGGCTCAAGCGTTCTCTGCGTCTCGGCCGGCCGTTGTTGCGTAAACAGGTGGAGTT
>JAUVEB010000146.1 GCA_030595055.1 Desulfuromonadaceae bacterium
TGCCCATAAGTATCGTTGATTTTCTTGAAGTGATCGAATCGATTATGGCAATGGCAAAATCTCACCCCACGGGCTGTTTTCCACCTTCCGTTGTCACCATGATGAAGATCAGGGGGATAAAGAGCAGGGTTAAAAAAGTACCGACAATGAGACCGCCGATGGCCACTGCGCCGAGAGGGGCGAGCCGTTCAAGGCCGATTGCCGAGCCCAGGGCAACCGGCAACATGCCTGCGGCCACAGCAAAGGCGGTCATCAGTACCGGCCTGGTACGAATGTGGATCGATTCGAGCATGGCCTCTTGTTTGGTCATTCCTTCTGCCATCTTTTCCTGGGCAAAATGGATGAGCAGAATGGCATTATTGACGATGATGCCGGAAAGAAGGATAAAGCCCATCATCGCCGGCATGGAGACATGATAATCGAGGATGAGGTTTGTCCAGGAAGCACCGATAATGGTCAGCGGAATGGAAAGGACTATCAAGGTTGCCACCCTGATACTGTTGAACAGGGCAATCAGGGTGAAAAAGATAAGGATCACTGCAAAGCCGATGGCACCGATCATCCTCCCGGCGGCACTTTCAAACTGTTTAATATCCCCGCTCTGCGCCATGGTCACTGAGGGGGGAAGTTCCGACCCGGCAAATGCCTTTTCAAAATTATCCATGATATGGGAAATGGCGGCTTTTTCTCTCGATCCGTAGACATTGAGGGTATAACTCAAGCCCTCTCTGGTGATGACCCCCGGTTCTTGCTCGCGCTTAAAAGAAGCGACCGCGGCCAGGGGAATTTTTCCCTGAGGGGAGTCAAGCAGAGTGGCTTGCAGGATATCCACAGTGTCTCGTTGATCGGCAGGCAGCCAGACACGCACCGCGAAATCAACACTGTTCTGCAGAGGAAAAGAGGCCACCAACGCTCCCCGTAAAACGGCCTGCAACTGCCCGGCGATATCCGCACTTTTGAGGCCGTACATGGCCGCCCGTGCCTGATCGATCTCAAGGTTATACACGGTCTTATCCTTGTCCCAGGTTCTGGCAACAGAGACAATGCCTCTGGTTTTATAGAGGGCTTTTTCCACCAGGTCTCCTGCTGTTTCCAGATCGTCAAAGCTTGGGCCGGACAAGGTGACATCAATACTTGCCCGGATACTGGCCATGGCCGTTGCCCCGTAATCCACAACCTCAAGACTCTTGATATTATCAATCCGGGCCAGCAGAGGCCGCAGCCGCCGTTCAATATCCCAGATCGTCTCATCCCGTTCATAACGATTCACATAGCTGGCGGTAACGGCAATATGATCCGTACCGCTGCCGCTGCCGATACTGAGCACCCCCGGTTCACTGCCGATGGCTGAAGAGAGGCGCAGCAGGGGGCCGTTTTCCGTCAGGATGTTGTTCACCTCTGCAACGATGCGCCGGCTTGCCTCAATGGGCAGATTAGGCTCTGTGACAATATTAACTCTCACCCCGCCGGTATCCATGGGGGGCATCAGTTCCTGCCCGACCGTGGGCATCACGCCCCGGACACTGATCCCGAAGAGCAGGGCCAGGCAGACAAAATAGGCTACGGCCACAGTTTTTTTCCGTAAGGCCAGGCGGACAGCTGCGGAAAAAAAGGAGCGTATCTGATCGTTGACATAGTCGGTTATCCGGTGAAAAAAGTTTTCCGCGCGGAGAATCCAAGGCTGCTCCATGGTCAGTATCTTCATCGAGAGCAACGGTACGGCAGTGATAGAAATAACATAGGAGGCCGCGAGGGCCAGCAGCAGTGTCCCCACCAGGGGACGGAATATGGTCTGGGGATAGCCACCGACAAAGAGGATGGGAGCCAGGGCAATCATTGTGGTGATGGTGCCGGAAAGATCGGCAAACATGATCTCCTTGGTGCCGGAGAGAACCGACTTCCTGATATCGCTGCCCCCTTCCTTATAATGACGCTCAATATTTTCCATGACCACCACCGTGTCGTCCAGCAGCAGGCCGAGGGCCAGAATAATCCCGGTCAGGGTGACTACATTAAACTCGATGCCGATGATCCACATCAGGGCAACGGTGCTTGCGTAGACCACCGGAATGGTGGCCAGAACAACCAACACCTGGCGGAAGCTGGCCAGAAAGAAGAAGACCACGATCGTCGACATGATGATGGCGTCCCGCAGAGCTTCGAACATATTCTCGGTACTCTGGACAATGGTATCCTTCTGCGTGTCCGTGATCTCAAAACGGAGGTTCGGATATTTTCTCTTTATTTTCTCAAGCGTTTCCTCAACCCGGTCGATGGTGTTGAGCACATCGGCATTGAGTCCGCGCTGGACCGAAAGGGCGATCGCTTGCCGACCGTTGCCGTAATAACCGGAACTGTTTTCATAATGGCCGAAATAGATATCACTCACATCAGCCAGTCGCACAGCCGGCGTCAGGTGCAGATCACGAAGACCCTGCACCGTCTCCTCCTTACCGGGAGACTTTAACAGGTAGCGGTTTTTCTCATTGCTGATAAAACCGATGGCATAATCTTTATTATTGCTCTGCAATGTTGCCATCACCGCGGTCAAACCAAGGCCGTATTGATCCAGACGGGCCTTGTCAATGATGATCTGCAGCTCCTTTTTATAACTGCCGAAGATGTCGACATTGGCCACCCCCGAAGTCTTGAGCAGTTCATGACGCAGTTCGGTTTCAGCAAGTTGGCGGATATCAGGCAGGGGGATTGAATCGGAACTGATGCCGATCACCACGACAGGTGCCGTGGCGGCGGAAATTTTATGGACCTGCGGTTCCTCGATATCCGGCGGCAGTGCGGAGCGGATCTTGTTGATGGAATTGGTGACATCACTTGCCGCCATATCCAGATCTTTACTGTATTCAAACTCGGCCCGGATCACAGAAACTTCATCAATGGTTGTTGAAAAAACCCTGCGGATCTTATCCAGACTGTAGAGTTCCTCTTCCACAGGGACCGCAACGTTGGCCGCCAGAGTCTTGGCAGACCCACCGGGCTGGATAATAACCACGGCAATCTCCGGGTAGTTCGACTCCGGGAAGAGTTTGCGATCAACCTTTTGATAACCGGCAATACCCAGAAAAACAAACAGGGCCAGAAAGGAATAGATGAAATAGGGCCGCTGCAGGAGGCGCTCGATAAAGCTGCTATTCATGCACGTCGCTCCCATGAATCAGGATATGGCCATAGCCGGGCAACTGACTCAGCTTTGCCTCGGCCGCCACGGCCACGGGCGAGGCGGGACAGGGCTCGATGAGGGCTCGGTCCCTGTTGCCGGCAATAATGCTCACCGGAAAAGAAGTGAACTGTCCGTTTTCATAGACCATGACCTGTGCCCCCGCCTTTTTTTGCAGGAGTGCATCAAGGGGAACGCTACAACCGCTCGCTGCGAAGGTGAGCAGATCAATGGTGAGATAACTGTTGTTCGGCATTTCCAGAGGGTTTTCAACCGCCACTTCCGCCACAGAGAGACCGTTTTCAGCATCAGCGTAGAGGGCTGCAATCTGACCGATTTTCCGGCCCTCCAGAAAAGCTTCTTGCCCTGCCCTGATGGCAAAACTTCCCGGTACATAGCTGAAGGTAAGTTTTTGCCCTGGAGAATTAATGGAGAGCAATGGCCGGCCCGGGTTGGCAAGATCCCCTGTGCGAGAGAAGATGGTGCCGACAGTCCCGTCAAAAGGGGCCTTAATGTTGAGATAACTGAGCTGAACTTCAAAGGCAGTGATCTTCTGCCGGGTCGCTTCAAGGCCTGCCTGTTTGACAGCATATGCGACTTCCGAGGCTTCAAACTTCTCCCGGGCCAGACCGCCCACCGCAAAAAGAGCCCGGTTGCGTTCATGGAGGCTGCCGGCATATTGGACATCCTTTTTCTGAGCCCTCAGGCTCACCTGCAGGGACTGGATGCTTGAAACAATTTCCAGGTCATCAATCTGCAGGAGCAGGTCGCCCTCTCTTACCGACTGGTTTTCCCTGACCGGAACCGCTTTTATTCGGCCACTCAACTTGGAAGAAATCTTGGCAGTCTCCCGGGAGGTGAGCAGCGCAAGAAAAGAACGGGTCTGCTCCAATCGTTCCGTGGTTGCCGAAACGACTTTTACCTGATGGGTCAAAGGAGTCGGGGTCGCAGCATCCTTGATACTCTGTTTGCGTTTTATCAGGAGCATGACCGCACTGCCGAGTAGGATAATAATCAGCAGAAATATAATAACTTTCTTCATTGACTCTCTCCATTTTCCAGCAGGTAATCCCGGTAAAAGCAGGCTTCCCGATAGGCATATCGGGCAGCAATAGAACGGCTCAGGGCCAGTTGATTACGGGCCTTTGCATAGAGCAAATCATTGACGTCCACAGCGCCGTTAGCAAAGCGGATCTGCTCAATCATCTCCGTCTCGCGGGTCAGAGCAAGCTCGGTCTCGGCAGAATGAAACGCATCAACAGCCATCTCGATTTTTATGCTTGCTTCACTCAGGGCTCTCTTCAGCTCAAGCTCTGTGGTTAACTGCTCCCGCCGGCTTTGCTGCTCGCGTATGACAGCCATGTTACGCGCTGTCTTCCGGCCGCCAAAGTCAAAAACAGTCCACTTCAGACTCACAACCGCCTGCCAGACTTCCTGATTATTCCAGTCCCCCTCATTAAGATTGGAACTGTCATTGGGACCATAATTCTGGCCATAAAACCCATTGAAACTCACTTGGGGGTAATAGGCCGCTGTACTTTTCTCCACCTGCCTGATCTTTTTTTCCACGTCAAGGGCAGCAGAACGGTATCGTTGCAGACCCTGAACCTCTTTGGCGGGTTCAATCTCACCGGGAATCGACATCTCCACAGAAAATTTTTCCAGACGGGTGATGGTGTCAAGGTTAAGCAGAGCCGCAAGAGCGGCCTTCAATATTCTGCTATTGCCACCGATCTGCTGCGATTTAACCCTGGCGTTTTCAAGATCAGCCGCGGCCTTCAGCTGCTCCACCCTGGCCTTTTTTCCCAGTTTGACCTCAAAAGAAATATCCTCATAAAGCCTGCGCAGTGCCTTATGGAACTCCCTTTGGGCCTCTTCCTGTGCCTGCAGGGAAAGGATATTGACATACAACGTTTTCACATTATAAATGAGCTGCTCCCGGCTCAGTTTCAGTGCAGCTCCAGCCAGCTCTTTTTCGAGAGCGGCAATCTCCACTGAACGCTGTTGGGCAAAACCGGTGAAAAGCGGCACCTCATACCTGATTCCTGTGGTAAAGAGATCCACAGTAGTGGGAACGCCCGTGGGATCCGTAGCGATTGATGCCGGGGTCAACGGAACCAGAGTGCGCGGCAGATTGTAATAGCCATAGGAAGCCAGCAGGTCAATCTTGCCAAAATTCTCTGATCTCTTCCCGCTCAAGTCTCTTTCGCTCAAGGTCCGACTCATCTGCTGTTTTTGTAGAGCAGGGTTATTTGTCAGCGCCAGAGCCACAGCCTCTTCAATGGTCAGCCCGCTGCTCGTTCCGGGAAGAAATGAAATAATCGCCTGGCACAACAGGCCGAAGATCAGAAGTCTTGTGAACATGGCTCTCTTCATAGATTGCCCTATATGTCTTAGCAAAAAAACATGAGATGGCCCAGGAGGCTGTCCGACAATACAAGAACCTACTGCGAAACCGTCTGATCGGTTCATATTTCCGTATGTTTTCGACAAATAGCGGTGCTATTCGCTCTCAAACCTACGAAAATCTGCCCTCGAACAGCCGATTTCTCGCTAC
>JAUVEB010000019.1 GCA_030595055.1 Desulfuromonadaceae bacterium
GAGGTGCTGACCGACTGCAACCTGCGAATTGATCGATTATCCAGGGAAAATCAGCAGTTACGGGAAATCATCAATACCTTTTCGCCCGAACTGATAGAATCGCCCGATGAGTGACTCGTGGATCAGCCCGGCTTTACAGCGGATTTTTCTTGAGGCCCTGATGCTCTGTGCGCTGGCACTCACTGTCGGTTTCAGTATCAACTACCAGTTGGTGATGGATGCGTTCAGCGGCAAAACGGTCGCCACCCCGGTGGGAAAAACAGTGCCCCCGGCCACCGGGACAGCATCCTCGGTCGTTACGAATGCTTACCCTGATCTGGTGGAGCTGGAGGAACTGGACGAACTGCTCGCCGAGGGAGCCTTGTTGGTTGATGCCCGCAATCTTGCTGCCTACCGGATATCCCATCCGCTCGGCGCGGTCCCGATGCCTCTGGAAGAATTGACGACACGACTGCCGAGGTTTATGCAACAGGTGCCGAGAGACCGCGTGCTGATTGTCTATTGTACCGGTTTCGGCTGCCCCGATTCTTTCGATTTGGGAGCACGCTTGCTGCGGGAAGGTTACCGGCAGGTCCGTGTTTTCGAGGGAGGCTTCCCGCTCTGGCGTGATGAAGGTCGTCCCCTGGCGGAGGGACTGGAATGACCCGGCTGTCAGCAATTGTTTATCACCTGAGTCGACTGGGACTGGCCGCTGTTTTTATCTATGCCGGCTTCATCAAAGCCGTTGATCCGGTCACTTTTGCCGGGCAGATTGCAAATTATCAGATCCTTCCCTACGCCTGGAACTATCTTGTTGCCGCGACCCTTCCCTACCTGGAACTGCTTTGCGGTGTTTTGTTGCTGCTCAATCAAAGGGTGCGACCGGCGCTCCTGGTGTTATTTGTGCTCAATGTTATTTTTATGCTGGCGCTCACCTCCGCCATTATACGCGGCTTCGATATCGATTGCGGCTGCTTTAAGCCGGACGCAGAAAACAGAACCAGCCCCCTGATGGCGCTCTGGCGTGATATCGGATTACTGTTGCTGATGATTCCCACCTGGCTGCTGCATGATCGCCGACAACCAGCGGAGCATAATAAATAATGGCCCGGGAATCCTGGCAACAGGCGCTCAAGGACAGCTTGACGACAACGAGTCAACTGGCGGAACGGTTCGCCATCGATCCGCAGCCGTTTGCCGCGGTGGTTGAACGTTACCCGATGCGCATCACCCCCTATTACTTCAGTCTGATAGAACAGATCGGCGACCCGATCTGGCGTCAGTGTGTTCCCGATCCACGCGAACTGGACGACATCGGGCTGGTTGATCCACTGGGAGAGGAGAACCTGTCACCGGTTCCGTCAGTGGTGCATCGTTATCCCGACCGCGTGATTTTTCTGGTTTCCGGCAATTGTGCCGTCTACTGTCGCTTCTGCACCCGTAAACGCAAGGTCGGTTGCCCGAGTATGTCCCTCAGTTTTCGTGAGTTGCGTGACGGTATCGACTACATTGCGGCCACCCCACAGATCCGTGACGTGATTTTTTCCGGGGGAGATCCACTACTGCTGCCCGACTCCGTATTGGGCGACCTGCTGGCCCGCGTCCATGCCATCCCACACGTCGAGATCATGCGGATCGGGACACGGGTGCCGGTCACTTTGCCGGAAAGAATTACCGAGAAACTCTGTACCCTGTTGAGGCGCTTTGCGCCCCTTTACCTCAACACCCATTTCAACCATCCGCGAGAGCTGACCGCTGTGGCCGCTGAAGCCTGTGGAAAGTTGGCTGATGCCGGGATCGTGCTGGGAAACCAGACGGTTCTCTTGCGTGGTGTCAATGATCGGCCGGAGATTATCGGGGAGCTGTTTCGTGGGTTGCTGAAAATGCGGGTACGTCCTTACTACCTGCACCAGATGGATCTCGTCCGTGGCGGAGAACATTTTCGAACCCCCGTCGAATCAGGCCTGAAAATCATGAAATCCCTGCGTGGACCGGTGTCAGGCTTGGCATCGCCTCATTATGTTATCGACCTTCCGGGGGGGCAGGGAAAGGTTCCTCTGTTACCGGAATATCTGCATCGTGAGGGTGCTCGGCTGCTGATACGCACGCCGAGCGGGGAGTTACTTGACTACCCTGACCCGCCGGCGATTTATTAATTCGTGTCCATCCGGGAACTTCGGATGGACACGAATTCTACTTCCAGGAATTTGATTTAGGTCATATCCCGCTTCGCGGAAATCACGTACATCATTCTTATGAAAATAGCTCATTCATGGTCGAAGGCGGTTCGCTGGCGCTTGTTGGTGCAGTGGGGATTTCTCTGTTGGTGTCTGTTCCTGGGCATTCAGTTTGCCCTGTTTGTGCGTCATTTCGAGACTTTCGGCCAGACGGCCTATTACTGGCGTCCGCCGGGAGTTGAGGGGTTCCTGCCGATCGGTGCCCTGGTCAGTCTCAAAGCCTGGCTGGCCGGCGGTTATTTTGATCGGGTCCATCCGGCCGCCCTGGTGCTTTTCCTGACTTTTCTCGTCATGGCCCTGCTGGCGCGCAAGTCTTTCTGTTCCTGGCTCTGCCCGGTGGGAACCCTGGAAGAGGGACTCTGGAAACTGGGACGGAAGCTGTTCGGGCGAAATTACCACATCTGGAAATGGTTCGATGTCCTATTGCGGGTTACGAAATACGCGCTGCTGCTCTTCTTTGCCAAACTGGTCCTGCTCGATATGCCGGTCCTGGCGGTGAAAGCTTTTCTCACGGCCCCCTACTGGGCAATTGCCGATGTCAAAATGCTGCATTTTTTCACCGGCATGTCAAATACCAGCCTTGTCATCATCCTTGCTCTGGCGATTTTGTCCCTGTTCTACCAGAACTTCTGGTGTCGCTACCTTTGTCCTTATGGTGCTTTACTGGGGATGTTAAGCCTGTACAGCCCAATGAAAATCCAGCGCAACAGAAAAAGCTGCAACGGTTGTGAGGCCTGCAGCAATGCCTGCCCGGCCGGCATCAAGGTCCATCAGTTGCGGGATGTCTGCTCTGCGGAGTGCACCGGCTGCCTGACCTGTGTCGATCACTGCCCTGAACCGGACACCTTGGCTATCAGCCTCTGGCAGCGGCCATTGCCGGCCTGGAGTTTTTCTCTGGTGGTCATTCTGCTGTTCGCGAGCGGGGTTTTGTTCGGAATGCTCAGCGGACACTGGGAAACCAGCCTGACTTACAGCGATTATCAGCGCTTGATTCCGCTGGCGGAACGACTCGGGCATTGAGGAATTTCTTCGCCAAACCTGCCGGTTCCTGATCTAGGATCTTGTCGGGCTATCCGGGCCGAAGCGAAAATTTGGAAGTTTGAGGTCAGATTTGGGCTCGTTTGAAAGCGCATAGCCGTAGCTATGGGCTGAAAAGAAGCATAAATCTGGGCCAAGCAGCCGGATTTGCAGCTGGCTCATGGATAGTCCGACAGATTCCTAGGAAGCCATTACTGTTTCAAGGGCTTTTTGCAGTTCTTCGAGAGTATAGGGCTTGGTGATGATCCCCTTGAAACCATATTCTTCGCAGCGGGACATGACCAAATCTTCAGCGTAACCACTGGCAACGATGACTCTTGCTTCAGGATTGATCTGGAGAATCTCCTTGACAGCCTTTTTTCCGCCAGGTCCACCCGGGATGGTGAGATCAAGGATAACAATGTCAAAGTCTTCGCCCTTTTCCCGAGCTTGCTTATAGGCAGCGATGGCTTCATGGCAGTTGCAGGTTGTCACAACTGAATAGCCGATATTTTTCAGCATTTCCGTCACTAAATCCCGAATGGCTGATTCATCATCCATCACCAGAATGCGGGCAGTGGTGAATAGGGGCAAAGTTGTCTCGACTTCTGCTGTTTTTTGCAGAGGTGCTGCTGAGTCCTTTGCCGGGAGCAACAGGGTAAAGGTTGTCCCTTTCCCGGGTTCCGAGGTGACGCTGATTTGTCCGTTATGCTTGTGGATAATCGAATAAACGGTCGCAAGCCCGAGGCCGGTGCCCGCCTGTTTGGTACTGAAGTAGGGGTCGAATATCCGTCCGAGATCATTTTTATCAATTCCAGACCCGCTATCTTTGACAACTGCCTTGATATACTTTCCAGTTGCCAGGCCTTGAATAAGATGATCTGTATTGTGCAGATTCTGGAGACTGATTTGCAGCGCTCCTCCTTCCGGCATCGCCTGGTTGGCGTTGGTTGTCAGGTTGGAAAACACCTGCTGGATTTGTCCCTTGTCAACATCTGCAGCCCAGAGATCCTCGGGATACTCAAAAATCAGTTTGACGTTGCTGCCCGTAAGGTCGAACCCGACGACTTCTTTAACCAGATCAGCAAGGCTGACATAATCCCTGATCGGTTCCCCTCCCTTGGCAAATGTGAGCAATTTCCCGGTCAGATTTTTTGCGCGATCAGCACTGTTTTCGGCGTTCTGCAGATTTTTGTAGCTGGGATGATCCGGGGATAGTTTCCTTTTTGCCATGGCAATATTGCCGAACAAGCCCATCAGGATGTTGTTGAAATCGTGAGCTATCCCCCCGGCGAGGATGCCGATGCTTTCCAGGGTTTGCATCCTCTGTAACTCTTCGCGTGTCCGTAGCTCTTCGGTCATGTCGCGAAACACCAACACGGCTCCGTTCGTGTTGCCACCGGCATCTTTGATCGGTGCTGCCGAATCCGCAATAGGGTATTGTTTGCCCTCCTTGGATCTGAGGATGGCTTGATTGCTGAGACGAACAATTTTACCTGAGGTTAGTGCCTTTCCAACGATATCTTCTGCCTGCAGTCCGGTTTCTGCGTTGATAATATTAAAAACTTCCTTGAGGTTTCTTCCTGTCGCTTCACTTGCGTCCCACCCGGTGAGCTGTTCTGCAATCGGATTGAGTTTGATCACACACTGTTGGGTATCCGTGGCGATGACCGCATCCCCGATTGAGTGAAGAATCGTTCGCAGGTTTTCTTCACTGTCGCGCAATGCCCTTTCCGCCCGCTTCCGAGCGGTCATGTCCAGTATCGTACAAGTAACCCCCTCAGAGAGGTCGGTGGCATTCAGGGGCGTGGAGCAGAGCAGGACATCAATGATTGTTCCGTCTTTACATTGCCAGCGGGTTTCGATCGTTCCGGTGCCGTAAAGGTCGATTTGGCGGTATTGTTCCCGGCTGACAGATTCATAATCTTCATTCGTGCGGTAGAACATGCTGACCGGCCGGCCGATCAGTTCTTCACGGGAATAACCGACAATTTCGCATAGTTTTTGATTCGACGCCTGCAGGACTCGATCGATGACCAGGGCGATCCCGGTAGGAGCTACGCGTAAAATACTCCGGAGTCGGGATTCACTCGACTGTAAGGTCTCCTCGAATTTCTTCTGCTCAGTGATGTCCGTCAGTGCCAGGTAGACCTGAGACCAGTCCCTGCTATCCGGCTCAACAAAAAATTGTACGATGACATCCCTTTTTTCTCCATCGAGGGTTTTGACGACGGCCTCTGATCTGAAATGCTTTTTCCCTTCAGTCAGGCCGATCAGTTCTTCACGGAAGACCGCAAAAGATTCCTCGGTGAAGGTATTGGCTAACCCGACCAGAAGTTCTGCTTTGCTGTTCGCCCGGTGTAGTTCAAGTGATTTCCGATTCACGTTGAGTACTTTGACCAGTGTTGCACATTCGGCAACAACTTCCGGGTGTGTTCGGAAGTATTGGCGAAAATCCTCTATGCCCTCAGCACGTAGTTGCTCTATGCGTTTTTTCAGGGCAGAAAAGTCCTCCTGCCGGAGGCTGACCGGGGCATTTTCAAAAACCAGATTCTTGTCGGAGAGTCCGGGTTGCGACTGTTTTTCCAGCAGGTGGAGGTTGAACTTGATTCTGACGCTGAGTTCTATCGGGGTAAAGGGGCGTAACAGGAAATCATCACACCCGGCGTCAACGCCTTCTTCGATGTTGATCGGTGCACCCTGTGAAATTAACAGGATGGTGCGGATTGGTGGCTGGTCCGGTCGCTGATTTTTCCTGTGCCGGATAGCCGCCAGGACATCTCCCTGCGCATCATCTGAATCGAGGATGATCAGCAGCGGGCCGTCGGGAAGGTGCACCGTTTCTGTGTGTTCAAAGTGCAGAACAGTGTGCCCCTGTTCATAAAGTTCCGTTTTCAGCCGCGAAATAAACGTGGAATCATCGCAGCATAACAGGACTTGCATAAAACCCCCCAGACAACCAGAAGCACATCCTCAAAAAAATCGTAAACAAACGACATTTTCAATTCTAACAGTGTTTAGTGTACCATGTCGCAGTACGAGCTTATTTTTTTGTTGGCGGATGACCGGCAAGCGAAATAGTTGCGTAAAATTGCAAAAATGATCCCTCTAAAGTGATATTCTGCGAATTTATCTGGCTTGCTTGGGGATTGTATTGAAAAATCTCTGTCCCGATTTCTTGTGGAGTGAAACATGCTTGGTGAATTGCTCAACCATCCATTGATCAGTGAACGCTATTTTTTTCCTCGGCAGGGTTCGTTTGCCAATCCCTTCTGGGTTGATTGTGGTGATGCGCGGTTGGCCTGCAGCTATCATGAGATTGATCCGGCAGCGAAAACCCTGGTGCACTTCCATGGGAACGGCGAGATTGTCGATGACTGGCAGGGGGATTTCGTTCGGCGGATTCAACAGATGGGATGTAACTGTTTTCTGGCCGAACTCCGTGGTTATGGCCAATCGACCGGACAACCGCAGTTGGGAAAAATGCTGGATGATGTCTTGCCGACCGTAGAGGCGCTTGGCAAGCCGGCCGGCGAACTGGTTTTCTTCGGTCGCAGCGTCGGTTCAATTTTTGCCATTGAGGCGGCAGCGCGGTTTCCCGATGCGGCCGGGCTGATTCTGGAAAGCGGGGTTGCCGATGTCCTGGAACGATTGCTGCTGCGAGTGCATCCGCAAGAGTTAGGGAGTAGCTCCGTCGAGTTGGCGGCCGTGGCCGATGCATGTCTGAATCATCAGCAGAAAATGGCCAAATACACCGGCCCGCTACTGGTCATGCACAGCAAATATGATGGTCTGGTCGATGTCAGCCACGGTCAACGCCTTTTTGACTGGGCGGCAGGGCGCAAAAAGCTGAAAATTTTCCCGCAGGGCAATCACAATGACATCATGTTTGTTAACGCGCGGGAATACTTTGCCTTACTTGCTGAATTTATAGATTCTTTATAGGGCCGTTGTTGCAATTTGGAGATATTATGAGCTTGCCACAGGTCGAGCAGATCACAGGGCTTTCCCGCTGGAGAAGGATATCTTTTCCACAGTGAAGAGAATCGGTTATCCCCTCAAGATGCTGACCGATTTTGCTCAGCCGATGAATCATTATACCTTTTTATTGGCGGATTGATTCAATTTCGGGAACAGGGCCATAAAGCTTTCCAGTAAACGGTAAGTCATTCCCCAGAGAAAACGCTCACAGTACCCTTCCAGGCTGATAATCGGGTGGGTACGGTATGTCCCGCGGTAGGCAAAGCTGGCCGTCAGGCGCCTGGTCGGGCTTTGTAATTCGCGTAGGGAAACCCAGAAGGTGTCAACCACCTCACCATTAAATTTCAGCAGCGGTTTCTCCGGCAACAGGTAAACAAAACAGCAGACCCGCACCGAAAGGTATGCGCCGGCCAAGTCATCCAGTTGACCAAGATAATGTTCCGGCCGCAAAAAGAAGTCGATTTCTTCCCGGACCTCCCGTTCTGCGGTCTGTTGTGCCCCGTTGTCTCGAGCTTCCATCCCCCCTCCGGGAAAGGCAACATCTCCGGACCAGGGATCATCGTCATATTCTGCCCGGCGGATAAACAAAACTTCCAGCCCCTGCTCACCAGGGGTCAGTATCAGGGCAACGGCCGCCTGCCGGGTAAAACTTTCCGCAATACTTTGCGGTTGGTGTTGACTCAGGCGCGTGCGGATCATTTCAATTGACAACATGTGGTTGCTCTCACAAAAAATGATGGACCGGAAACCCTTTCACCGCCTGGCCTCCCGGCCACTGGCAAACATATTAACAAGGGTCAGTGTTTGAAAACTGGCTATCCGGATAGTCAGGCGCGTGATATAAAGCGGCACTCCCGGGTATCGACCTTGATTCTTTCCCCGGTCTCCAGGTATCCCGGAACCTGTACCGAGATGCCGGTTTCCAGAATTGCTTCCTTGGTTTGAGCCGTTGCGGTGGAATTTTTCAAGGCTGGGGCCGTTTCGGTCACGGTCAGTTCAACCACCTGAGGAACCTCAAGGGTCACCACCTGATCGTTATATATGCCGAGCGAGACTTCTCCGCCATCCAGCAGGTAGCCGCAGATCTCTTCGTAAAGTTCACCGCCGACTTCGTATTGTTCATAGGTTTCCCGGTCCATGAAAACACCCTGTTCATCCTGGGCATAGAGAAACTGCCCTTTACGGCGGTTGAAATCAGCTTCGTCGATCTTGTCCCCAGATTTATAAGTTTTGTTCAGGACCTGGTCGGTCAATAGATTTCGGTATTTTGTTTTCACCAGAGTGTTGCCGCCACGCGCGGTCGGGGATTGCAGACTGATATCAAGAATAATACATGGGGCGCTGTCGATCTGTACGACCAATCCACGCCGAAAGTCGCTTGCAGTTATCATTGAGTTCTCCTTTACAGCGTCCTACGGGGTCAGCTATTGCAATTAAAAATAAAGATTGAGTTGCTCTGTCGTTGTTTACCGCTCACTTGGGGGTTTATTCGTCACCAATAAGCGGTTCATTTTTACGGTAGGCTGTGCCGTTGAAGAGAGCAATCAATCGTTGTTTGTCGTCGACAATTTTGACTTGGTAGGTTCCCAGATGGTGGTTGAGTGACAACTCTTCCGCTTCGCCGTAGAGCACTCCGTCGTAGGCGGCTTTGACAAATGACATGGAGATATTGATCGCCAGAGCCAACCGTCCCCGGCTGTTTGCCGCGGCCGCAAAGGCGTAATCGGCCAGTGTGAAGAGCGCACCACCATGCACCGTTCCGGCTCCGTTGAGATGAAAGGGCTGGATGGTCATTTTCACACGGGCCCAGCCGGCTTTGACCTCCAACAATTCAATCCCTGAATGCTTGGCGTACTGATCATTTTCGCGGAAAAAATCGAGCGTTTTCTGCACCTGTCCTCCTTTGCCAAGTCTGGTAGATTGGCTTTTGCTTCGCATTTTCAACAAAGTGAAGAAGATAGGTGAATGATGTCTTGAGTCAAGGCAATTCGACAAATCCACCCGGTAAAATTGTCGGGAAGCTGTCGGGCTTGACGGGCCGTAACGAGAAGTTGGCTGTTCAAGGCCGTCTGCTGTTCATCCGAAAACTCCGGATGAACAGGATGAAGTTCCGTATGGAAAACGAGTAATTTTTCGCAAAATCAAGGGAATCAATGAGAATTCAACAGGTCATTCCAGGCATAACAGAAATGACCTGTTTTGCGTTATGGCAGCAGGCGGTTGCAGAAACCGGCCAATAAAAGTAACAAAAAATGAACACCGGAAGTGTGCCGGAACCCGGACCTGCTGGTTGCCCCGGTTTTTTTATGCGGTTTGTTGCGGCGATAGATACCATCTTCACCACAGGTGTAAGTTTCCGTGCGCTGTTCCTTCGCCAGGAAATAGTAGAAATTAAAGTCCGGGCCGCTACCGCGCCCTTTCGGCTGAGCGGTTTTCCTGTGTGAAGAGTCCCTCTCCGGTGCGAATGCTGATGTCGCATGGTCGGGAACCTCGAAAACCGCATCGAGCAGAGAATTTAAGAAGCGGTTGAATTTCTGCTGCGGATTTTTGGCGGCCGGCTGCTTTTGTCTCTCCTCAAGGGAGGCAGACTGTTGTCGAACGGTAAATTCGGCATCGTAAAGCTTGCGTAAACGGCTGTCGCTGAGGATACGATAAGCTTCGTTGATTTGGCGGAACAGCTCGGTTGCGGTCTCTGAGCCCTTATTGGTGTCGGGATGAAAACGCTTGGCCAGACTGCGATAGGCAGTTTTGATCCGTTTCAGGTCAGCATCGGAAGGAATACCGAGCAGTTGGTAGTGATTGATTGCCATGAACATGGGTCCTTTGTGCCTTGGGACTCCGTCCATGGAGAACAGGCTTTCCCCGTCTCGTCCTGCGACGGGGATGACAGCCTCCTATCGACCATTGACAGCTGAAAATTTAACTGAAAGGTCAATTATGTTGAAAGCTGACCTCGACATCCTGTCGGTGTGCCGCGTCAATCTTCCAGAGCTCGCGGCCGGTAAAATTGAAAATCCGCGCGATGATAACATCCGGAAATTGCTCCAGCCGGGTGTTGTAGATAGTCACCGAGGCATTGTAGAGTTCTCGGCGGTCGGCGATCTGATCCTCAATCTCAGTAATCCGGTTGCTGAGCTGGCGGAATCCGGCATCGGCTTTCAGCTCGGGGTAGCGCTCAACCACCATGAAAAGTGATTTCAGGGTGTCGGTCAACATGTTCTGCGCCTGCTGTTTTTGTGTATCGGTCCGGGCCGAGTTGACCTGAGAACGGGCTTTGATGACCGCTTCGAGGGTCTTCTGTTCGTGCTGCATGTAACCTTCGCAGACCTTGATTAACTTCGGCAGTTCGTCGTAGCGCTGCTTCAGCAGAACATCAATATTGCTCCAGTCCTGATCGATATTGTTTTTTCAGGGCGACAAAGCCGTTGTAGAGCATGATCACATAAATGATCAGGCCCAAGATTATCAGCAAAAAAACTCCCAGTACAATCCAGCCGGTCATAGTATCTCCTTTGGTGTCCGGGAGTCTGCGCATGAATGGTTCGACACACTCCCATCAATGTTCGCATCGGTTACTTCAGATAATCGAGCAGCAGGTAGATGCTGCCGGCGGTTGCCGCTGCCGCACCGATGAACAGCGGTACGATGTACAGCGTCAGGCGCCGGGTTAAGTGGGCCTCAGAATGGGTTTCGGCGATCACTAACGGCCGTCCCTTCTTTTTGCCGATAAGCACATGTTCCTCCTGCTTTTTACGTTTCCGTTTCTCTTTGAGCGATTCGTGCAACACCTTTTCCGCAACCGCTTCACGGGCAACGTCCCACTCTTTCACGCTGATTTTACCATCGCCATCGGTGTCGAACTGCTGAAGGTTCTGTGGATTCCGTTTCAGCTCTCGTAGCGCTTCGATTTTCCGCTCGGTGAGGGTGGGGCCACTCTCCCGTTTCACGGCGGCAAAACCGAGGACATAGAGCAGGGTGCCTTCGACGATGATCTCTTCGCACCATTTTTCATCACTGTCATTGTTAAAGCGGGTCAGGCCGACCTGTCCCGGAACCCCTTCCTGCTTCGTTCCGGCACTGACCCGACAGCCGGATGGATCGACCTCGACCCGACCGGTATCGTCCTCAAGCAGAAAAGGGACATTGTTGCTGCTGCTGACGCTGCTGACCTGCCATTGGTTGTTTTTTTCGCGGCGGTATCTGGTCAACCGATAAAAGACGCACGGGATGTGCGACATCGGTGAAATCAGCGCGTACCGGCGGAGTGCTCGCCCCTTGACTTCGACCATCCCCATGGCGATTGAGCGAACCCGGCTGGTCGGGGTATTTTCGATCTGCCGCTTCAGGCGGATAAAGTAGAAGCTGCCCCAGAACATCAGCAGGGCAACAACAAAAGGAATGGCTCCCGAAGCGAACCCTTGCTCGGCAATAGTGTTCAGCAGGCGGCTATCAGTGGCTTCCGCAAGTATAATGACGGCAATCACCAGCACTGCTCCGGCGCTGCCGAGCCAGAAGCGCGGATTCTTCCACTGCCCGCCGGAGATTGCCGGAGGAGGGGCCGGTAGGCCGGGATCGGCGGTGGCAGGAGCGGCTACCTTGCTTCCGCGAACCTCTGTGTCGGCGGCGTTGATTTCAGCAGCGAGCTCTTTCGCTACCGGCAGCACTTCATCCAGTGAGCCCCCTGCCGCCAGAGTTGGGTTCTGCAGCAACATCGCAGCGGTTATGGTGCCGGCCAGTTGATCCGTTTCGGTCGAAACTGCCGGTTTGATCTCGCCAACCCGTTCCAGATCCGCCGACAACCAGCCGTAACGGGCGAGACTGATCAGGTTTTTGCGCTCGGTTTCCGGGTCGTTCGGGTTTTCCCGTTGCAGGGTGCAGCCGGGCAGATTGACCAGGCCGAAGTCGGTTTGCAGGACAAAGTGCTTGGCGTATTCTTTGGCGAGATCAAGGATTTTGAGCAGGTTCTGCTTACTACTGAGGGTCGCTCGCTCACCGAGCCCTTGCGGATCGAATTTGCCCGGGAAGACCCGCACCGCATCGACAACCTGCCGTTGCCCGTCGAGCAGGTAGAGGTCGAGAATCGGTTTGCCCTGCAGGATGATTTTAAAGATTTTTTGCTCTTCGAGGTGACGAATATCATCACGCCCGCGATAGGCGTTGCTTGCCAGCAGTTGCGCAATACTTTTGTCCGCCAATGTCCCGGACATCTCGGCAAAGACTGCCAGAATGCTGCACCCTTTGGGAAAGCAGACCTGTTGCTTGACACAACCGAAAATGATTTTATCCGAGTCGATCTGCAGGTTGCGTATGCGTCGCGGGGCAAACTGCGGTTTTGTCGGTTTTGTCAGCCAATGGGTATAGCCGAAAGTCTGCAGCAAAGCGGAAATCTTTTCCAGCTGCTCCGGCTCATCCTTTGTCAACAACGACAAGCCACGTCCAAGCAAGCGTTGACGGCACTGATAGATATCGAGCTGATGCTTTTGCGATAACTCTTTCAGCAATTCCGAAAAATTTTCAGGTTGTTGCCGTTGCTGGTCAACAATCAGATAAGTCAACGGGTTCATTATTCCCCTACCAGCTAAATTATAGATTTTATTAATCTACCTGCATTAAGGATGTGTGGCAAGTTTCAAATGGAAATTATCTGCTTATTGCCAAGAAGGCTGTCAAACATCCACTACCGATCGATGCGAACCGGTTGTCAACTGTTTCTGCTGGCTTTTCAACGCCAGCTGTTTTACCTTCCCTGCCTGAGCCGCCGTCGGCGGTTTTGATGATTTCAACCCGAACATGTTCCCGAGTAAAAATGTCCGATTACACTGTCGATACCTTAGCCAACGGAGTACGGCTGGTCACTGTGCCGATACCGTATCTACATACGCTGGAGCTGGTCTGTTATGTCGCTGTCGGCGGCCGCAATGAGCCGCCTGAGCTATCCGGGATTTCTCACTTTCTTGAGCATATGTTGTTCCGTGGTACGGCCGAATACGCCGACAGTGTCGAGCTGGAGCGTGCCTTTGAAGTGATCGGCGGCGCGGTTAATGCTTCGACCGACACAGAAACAACCTGTTTTCATTCGCGACTGCACCCCGATTACCTGGCCGAGGGGCTGGCCCTGTTCGCCTCAATGCTGCAACGGCCGTTGTTCAAGGATATCGATGTTGAACGGCGGATTATTCTCGAAGAAGCGCGGGAGGATTACAACGAGCAGGGATTACAAATCAACCCGGACAACCTGATGGCCAACCTGTTCTGGTCGAATCATCCCTTGGGCACGTCTTTGATCGGCACCCCGGAAACCCTGGCGCGGATCGACCGGACAACACTAGATGCTTACTATCGTCGCTGGTATGTGCCGGAAAACCTGGTAATCTGCGCCTGCGGACAGGTAAATCGGGGCGACCTGCGGCAACTGGCAGAAAAAGAGTTTGCTGATTGGCCGGGACGATTGGTGGAAAACGTATTGCCGGCACCTGAAGTCAACCACTCCGGTCCGGAAAGCTGCTGGGTTTTTGACTCCGACTCTCAGGTTATCCTGCAACTGGCCTTTCCCCTGGCCGGTCGGAAAGATCCCCGGACTCTGCCGTTACGGGTGCTGCACCGACTGCTCTCCTGGGGTGGCGGTGCCCGTTTGCCGTTGCGATTACGGGAAGAATTGGGCTTAACCTATGCGATTGAAGCCAACTGCTCGCTGCTGGACGATACCGGTTACCTGGCGATTGATCTGGCAGTGGCCCCGGACAACCTGCAGCAGGCTGTTGCCGAGCTGCTCAAGGTGCTGGTTGAGTTGCGTGAACAGCCGGTTCCGGCCGAAGAACTGAATGTTGTGCTGCGCAGCTACCTGTTCGATCTTGATTTCTCCCGCGATCATAATGAAGCCATGGCGGTGCGCTACGGCTGGGGTTTACAATCTGATTACTTGCGGACTCTGGAACGGGATCACGCGGAGTTGCAACAGGTGACAGCGGAACAGTTACAGCAGCTGGCTGGTGAGCTTTTTACCGCTGTCGGGATGAAGCTGGTGGTGGTCGGCCCCTGGAATGAATGCGACCGGCAGGCTGTCAAGACGTTGCTGGCCGAGTTCCCGCTCAGCTCACCCGGATCATCTTGTACAGAAAATTCTTGAAACGATAAAAGGCGTTTCGTCCTCCGCCCGACGGGTCAAAAAGGAACAGGGTCGACCATGACCCCTACCACAATCATTAGTTGACCTCGTCAGTCTCACTCATGGCAGAAGCCACCCGACTCTGCAACGCGTCCTCATCAAGCTCTTTCGGGAACAAGACCCACAATCGTCCGGGTTGTTTCATTCGCCCGGCAAAAGCTCCGGCATCATTCCCCATACCCCAGAAGAAATCGGCCCGCACCTGTCCCTTAATGGCCCCACCGGTATCCTGGGCCACCATAAGACGAGTAAGTGGTTGCCCACTCCCGGGATAAGTCGTTGCCAGAAAGACCGGAGCGCCCAATGGGATGGTACGGGGATCAACAGCAAGGCTACGTTGCGCGGTTAACGGAATCCCGAGAGCACCTGGCGGCGATGTGAACTCCGGGGGTAATTCACGGAAAAAAACGTAGCTGGGATTTTCCGCCAGCAGTTGTTGCCCCGCTTCGGGGTTCTCTTCGACCCAACGCCGGATATTCTGCATCGACATCTGGTCTCTGGTCATGGCATTCCGCTCCAGCAACAGCTTACCGATGGAACGATAACGACGACCATTCTGATTGGCATAATTAACCATCACCAACTCACCATCCGGCAAACGAATCCGACCTGAACCCTGAATATGCAGAAAAAACAGTTCCACCGGATCTTCAACCCAGAAAATCTCGTGACCGGCCAGCGGGTTCTGTCCATTATCTATTTCACTACGTTCAAAGTACGGCACCACCCGATGACCGACTACTCTACCTCGCAAACGGTAATGACTCAGTTCTGGATAAACCTCATCAAGGTCGACAATTAATAAATCGTCCGGCTGCGCGTAAAGGGGATATTTATAGATATCGGTTGGTGTCCGGCTGCCCGGCAGTTCCGGTCCATAGTAGCCGGTAATTAACCCCTCAAAACTGCCGTCCTCATTGCGTACCTGGTAAGGAAGGAAATAAGTTTCGAAAAACTCCCGCGAGTTCTGCGCCCCGGGCAAATCGATTTTACTTGCTTCTGCACAGACTTCCTGCCAGCGGGTACGTTTCGCTATCGCCCGACAACTTTGCCGAAAAGTCACAAAAGCCGCTTCGACTTGATCTTGTTGCCAACCCTCAACATCACCCCAAGCAACCGGCACAAAGGGGTCAACCTTGGTAATTGGCGGTTTAGTAACGGGGGGTTCAATCCTCTCATCCTCGGTGACCGGCAAGGGAGCTTTACCGGCACAAGCAGCAAGGAAGAAAAGAAGAACCAGAGTGAAAAAACATTTTTTCATTTTGATAATTGCCAACGCCTTCTTGGAATATTTTCGATTCAGCTCAATTGTTACAGAAATACGGCGAAGAAATCCAGTCCTCAGCAAATTTTCATGGAAACTTACAATATTTGAGGGACCTGTCCCCCCCCGACAATATGAAAATCCCAGCCAGGATCGTTATTGGTAAAGGAGTAAAGTGCTGAGCCGTTGGTCGATCAGCCTGACGATCGATTTATACTGTTCGCTATCGATATCGCCGTATTGCTCTGCAAAATGCTGCTGATCCAGCCCTTCTTCAAGGTCGCTGAAATTGGCGAAATAGTCCTCTTCAGTCGCCTGCGCCATAATGCGCTGAAATTCTCCGGCACTTTCTGTTGATCTGGTTGCACGTTCAGCAAAAGCGAGACCGGCACGGTCTGCAGCCAGATCGACAAAACTGAAACCACTCCCCCCACGGCTGGAGTCGAGCAGTTCCTTGAACTCCCCAACGGTAAAGCCCATTTCTGAATCGGAGATTAATTTCAGCCCGCTGGAAACCAAAAAATGCAGACAGAGATCTCTTCTGTTGGACAAGACGACATTAGCCTTGTTGGTTTTCGGAACGCGGGTATCTAAATCGCTTAGGTTGCCGGTGAATTTCTGAAACTGCCGGCTTCCCAGGTAAATAGCCAGGGCGTAAAGTGCCGCCTGGTTTTCAGTCACCGGTGATGCCTGCTGAGATCTAATTTCCGCCAGTCGAAAAAGTGGCGACATGAAGCGGGTGAGAGATATTTGCTCCTGGTCGGAATTGAGCGGTCCCATTTCCAGCAACTGTTGATGATAATAGCGGATTTTTTCCAGGTTGCCGAACTGGCCGTAATCATCACGGAGCTCGTTAATCCGGGCTTGTAGACGTTTTTTCAGAGCTGCTAATTGTACCCTTGGGGCAAAAGTGACAGACATTTGTTCCTGGCTGAAAGCGACCTGTTTTACCGCGTCCAGTATTTGACTGCCAATTTGCTCGCCAAGCAGTATATCGGCACCTTTTTGTGCGATCTTCAGTGCCGGGGATCCTGGGACTTTCAACTCACCGAGCTCGATCTGATCGACCACCAAGCCTTTTTCCGATGGCAGCAGGATAAAAAAAAGATTGCAATATTCACCAAATGGGATGCCTTTCAACCTGATGGAGAAGGTCCCTTCCAACCCCTGCTTGCTCAGACGAAATTGCCCGGAGAGGCGTGATGATCCCCGGGACAGGAAGGTCACAACCGCATTCAATTCAGCTTCTGTTACGGAAAGTGTCGCTTGGTCCCGCTGCTCCATAAGGCGTAGAGTGCGTTTGACCAGTGCCTTGATTTTGCGCGCATCTTCTGCGGCAGGGGGATTTTCCTGAATGACTAGGGGCCGCGAATCAAGCACCTGAGACAAAAGATAGATCGGTGTCATGATAGCGAGCATTAAACCGAGAATGAAAACTTTACGTAACATTTTCGCACCTTAGTGTCGACAGACAGCCAAGGAAGTGGGTCAAGAGAGCCCGCTGCGGAGGGGGCTGCCAAATAATACAGCTTATAATATGTTGTATTTAAGATCTGCGGTCAAGGTTTCAGTCACGCCCTTCCTGTCGAAATGAGTGTGCGATTTATCCTTAGTCAAAGCAGGATCACATTGTCGGCCTATTGCCGATTATAAGACAGCCCCAACTTGGGGAAACCGAAACAGGTTGGGGCTGTCTTAATGTTGAGAATGGTGAGTAGTGGGGCAATAGGTATTGTGTCCCGAATGGCGCTCGGCTGCTAAAGCCAACCGAAGATTTGACCCCTACCTGGCTTGACCCCTACCTGGCTATTATCAATCCGACCTTCTGGCTATATATACCCCATAGCTGTAATTAGTTTTATATTTCTCATAAAGAGCGATTTCATTTTCTTCAGCAGCTACTATTGCTTGTGCACTTTCACTATTCCCATTCCGCCGAAGGAATTCAGCAAAACTGTTTTGCATCGGCCGATAATAATTATCTAACCAGCAATGCTCTGGCAAAACAAAGTACGCAACTGGAGAATAACCATTGTTTTCCAAGATGCTAATCTTTGCAGAGGCAGTATCTATTTCTGGATATTCATTCACCCAATGTTTTTCGAGTTCAGATGGGCGAGTATCGGTTATCCAGGTGATTTCTGACACAACTAGAATCCCTTCGGGTTTCAGAAAATTCTTCCAGTCCTTTATGCCTTTCTCAAAACCAATATTATAGATGGCTCCCTCAGACCAGATCACGTCATATTCTTCATTGTTAAATGGCAGGTTGTCCATTGAACAAACAAGTGGGTTTATTTTTTCAGTCAAGCCTTCGCTTTTGGTGTTGCCTTTAAGCACTTCGAGAAAATCAGGCAAAAAATCCACTGCGGTGATTTGAGTATTCAGTAGACGAGCAAGCATCATTGTCGAGGCCCCCGTACCGCAGCCAATATCGGCAACCTTTAATGGTGTCGAAGAGTCCAATCTCGCTAAGTCAACAGCTTTTCGAGTCTCTTCATCTCCACCAGGTCCTTGCCGTTTTGCTCTCTTATGTAAATCTATTAAAAGTTGAAGATCTTCCATTGTTTTGTCCTATTCTGTTGAGCGCCATAACGGTAGTGTTAACTGGCGATGATGAACAACTCGTGATTCACCGAATTATTCAATCTGAATCGACCTTAGTATCTAAGACACTCCAGACTTTGTCAAAACTTAGCTATTGTGGCAGGCTTTTTCGCCCGATTTTGCATAAAGCGGACGGGAGGATTTACGAGAATCTTTTCTGGAGAGATATCTGACATCATAGTAACATTTATGTGCCCAATATGAGAAGATGGGATGAGGATTGAGGAGTATTTAACCAGGGAAGGGAAAAGTCCCTTTGAAGTCTGGTTTTTAAAACTGGATGCGCGAGCGGCGGCAAAACCCTGGTGATCCTCCTGGCAGGCGGAACCAAGAAACGCCAACAAACAGATATCGATGCAGCTAAAGATCGCTGGCAAGAATATAAGCAACGAAAAAAAGAACCGAAGGGAGGTTGAAATGCCCCTGACAAAAAAATTCAAAGATACCGTGATGGCACGAGCCAAGACAGACAAAGCTTTTCGGGAAGAGTTGATCATCGAAGCGACCAACGCTCTTTTAGA
Source organism: Desulfuromonadaceae bacterium (assembly GCA_030595055.1). Lineage (GTDB taxonomy): Bacteria > Desulfobacterota > Desulfuromonadia > Desulfuromonadales > Geopsychrobacteraceae > Malonomonas. Next base: position 18,772 of record JAUVEB010000019.1, read on the forward strand.
GGGAGATATCGATACAGGCAAAAGCCTGATCAAAGACTACCTCAATGCCACTGAAGCATTTGCGGTTGTTGCTGATCAACTTCACAAAGATGAAAAAAGCATCCGGCGCATGCTGGGACCTAGCGGTAACCCGACACTCAAAAACTTCATCGGCATCCTGAAGGCCTGTAGCAGCACTGAGCATTTAAATCTGAAAATCTGCCACCATTAACACCTCAACGCCAACGGGACGACTGATCTTTCATGTTTTAGCTGTGATTGGCGAGTTTGAAAGTGAGCTTATCACCGAGCGGATCAATGAAGGTCACGAGTAAGCAAAAGCGGCTGGGGTCAAGTTCGGTCGCAAACCGAAGCTGACAAAAGGGCAAAAGATCTCCCTGTCAGAGTGGGCCAACCGAGGAACCTTCAGCATGGAAGAGCTAGCTGAAAAATTCAATGTTTCGGTGTCTACCGTGTACAGACGGATTGCTGCGATGAAAGCTAATTGATGCGGCTAAACAGCCCCCTTTTGTTCCTTGCCAAGCGCAGAGCAGAAGGGGGTTGTATGTTCGTCAAAATGCAAATTTTACTATTTATGAGAAATCGCCTTACACGCCCCCTGTGCCAGAATAGTTGCCGCTAGAATTCAGGTTCAAAGTGATTTTCGGTTTTATTAATTGTTGAGATTGGGCAAGACTCAAAAAGCAACGTTCCGTTGCATAATGCATCTTTATGCATTATATTTATGTGCAGGAGGTGTTTTATGGCGCAAGCAGTAAGAATTGATGATGAGTTGGTTAAAGCCGCAAGAGTCGTGGCAAAAGCAGAGCATCGGTCTCTGGCCGGCCAGGTTGAACACTGGGCTTCCATTGGCCGTGCTGCTGAAGAGAATCCGGACCTCCCGTTCTCCATGATCCGTGAAATTCTCTTGGCCAAAGCAGAGGCGAATGCCGGGCTGGTTGAAGAGTACGTTTTCGGCAAGGGTGAATAATGCGGAAAGTTTTGCAAACCCGCACCTTTGCCAACAGCAAAAAGAAACTGCTTAAAAACCAGATTAAAGAGCTGGATAATGCAATTCGGAAGATCCTGGAGAATCCTGAATCCGGAGAACAGAAGAAAGGCGACCTTCAGGGAGTTTATGTTTATAAATGTAAAATCACGAAACAACTTTTTCTGATTGCTTATCAGTTTGACGAAGCCACATTGACCCTGCTTATGGTTGGTCTGCATGAAAATTTTTACCGAGAGCTGAAAAAGCGGGCCTGATTACTCTTCTTTTAGTAGTTCATGGGGCCAACACAGAATTCGGAAAAAATCGTACGCTAAGCCAAGACCAACTTGTAAACTGGGGCCAGTGGGCCAGGAGATCAACTTTTCAAAATACAAACTTACCATTTTCAGAACAAAATGAGGCCCAGTCTGCATGAACAGTCTGGGCCTTTCCTGTAAGTTAAAATCGGAGCAGTCTTCATATGCTATTCTTTCCCAACCATCGGTCAGTCGCCTCATCCTGAGAAGTGGAGCCGATGCCTAAAAGCATGCGGAGGCAGTCATGAAAAACAAACGACGTATCCTGGCCAATGCCGATATCGCGGAAATAGTCCTCGCTCCTCCGCGGGGGCACCAGCACCTGCGCGCCACCATCAAGCTGCATTCGGGGGAAGAAATCATCCTGCAGGAGGCGACGGTGGCCAACCTGGTGCGAGCCTACGTGGGAATCAAGACTCATCCCAAAAGGAGGAGCTATCGATTGATTGGACGGGAGTTGACTGAGGCGGAGATGAAGAAGGGATTTGCTGCTTGGCAGTTGCTTGAGAAGGAGAGTGGGACGGGGAGTTAGATGTGCTGTGAAAGGTTGAAATCGCCCGATCGGGCTGGCGGCAGAAATTATCTAAACTACTTATGAGATCCGTGCAGAATGGTCAGAAGCCCGTCTCTAAAAGAACACTCTCGATTTTTGAAACTCCGATGCTGTATGTGTGCAATTGACCTCTTAGATGAAGCAGGACATCGTTCCAGCACAACATGCAAGACGGCCCAACCATTTGGAATCAGGTTGGGCCGTTTTTGTATTACGGATGGTGAGTTATGGGAAATAGTATTATGTCCCCGGAATTCTTTGTCCCCGGAATTCTTTGCCCGGAATTCTTTGATGTCCCCGGAATTCTTCCATGGCGGCTAAGTGCCTGAAAGCAGGTAAGCGATTGTCAATTTTTACAATTTATGAGACGCCTTTTTTTATCGAAGTAAGTGTGCGATTTGCATGGTTCTTATAAGGATGCGATTTTTCAGGCCCCTGCTCATCCATTTTTTGAAATCCCCAAAACTGTCAAATTCTCCGACA
>JAUVEB010000198.1 GCA_030595055.1 Desulfuromonadaceae bacterium
GGGCAACTAAGCAAGGGTTCATAAATACATTGAGCAGTAATATTGTCTATAAACAACTGTTTTAATGAATCAAACCTTGTGCCTTTTCTTCGATATCCAGTTGTTGGTGAAGTCCAGAGTTGATACCCCATAATTTAATTCTCTTTTATAACAGTCGTGATATGTGGAAAAATTTCCACCTATTTTTTTTCAATAGACCGGATAATTTTCCACCTATTGATGTATTAATGACGAATTCCGGAAACTAAATTCCATAGTTTAATATCTCGATATTTTCCATTTATTTTCATATTGAGCACAGGATATGGAAAGAACTCCACGGTTTCATCTGAATCCTGACCTTAAATTGATGGATCAGATTCGTAAGGAGTTACATTTCCACAGTTACCATCGAAGTGCAACATCACCATGTTCTTGATTCAGACTTGCAGAAGGCAGTTAATAATACCACGCGAAAAACCTTAATACCTCCTACTGCACTTGACCCGTCTGCGCCAACCCATGGATCGCTGTACGCTGAGACGGGCTACCGATAATCGCCAGCATATCGCCCTGCTGAAAGGCAAATTCAGCTGAGGGGTTGGTGGTGAAATCCCCATCTCGCAGCACACCGACTATCGACACCCCGGTTGATCGACGTAAGTCCAATTGTCGTAAACTCTTGCCGATCAGCAAGCTCTCCGGCTCCAGTCTCTCCCAGCTCAACTCAAGCAGGTCACGCGCGTTTTTCATCAGGCGAATTTCACGTTTTTCAGCATCAGTTTCATTATCTGAACAATAATGATCAAGCCGCACCGCATCGGTGAATCGCTGAATGATCGGAATCGGAATTTTCTGGTTCAGCAATGCCTGACGGGCAATTTCCAGCCCCGCCTCCAGTTCCGGCAGAATGACCATGTAAACGCCATCCTCGTAGAGAGCGGCCATTTGCTCGGTTCCCTCGGCACGAACAACGATATTCAATTCAGGATGGTGCCGATGAGTGTAGCGAACAATTGATTCCGTACTGGTAATATTCGGGATGGTGATCAACAGCTGCTCAGCTTCAGCCAGATGAGCTGCCTCCAGAATCACCTCCTGACTTGCATCGCCGTAGATCGCCGGATAACCACGGTCTTTACAAACATCGATCGAGCGGTGACTCATCTCGATAAGGACAAAGGGGACTTCCAGTTGTTTCAATACCTGTGCGACGTGTTGTCCGACCCGTCCGCCCCCGGCGATCACAATGTGATGATGCAAACCTTCCTTCGGCAAGTTGACCGTCTCAAGGGTATCGGTCTGCCAAAGGTGCCGTTTCAAACCATAAATCGGCGCAGTCAACCCGGAAACCAGTGGGGTGATCAACATGCTGAGAATGGTCGCAGAGAGGATGTAGGAATACTGTTCTCCACCAAGGAAGCCACCCGCAAAACCGACCTGCCCCAACACAAAAGAAAATTCGCCGATCTGAAACATGCCCAGACCGACCGCTAATGGAACCACGTTAGCATAACCGAAGGCACGCACAATCCCCGCCATCAACAGCCCTTTACCGACCGCGATCAGCAGGACCAGTTGGAAAACAGCGGCAAAATGGGCTACGAGAAAACCGGGATTAAACAGCATCCCGACCGAAGTAAAAAAGAGCAAACCGAACAGGTCGCGCAGCGGAATGATGTCACTGAGGGCCTGGTGACCGTAATCCGATTCACTCAAAACCATCCCGGCTACAAAAGCCCCGAAGGCAAAAGACAGCCCAGCCAGGTAGGTCGCATAACCGAGTCCCAAACCGATAGCGGTAATCGTCAGAACAAAGAGTTCACGGGAATTCCAGCGTGCGACAATAGCCAACAACCAGGGCAACAAACGGGTTCCGACGAGAAACATAAGTAACAAAAAAACCACCGATTTCACCGCCGCAATAGCGAGCATCGGCAATCCGCTTTGCGGGTTGGAAAGTTGCGGCAGCAGGATCATCAAAGGCACCACGGCAAGATCCTGAACAATCAGGATACCGATCATCACCCGGCTCGACAGGGTTCCCATCATCCCCTGGCTCATCAGGGTCTTCAAGATCACCATGGTACTCGATAGAGAAATCAGACCGCCCAACCAGAGTGCGGGGACCGTTTCCCAACCGAGCCAGCGGGCGATCAGGTAGCCGTAACCGATCGTCAGTACGATCTGAATCGGCCCCCCGATCAGGGCAACATATTTAACCGGCTTCAGCTCTTTGAGGGAAAATTCCAAACCCAGGGCAAAAAGCAGCAGAGCCACACCGATTTCGGCCAGCTTTTCGATTTCGTGGGTATCGGAAACGGTAATCCCGCCGGTAAACGGGCCGATCGCCACCCCGGCAAGGATATAGCCGAGGATCAGCGGTTGCCGAAACTTCTGGGCGATCAGTCCGCCGAAAAGCGCAGCAACAACAATGATGATGATATCAGCAGCAATTCCCATAGTACCTGAGTGTCCCGTGCGGTTAATCCTGTCTTCTAATTCCGGTCAAGAAAGTTGTTTTCGACCGGCACCAACCCTCGCCTGTTCCTTGGGCTATTTTAAGCCTTCGACAACAGCATTCACTTCATCACGGATCTGTTTGGCCGAGGGACTTTTCTCCAGCTTTAAAAACTGCTGGAAATTCTCGATCGCATCCTGTGGACGATCCTGATCCATATAGATATAACCGAGGGTCAAATAACCGAGCGGCTGTCCGGCATCCAGCGCCAAGGCCTTGCTGCAGGCTTCTTCCGCTTCTTTCAGTTGATTGCTGTCATAGTAAAGATCGGCAAGGTTCAGATAGCTCTGCGCCTCATCGGGATCGATTTCCGCGGCCCGCAGATAACAAGCCATGGCTTCCTGATTGTTGCCGCCTGAGAAACAGATATCCCCCAACGCATTGAGGACAAACGCCGATTCGGGATCGATCTGCAAAGCTTCGCGACAGGTTTTCTCGGCGGCAGCAAACTGTTCGGCATCCATCTCCAACAACGCCTTGTTGACCAAGGCGTCGCTCTCCTGCGGATCTATGGCAATAATTTTCTCGTAAGTCTGCAGAGCGGCATCGATCTGCTCTTCTTCCAGGCTCAAATCAGCAGAGAGATAGAGCAGATCGATGTTGTCGGCAGCCAACCTGAGGCCTGCAGTCAAACTTTTTTTCGCCTGGGCCGGCTGATTTTCCTCAAGCTGAGCCTCAGCCAGTAATTGCCAGGCTTCGGCTGTTTCCCCCAGTTTGATCGCCTCCTGCAAAGTCTGCAAGGCACTACGGCTATCATCCTCCTCAAGGGCACGACGTCCCTTGGCAATCAGCTCATCAAATGACATGTATTTACTCCTAAAGTGAAGTACAGCGTACAACTTCAACGCGAAAGCCGTCCGGATCGGTCACAAAATAAAATCTTGGTTTACCGCCGCCCAGTGCTTTTAACGGGGAGATCTCCAGCCCCATCTTTTCATGACGCTTATGTGAGGCCTCCAGATCGGTGACTCCGACAGCCAGATGGGAATAGCCGTTGCCGACCACGTAGGGTCCTTTTTGGTCATAGTTATAGGTCAGTTCCAGTTCAAACGGCAGTTCGACCGAGGTCAGGTAACTGAGCGTGAAGCGACCGTCGGGATAATCTTTTTTCCGCGACACCTCGAATCCGAACGCCTTGCGGTAAAATTCTTCACTGGCCGCAAGATCCATGACACGATAGCAGATATGAATCATCGGATATTCCATAGGGGCACCTCTTAAAGAAAGGACTTGCGTCTTGATTGACATTGCGGGTACGGCTCTTTATAGTTGCCGACCATGAGAGCTATCTTTATTGCCGATGCTCACCTGCGCCACCCTC
>JAUVEB010000120.1 GCA_030595055.1 Desulfuromonadaceae bacterium
ACTGTTGTTCAGGGAAAAACTTCTTCCGGTAATCGGTAACGCCGATAATGACCGGTTGCAAACAGCAACCGGGGGATGAAGGCTCGGGAGTCGGAACCGGGGCATCGACCGAGATTGATTTGATGCGGAAAAATCATCTAAATCCTCGAATTAGACAAAATCCTGAAAGACCCTTTGGTAGCGACCGCTTTTTTGCTATGATTCGAGATTCAATAAACTCTGGAGAAAAAAATGGCTTATGGAATCACTCGCGAGCGGTCACTGGAATTGCTCAAGCAGCAGCTGACCAACCCGAATCTGATCAAGCACTGTCTGGCCAGTGAGGCGGTGATGCGTGCCCTGGCCCGACATTTCGACAAAGACGAAGAGCTCTGGGGATTAACCGGCCTGCTCCATGATCTGGATGTTGAACTGACCTTGGATGATCCTTCCCGGCATACTCACGAAACTGTTCGCATTCTTCGCGCAGAAGGGGTTGCCGAGGAGATCCTCGAAGCGATTCGCATGCATAATGAAATGGCCCACGACGATAAGCGCAGCGAGCAATTTCACCATGCCCTGGCTGCCGGAGAAACCATTACCGGTCTGATCATCGCCACGGCTCTGGTCTACCCGGACAAAAAACTGGCCGGCGTCAAACCGAAATCGGTGCGCAAACGCTACAAGGCAAAACAGTTCGCTGCCGGGGCCAACCGTGAAATTATCGCCGAGTGTGAACAGATCGGCATTCCGATCCCGGAATTCTGCGATCTCTGTCTGGCTGCCATGCAGGGAATTTCAGATGATCTGGGACTTTGACCAAAGGGACGATTGTGAACAGTAAGGAACTGACCCGCCTGCTGCAATCACTGGCTGATGGCCAGGTCAGTGTTGAAGATGGCGTCGAGCGATTAAAAAAACTCCCTTTTGAAGACCTGGGAATTGCCCAGATTGACCACCATCGTGAACTGCGCCAGGGCGTTCCGGAAGTTATTCTCGGCGAAAGCAAAAGCTTGGAACAGCTCAAAACGATTCTGGCTGCCATGGCCCGACGCGGCGGCAATATCCTCGCGACCCGTTTGAACGGCGAAAAAGCCACCATTCTCTGCAGCCAGTTTCCGGAGGCTGAATACGATGCCGAGGCCCGCACCTTTTGTCTTATCCAGCAAAAGATTGAACGTAATGGCCGCGGCAAGATTCTGGTGATCTGTGCCGGAACCTCCGATCTCCCGGTTGCCCGCGAAGCAGTGGTCACGGCACGGATGCTCGGCAACGAGGTCGATGAACTTATCGATGTCGGGGTTGCCGGTATTCACCGCCTGCTGGCTCACAATGAGCAATTACAACAAGCTGCGGTGATCATCGTCGTTGCCGGTATGGAAGGCGCCCTGCCTTCAGTGGTCGGTGGGCTGGTCGCCGTTCCGGTCATTGCCGTACCCACCTCGGTCGGCTACGGCGCCGCTTTCGGCGGCATCGCTGCTCTGCTCGGCATGCTCAACTCCTGCGCCGGCGGGGTCACGGTGGTGAATATCGACAACGGGTTCGGTGCCGCTTTTGCGGCGAACCGGATCAACCGTCAGGAGACCTGATGCGAACCCTTTATCTCGACACCTTCTCCGGCATCTCCGGGGACATGTTCCTCGGCCTGTTGCTCGATCTCGGCCTGCCGCTACAACAACTGGAAAGCGAACTCGCCAAACTACCGCTGGATGGCTATACGCTGCAGGTCGATCGCGAACAACGGCATGGTATTGAGGGCTGCCGGGTCCAGGTTCGCTGCGAAGAAACCCATCATCACCGTACCTGGAGCGGGATCGACCAGATGCTGGCAGAGAGCGATTTATCAACAGCCGTCAGTGCGTTGGCGCGACGTTTTTTTCGCCGCCTCGGGGAAGCCGAAGCCAAAGTTCACGGGATTGATATCGACAAAGTTCACTTTCACGAAGTCGGCGCCATCGATGCGATTGTCGACCTGACCGGCGCGGCCATCGGCCTGCATCTGCTCGGTATTGACCAGCTTGCCAGCGCCCCCCTGCCGCTATCCCGCGGCATGAGCCGCTGTGCCCACGGAGCCCTGCCGCTGCCGGCTCCGGCGGTCCTGGAACTGCTCCGGGGGATGCCGATTGTTGACAGCGGCAGTGAGCGGGAGCTGGTCACTCCAACCGGGGCCACCATCGTCGCCGAACGGGCCGAAATCGGTCCCTTACCGCAACTGATCATCGAGCGCACCGGGTACGGGGTCGGTGGCTGGCAACTGGAGGATCGACCCAACTTGCTGCGCGGAATTCTCGGCGAGCCGGCCGACAACCGATCATTATCGATCGACCAGGTGCGCCTGCTGGAAACTCACATTGATGACAGCTCCCCGGAACAGCTCGGTTTCCTGTTGGAACAACTGCTGGAGACCGGTGCGTTGGATGTCGGCTATGCCCCTTTGCAGATGAAGAAAAATCGTCCCGGGGTGCGGCTGACAGTGGTTTGCGAGCCACAACGGGCGGAACAGTTGGCGAACCTGATCATGCGTGAAAGCAGCGCTATCGGGGTACGCTGCAACCTCTGCGATCGCTACAGGTTGCGGCGGCGCAGTATCAGCATCACCACCGAGCTTGGTGACGCCGGGATCAAGCTGCTTTATGATGGGGAGCAATTCCTGCGTCTGTCCGCCGAATATGATGACTGCCGCAAGCTGGCACTGAAGCACGGAATGCCCCTGCCGGAGGTTTTCCGCTTGGTTGAAAATACCGCCTACCGACAATTGAATCTGACCACAGACAGGACGAAACATGAGTGACAAAAATCAACCACAGGGACTGCAGAGAAAGTTGATCCTGCTGATTGCCAGCAATGCCGGTCTCGGTTATGCGCCGATTGCCTCCGGCACCTTCGGCACCTTGGCCGGTATCCCTTTTTTCTATTACCTTTCCAGTTTCAGTTGGCCGTTGCAATTGTTGACCCTGTCGGCGTTGCTCTTTCTCAGCTTCTGGGTTGCTGACCAAGCGGGCAAAATTTACGGTGAGGCGGATGATGGCCGGATCGTCATTGATGAGCTGGTCGGTTACCTGATAACCGTGGCTTTTCTCCCCTTTTCCTGGCCGACGGCCCTGGTCGGTTTTTTCTGGTTCCGTCTGTTCGACATTGTCAAACCGCCTCCGGCCAATTGGTTCGACAAAGAGATGAAAAATGGTGTCGGGGTCACTCTTGACGACCTGATAGCAGGCCTCTATGCAGCCCTGGCCTTGCGCCTCTGTTTAGCCATCTTTTCCTGATATTTTTCATCTGGAGAGAACCATGTCCACCTTCGATATTGCGGTTCTGACCACCGGAGATGAACTGCTCAACGGTGAACTGGCCGACACCAACACCGGCACCATCGCCGCAATTCTGACTCGCCATGGCTACCGGCTGCGTTGCTCTTTGTCGGCTCCGGATCAGGAAAAAGAAATCGAAGCGGCATTGCGTTATCTCATTCAGCATGTCCAGGCTGTCATTGTCACCGGCGGTCTGGGACCGACCGGCGATGATCTCACCGCCCGAGCGGCAGCCCGGGCTCTCGGACAATCACTGGCGGTCAACGATGAAGCCCTGGAGATGGTACGGTCCTGGTTCAGAAACCGCAATCGGCAGATGGAGCCGATCAACGAACGGCAGGCGCTCTTGCCGATCAAGGCGATTCCTTTACCCAACGCTCTCGGTACGGCCCCCGGCTTCCGTCTGCAACAGGGCGATTGCCGGCTGTTTTTTTTGCCCGGGGTGCCGAGTGAGATGAAAGCCATGTTCGAACAGTCGGTGCTCCCCGCTCTGCAGGCCCTTACTCCGGGGAGGAGCGCTCTCCGGCAACAAACCTTCAAGCTGTTCGGCCTGTCGGAATCCAGAATCAGCGCCATGATCCCTTACCGGGAATTACCCGCAGGGGTTAAGGTTGCTTTTGCGCTGGACTATCCGCTGGTCGTTGTTAAACTTCGTGCTGCCGGTGATGATGCCGGTCGGCAACTTGACCGTGCAGAGGCGCTGCTGCAAAAAGTGCTGGGCGAATACATCATGACTCGCAACGAGGAGACACCGGAAGGGAACGTCGGCAGGCTGTTAACGGCGGCTGGATTGACCTTGTCTCTGGCAGAATCCTGTACCGGCGGCCTGCTGGCCAGCCTGCTGACCAGTCAACCGGGTGCATCGGCCTTTCTCGAACGAGCAGCGGTCACTTACGCCAATTCGGCCAAGCTCGACTGGTTGCGGGTACCGCTCTCGATTCTGCAACAGCATGGCGCTGTCAGCGAGCAGTGCGCACGGGCCATGGCCATCGGTCTGCGTCAGGTGTCCGGCACCGATCTGGCTCTGGCGATCACCGGTATTGCCGGTCCTGACGGCGGCACGCCGGAAAGACCGGTCGGAACGGTTTTTCTGGCTCTGGCCGGCCCGGATGGAGTCCATGTCAAGGGTTATCGTTTTAACGGTGAGCGCTGTAAAGTCCAACGGATGAGTGCCTATATGGCACTGGAATGGCTCAGACGTTTTGCCCTGCGTCAACAACAGGAATCGCTCAAAGGATAAGTTTTGATGACTCATAACGCTGCGCCCGATACCTTGTCTGACGGGGAGGGGGCGCGTGTGCAACGGGAAGTTGCCCGACTTCGGCTACTCAGTCGGCTGGCCTCCCTTGCGGCGACAATTCGCGATCGCGGCTTGCTGCTCAATAAGGTATTGCAGCAGTTGCAAGAGTTTTATGCTGTCGGCAGCTGTGGCATCTATCAGCTGCACGGCCCGGTTTCACCCTTACACCTGATCGCCTCTCTCGGGATCAGTCCCGAGCTGGCTCGTGAATTACAAAAAGTTCCTGCCGGCAAAGGCCTGATCGCGAAAGTTGTTAAAGACGGCACAGTAACAAGCTGGCTTGACCTGCAGCAGGAACCGCAACTCTATTGTCCGGCCATTCTGGAAGCCGGTTGGTGCAGCTATCTGGCCCATCCTTTAATCGCTCATGAGCGCCTGTTGGGGGTCATCTTTTTTTCTCAGAACCGGCAACGGCAATTCTCCCTTGAAGAGATTGAACTTCTCGGTCACTGTTGCGAACTCATTGCCGCAGCAATCGATACTGTCGATCTGGTTGAAAAGCTTGAATGGCAACACCGCCTGACGCATGCCAGTCAACGCGAACTCGATCGTTCCCGCCAACAGTTGCGAGAACACGTCCACCGCCTCGAAGAGAGCAACCGCTCACTCGAGCAAGCCAGCCGGATGAAGGACCGCTTCCTGTCTCTGGCTTCCCACGAATTGCGGACCCCCCTGACCTGGATCATGACGGCAACGGAAATGCTGGAAACTTCTCTGCCAGACCTGCCTGACGACTCCCAATCGCTCTTGAAAACGATTCACAAGGGGAGCAATCGCCTCAACAATCTGGTCGAAGATTTGTTGGAAATGGCCAGAATTGAGGCACGAGTCATCTACCTGGCCCGCGAAAGTATCAACTTGCAGATCTTTCTGGGGGATCTCGCCGGCCAGTATGCCGAGGAAACTCTGCGCCGCCGGCTCATCCTCGAAATCGGCAGCATTCCGGAACATATTTCGCCGATCGGCGATTATCATCACCTGCGCCAGGCATGTGAAAGAATCCTCAAGAACGCTCTGAAATTTACCCCTCCCGGCGGCGCCATCAAGCTTGAAGCCGTGCACCGAACCAGTGAAGAACTGCGTCAACAACAACCGGAGATGGAACCTTTCTGTCCGGAGTTTTTTTGCCGGGAACCCTTACGTGATCATATCGACGTCTGCATCAGCGACAATGGTGTCGGCATCGCGGAACAGGATCGGCTGCAGATTTTCGACAAATTTCATGGTGTGGGGAGTATCAATTTGCACGGCAAACATCATCATTCGGTAGAAGGGCCCAGTGCCGGGCTTGGTTTGCCGCTGGCCAAGGGGATGATCGAAGCCCATAACGGTATGGTTTGGGTCGGCAGTCCTGCGGACTATCGGAAAGGCAGTTGTTTTCATGTGCTCTTGCCTCTCTATCTGCCGAATCGACCATCCATTGACTGATGGCGTCGCCATCGTATTCTTTTTTACGAGACCATTGCATTGACTGAGCCAGAACAAAAACGGCTACGCTCTTTTATTGCCATCCCCCTGCCGGAGCCGCTGCGGCAAGAGCTTACCGCCCTGTCACAACAGCTCAGCAGCAGGGTTCCGGAACTGAAGCCGGCTAACGTGGAAAACCTGCACCTGACCCTGAATTTTCTTGGCGATCAAACAGCTCAGCTGCTTGCGAAAATCGGTCAAAGCATGCTATCGATAGGGCGAAGCAAAAGAATTTTTAATGTCACGCTGAAGGGGTTGGGTTTTTTTCCACACCGTCGTCGACCCAGGGTTCTCTGGATCGGACTCGAACCGCAGCGAGAATTAATCCAATTGTCCCGGCAACTGGCAAAAGAATTGGAACTTCTGGGGGTGCAATTTGACGTCCGCGTCTCTCGTCCGCATCTGACCATCGGCCGATTCAAACAACAGCCGAAACAGCTCAAGTTATTAAGTCCTTTTCTATCACACGGCTGGGGGACCTTAAAAGTCGACAGAATAATCCTGTTCAGCAGCGAACTGACACCAAGGGGCGCCATTCACACCCCATTGACGACGGCACATTTTACCGGCTAAACTTTGCTGCTTTAACAATGATGATGGTTTCGCAAAAAACAAATACGATGGCTAAGCAACAAGGCTCATGAGATTCTATCACGCCAAGGGAGACAGGCATGTCCGATGAAAACCGCAACCGCGCACTTGAACTGGCCATGGGCCAGATTGAAAAACAGTTCGGCAAAGGGAGTATCATGCGCCTTGGTTCCGACTACCAGATGCCGTCAATTGAATGCATTCCGACCGGTGCTTTAAGCCTTGATCTGGCCCTCGGTATCGGCGGTGTTCCCAAGGGGCGAATCATCGAGATTTTCGGCCCGGAATCTTCCGGTAAAACCACCCTGGCC
>JAUVEB010000236.1 GCA_030595055.1 Desulfuromonadaceae bacterium
AGCAGGTCAAGGACACCCTCGGTGCCGATGCATTGATTCTTTCGACCCGGACCCTGCGCAAAAAGGGGCTCGGGGTCCTCGGAAAACAGACCGTCGAGGTGACCGCAGCAATCGAATCGCCGGCAATGAGGGCGAACTCGGGCAAGGTGGTTCCGTCGGCCGCGCAAAAACCGGCGCCGAGGGCGATCCCTGCGGCCTATCGTAACCGGGTGGAGATCCGTGCAGACGAGCCGCTCAGTGTGCCGAAGCCCGCTCCGGCAGCAGCGCGGGTCGAACTGGCCAACCACGCGCTTGAAGATGAGATCCAGGTCCTGCGGTCGCAGCTCGAAGGGCAAAATTTCAATCAGCTGCAAGCCGAGATCGACCAACTGAAAGGGCTGGTAGAGCAGCTGACCCGGACTGCGCAACCGCAAGCGGTTGCCACGGCTCCGGTCTCTTCTGTTGACCCGGTTCCGACTGTCGAGCCGCCGGTCCTCCGGCGGCAAGCGGCCGTTTCAAAACTGCCCGGCTCGGTTCCGCATGAGCTTGATGATCTGATCGACCTGCTGATCGAGCGGGGTATCGATGCTGAAGCGGCTGCGACCATCGCCCGCTTTGCCAATCAGCAAATGAATGAGCGGCAGCGTCAGGAGCCGCAACTCCGTCACGAATTTCTTGCCGGGACCATCGCCAATCTGGTGCAGACCAGTGGTCCGCTCTGGCAACCGGGCGACTCGCAGAGGCGGATTTCGTTGATCGGTTCAACCGGGGTCGGTAAAACCACGACGATTGCCAAGCTGGCCGCCGAGGCGATGACCGACAGCGGTGCGCGGGTGGCGCTGGTGACCATTGATACTTACCGGATTGCGGCTGTTGAGCAGCTGAAAGTTTACGGCGAAATCATGGGGCTGCCGGTGGAAGTGGTGCTGTCTCCCGAACAGTTACAGGAGGCTTTCCGCCGTCATCGCGACAAAGACCTGATCCTTATCGATACTGCCGGTCGCAGTCCCCGCGATACTGAGCGGATTGACGAACTGAACGAATTTCTCGGCGAGGAATCTCAGGTTGAAAACTGTCTGGTTCTGGCGGCTCCAACCGATGAGCGGCTGCAGCAAAAGAGCCTTGAAGCTTTCAGCACATTGCCGATATCCCGCCTGATTTTTACCAAACTGGATGAAACGGATCGTTTTGGTGCGCTGATCAACCTGCCGACGCGCAACAACCTGCCCCTGGCCTATCTGACCAATGGCCAGCAGGTCCCGGAAGACCTGTTGCCGGCTGAACCGGAGGTGGTTGCAAAACTGGTCATGGGGGATGAGACGGAATCACGGAGGATCGCCGTATGATAAGCGGACCAGCAGATCAAGCGGGAACCCTGCGCAATATGCATGACCGGCTCGAGGATACCTCCGTCGAGCTGAACATGCCGACAACCCGTGTTCTGTCGATCACCAGCGGTAAAGGCGGGGTCGGCAAGACGGCCGTTGTTTCCAATATCGCAGTCACTTTGGCCAAACAGGGAAAAAAGGTTCTGATCATCGACGCCGATCTGGGCCTGGCCAACATTGATGTGGTACTCGGCATCTCCCCCCCTTATAATCTCAACCATTTTTTTAACGGGGAACGGACTCTGGAAGAGGTGATGGTCGAAGGACCGTACGGCTTGAAAATTCTCCCGGCCGGATCCGGTGTGCAACAGTATACTCAGCTTGATGCCCAATTGAAGATGCGCCTGATCGAATCTCTCGATGCCCTGGAAGAGCAGTTCGATGTGGTGTTGATCGATACCGAGGCCGGAATTTCTGACAACGTGACCTATTTTAACGTCGCTGCCCAAGATATCCTGGTGGTGACCACCCCGGAACCCACGGCCATTACTGACGCCTACGCCCTGATGAAGCTGCTTTCCACCCAGTATCACCAGAAGCGTTTCCTGCTGGCGGTCAATTCGGTTCGTGAGGCCGATGAGGGGCTTGATGTTTTTGAAAAGCTGACCATGGTGTCCGGTCGCTATCTCGATATTTTTCTCGATTATCTCGGCTGCATCCCCTTTGACAGGAAGATGCACGAGTCGGTTCGCCGGCAACAGGTGATGGTCGATCTCTATCCTGACCACAAGGTGGCCAAGGCTTTTGTTGCCTTGGCGGAAAATCTGATTGATACCCCGATGGATACCCAGGCTCAGGGAACCCTGCAATTCTTCTGGAAGCAGTTTCTCGGCGTTGGTTCGGAGGTGGGTTGATGGTCTCTTCGAACGGCTACGGACCGCCGGGCCCGGCGGAGCGGGAAAAGATGATTGAGGCGCATCTGTCGCTGGTCGATTTTCTGGTCGACCGGATGATGACGCAGGTGCCGGCGTTTGTCAGCCGTGATGATATTCGCAGCGCCGCCCTGATGGGATTGCTCGATGCTGCCGGTCGCTTTGACCCGCGTCGTGGTGTTTTGTTCAAAACTTTTGCCGAGCGACGGATTCGTGGCGCGGTGTTTGACGAAGTTCGGCGCATGGACTGGTTCTCCCGGACTATGCGGGGAAAACAATCTCGCTTGGCAAAGGTGACAGAATCTCTCGGCAAGCGACTCGGCCGCGCACCGGATGATGCTGAAC
Source organism: Desulfuromonadaceae bacterium (assembly GCA_030595055.1). Taxonomy (GTDB): domain Bacteria; phylum Desulfobacterota; class Desulfuromonadia; order Desulfuromonadales; family Geopsychrobacteraceae; genus Malonomonas. Next base: position 2,585 of record JAUVEB010000236.1, read on the forward strand.
TGGCAGCGGAGCTGGAGTTGGAACTGGACGCGTTCCATGAACTGAAATTGCAGGTCGGCCAGCTCGGTTATGTCAGTCTGCACGAAAATCTCGATGATAGTACCGATGACGGGAAAACCTTCATCGACAACCTGGAGGATACCCGGCAGGTCAGTGTTCAGGAACGGATGGAGGCAGGTGAGCTGACAAAAGAGTTGGCCGCTTATCTCGAACAGCTTTCGGAAAAAGAACGACTGGTGGTTGCCCTGATCTACTACGAGGAACTGTCGCAAAAAGAAATTTCCGAAGTTCTCGAACTGACCGAAGGGCGTATCTCGCAGTTGCACAGTCAGGCGCTCGGTAAACTGAAAGTCAAGATGAAGCGCAGTCTCAATAGTTTGCGCTCGGGAGATTGAGCGATGGTCACAGAGCAGCTGCTGTTATTGATCGTCGGTTGCCTGGCCATGTTTGCCCTGTTGCTCGGATTCCGGCAGTTGCAGGTGACAGGTAAATTACGTCGAGAGCTGAATGAACTGCGCAATCTCATGGACCGCAGGTCC
>JAUVEB010000087.1 GCA_030595055.1 Desulfuromonadaceae bacterium
CTGGAATACTGCCATCTGCTGCCGCCGAGAACACTAAAAAGCCGGATTCGTTGGCCAGGGAATCGTACACGGCCAATCCATCAACATTGTGCCCCGTATCATCGGTACCGTTGGCAACCCAGTAGAAGTTCCCGCCGGCCAGCGTATTGGTGCCGGATTCGGTTCCCGTCGCGTCGTAAACAGGAGCAATTGTGGAAAAAACAAAAGGCATATCACCACCGGCGGAATTGACTCCGGTGTGGCAACCGACACAGGTGGTTGTCAACAGAGCCTCATACGGGCCATCGCTCCCCCACTCCGCGAGCGCCTGCCCCCCCTGGCTGTAATGCATGGTATGGCAGTCGGAACAGTTGCCCGTCAGTGCGGCAACAGCAACCGTGGTGACAGCCAAAGAGGTCAGCAGCAAAAAACTGACAATATAAAACTTGGCCAGATACCTTGTGCAGATCGTGATAGTTTTCAATATCACCAACCCTTTCTGGGGACTCGTCTCAGCGCGTCAACACCTCAACCCGCCCGTTCCCCTCGTCAACAACACAAAGTCGTCCTTCCCAATCAAACAACAGGTCAGTCGCATTCCAGAGTTGCCCTGACCATTTTCCCTTAGCGAGAAAGTCATAACTGCGCATTCCGTTCATGCCATAAACCACAACAGTCCCGGCATGCCGGTCAAGCAGGTAAAAACTTCCAGCATTATCAATTTCGAAAGCTGTTGGAAATTCCAATCCGGACAACTTAAGTTTTTTCGTCACAGTGCCGGACAAATCAAACCGGTAGAGCGTATGATCCAACGCATCAAGAGCCCAGAGCTTTCCTTGCTGCAACTTAAAATCCACAAACCCGTGGGTCGTGCTTCCTCCGGCATAGACCTGAGAGATCTCAAGGCTGTCATCCAGCAGCAGAACTGCTCCCTTCAGCCGATCCAGAACAAACAGGCGATCTTGCCGGTCCAAGGCCAGCCGCGACAAAAACATCTCGGTACCGTCGGGATATTTGGGCGCAAATTTGCGGATTTTTTGCTGTTTCGGATTGATGTAAAGAAGCTTATTGATGGACCGTTCGATGACCCAGAGGCTACCGCTGGAAGTTTTAGCCACGGCAACCGGGCGTTGCAACTCACCACCCGCATTAAACGCAGCCAGAAAACCCCCGGCTTTATCGAACGACACCAGCTGCCCCTTTTTTGCATCAACAACATAATATCGCTGATTCTGATGATCCACGGCAACAGCAACCGGCTGTTCCAGACGCACGCCGGAATCCTCTTGTGGTAGCCGATATTTTGTCGACCAAGACCCGGCGGCGGCTGAAGCCAATCCACTATGACTCAGTATCGCCAGCAGAACACCAAAACCCAGAGTTATCTGTTTCACATTCATAATCATACCACCCTCTTAGTAACTCTGATGACACTGCACGCAAAGCCCGCGCTCACCGCTGCCCCGCAGGAAATGCTTGAACATGGTTCCGGTATTGGCATCATGACAGGTCAAACAATCCATCGGCTTACCGTTACGCGGATCAAGGGCTGCTTCCCCCATCGGATGACTGAAGGCTTTATGTCGTTCGTGACATTGGGCACACACGTCCTGTCCATTCTTCAACATCGCCGGGTTATCGGCACCGTGTCCTTGGTGACAATCGGAACAACTGTTCCAGTTCGCGTGTTGGTGCAGCATATTATCCCGCCGCGCAAAGGTATCAACATGACAACTGCGGCAGATGCGCCCCTCATTCTTCGGCAACAGCCCGGGACGATCACCGACATGCGGGTTATGGCAGACCGTACAGGCATTTGCAGTTCCGCCGACTCCCAAGTGGCTATGAACGACCTGGAAACTGGCCAGGGACTCTTCATGGCAACCGAGGCAGAGTCCGGTTCCGGATGGTTGCCCATGACAACTTTCGCACTCACGGTCGGCAAAGGGCTGATGACTGACCTCGCGTAAGAATTTGCGCTCCACACCGCCATGCGGATTATGACAAGACAGACAGTCCAACACACCCAAATCGCGGCCGAGATGGGTTTTTTTCAGGCGAGCTGTTGTCTTATGACAATCGAGGCAGAGTTGACTGCCGACCTTTTTCAGCAAACGACTGTCATCACTCGCGTGTGCGGTATGGCAAACATTACACTGCCCCCGCTGATATGGCTTATGGGTAAACTTGTATGCGTTCTGAGCCTCACTATGACAGCCATAACAAAGTGCGCTCCCATTTTTCGCCAGCAACCCACGTCCGTCAGCGGCGTGCGGCAAATGACACTCGCTACACTGCCCCTGCCTGACCGGTTGATGCAGATAGGTTTTTTTCTCGACCTGTGCAGCAACCTCTTCATGACAGGAATAGCAGAGTCTCGCTTCCGCTTGTCGCAGCAAGCCTTTATGACGTGATACGTGCGGACTGTGGCAGATGGTACAGTCACCGTCGGCAACCGGCTGATGGACAACCTTACCTGAGAACCCGGCCGCTTCATGACAATTAAAACAATCCGAGGCGTGTCCGGCAGAAAAGAACAACAGAATAACGCCGGCCGATAACAGCAACCTTCTGGTATTTACAACCATCATTTCTTCCCTCCCGCATGGCAAGAGACACAATCCTCTTCAGCAAAGGGAGCATGTTTCATCGGCAAGGTCAGAGAACGATCAGGCCCACCATGTGGATCATGACAGTCAAGACAACTATCCGCTGAAGGCCGAATGTTCCTATGAATCTTTGCCAGAGCCTGTGGCTCAACCTCGTGACAGCGCCCGCAAAGGGTTTGGATATCCGGCACCGCCTGACTCTCTTGCGGGGCATGCGGGTCGTGACAAGCCAGGCATTCGCCGGCAACCGCCGGCTGGTGACCGACGCCTTTTTCCCAGTAGCGATCAACCTCATGACAGGTTAAACAAAGTTGCGGTTGTTCCTGCAACAGATAACTTTTTTCATCGTTCCCATGCGCATGATGACAGACCGCGCAATTCTGATGTCCCGATGGGGTATCCGGCTCAACACGTCGCCCCTCGTGGCAATCGACACAGAGCACCTGGATTTTTTTTGCCAGCAGAAACGGCTGCGCACTGCCGTGCGATTGATGGCAGAGTTCGCACTGTCCCGTTTTAAAAGGCTGATGGCGATTTGGCCGTTGGCGTTCCGTTTCAATGCGCCCATGACAGGCAGTACAATTATCCGCCCCCGTCTGCTTCATCAACCCCGCCAGTTTCGAACCATGTGAATCATGGCAGGCAGAGCAGTTCCCGGTCACAAAGGGGCGGTGAACACTCGGCAAAGCCAAATCATCAGCCACCTGATCATGACACTCACCGCAAAGTTTGCGTTGCGGTTTGATCAGCAGGCCCGCTCCCGCACTTTCGTGCGGCAGATGGCAACCCAGGCAGTCGACATCCCGAGCCGGTTGATGATTGAAACGCTTGTTGGCGGCATGGTCGGCATGACAGTCGAGACAGAGACGATTTTCATCTTTTCGCAACAAAGCTTGCCGCCCTTTGGTCGGAATATGTGGAGCGTGGCAGGTGAGGCAATCACCCTGCACTGCCGGGGTATGTCGGCTGCCCATCCCCTTGGCCGGAGCCTCCGGTCCAAAACTGTTAAATTGGTGACAATCGAAACAGAGCTGTTGCGGGTTTTTCTTCACCATGCCGACAAAATCGCCGGCATGCACCAGGTGGCAACTGGTGCACTCGCCATCTTTCACCGGGGGATGCACCCCGTTGACGGAAAAGCTGCGAAGCTGTTCGGCATGACAATCGGCGCAAAGCTGATCTGCAGATTTTTTGACGGCAAAGGGCTGTTGATCCTCAGCCGATTGATGACATAGTTGGCAGTTTGTTTCAGCAACCGGTTGATGGACATGGGATTTCAACAGTTTTGCATCGTCAGAGGAGTGGACACTGTGGCATTCGCTGCACCCCTGACGAACCGGATAACCACCATGGCGGTCTATAAAAGCTGGACTGTTCTGATTGTGACAATCCTGACAGAGCGCTGTTTCCTCTTTGATCAACAGCTTTTCCTCAACGGAGCCATGGGTTGCATGGCAGGTTTCACAGCCCTTTTCAACCGGGGAATGTATGTACCGACGCGAAAAATCCTCTTGCTGATGACAGTTGAAACAAACCTCATTGCGTGATTCATCCAGCAGGAATTTCTCCGGGGCATGGTGCGGTTGATGACAGAGATCACACTGGCCATCCCTGACCGGAGCGTGCAGTTGTCGGTTTTGTCCCAGTTCTGCCGCCATTTCAGTGTGACAGAAAAAGCAGAGGTTCGGCGCCGGGGCTTTCAGGAATGCCCCACCGATAAGACCATGTTTACGATGACAGGCAGAACAGTCCCCCTTGGCGACGGGACGGTGAACAACACCGCTCGAAAAGCGCTGCTTATACTCACTATGACAATCGAGGCAGGTCTTCCCTCCCTTGCCGCTCGGGGCACTCGGCACACAGGCTGCGACAAGAGTCGTCAGGAAAACGACGACGGCAAGAAACACCGGAGAGAATCGAACTCTTTGCTGTTCAGTATTCATGATCAACTTTCTTCCCGCTGTAGAGCTTTACGCAGTTTTTTCCACACAGAACGGTTAGCCTTAATCACCGAGCGCTGTCGCAACTGCTTGATCATATCGGTGCGTAATTGAGCAAAACGATCATTAAGTAACTGCTCCCGAATCTGCTCTTTCACCATTTCGAGTGGTGCGAATTCCTGTTCACCTTTTCGCACCAGCTTGATAAAGAGCACTTCCTCCCCCTCTTCAATGCCGCCCACAACCTGTCCGTCCGACAACCTGCCGACCTCTTTCTGAAGCTGGGGACTCAGGTGTTGCAAAGGCAGTTTTTTCACCTCGACACCGGCGGGCGCTATCGGTTTCATGACGACAAAAAAATCTTCGCCGGCTTTCAGCCGATCATGCAATTTCGCCGCGAGTTCACGCTCCCTGGTTTTGACAATTGCCAACTCAAGCAATCCCTCACGCGCATAGTCATTGGAGTTCTCTCTATAATAAACACTAATATCAGATTCGGCAACCTTAACTTGTGGCTGGAGAATGGTTGCCTCAAGTTCCTTGATGAGACGATGTTGAGCATAAAACTCATAAGTATACTTGAGTGGCGGAATTTCTTCGTAGTGCCTGGCGAGGGCCTCCATGCTTGTCAGGGTCTGCACCAACAGATCATTGACAACACGTGCCTTAGAGCTGAGAAAATCTTCAGCGCCCGTGCGGGCCTGCCCCCTGAGCTTTTGCGCCTTGGCAGCGGCATCGAAAATGACTTTAGCCGGGACTTCTGTCTGATCAATCTTGACTGCAATCTTGCCGGCCAACTCGGCATCAATTGCGCCGGGTTGAATCGCCTCGATGACTTCATTGTACACTTCAACGGCATAATCGTTCTTCAGTTGCTCCACCAGCTCCAGAGTCAATTGATATTCCTGCCTTTTCAGGGCATCCTGAATCAGCACCTGCTTGACGGTTTCAAAATCTTCATCGGTCCCGTCATTTCTATCCAGAACCTCAATAAAGTACCGGGAGTGGCCGAAACTGGCAGGGCCACCGACTTCTCCAACCTTTAACTGCAAAGCCAGCTCCCGTAATGACTCCGGGATTCTGGTGAATCGCAGCGGCCCGGTCGCCTCAAGTTCTTCGGCGAGGCCCTTGAGCCCGGCGGCCGCGGCAACCTTATCAAGCGTTATTCCACGATCAAGAAAACTCCGCACAACATGAGCCTGTTCCTCATCTGTCACCGCCAACATTCGCAGATTAAGAATCGGGGTAAATCCCTCACGGTACGCCTGCCAGAGCTCTTCTCGGGGCGGGATCGTCTTGCGTATATCGACCTCTTCCGCCTTTAACTGCATTAAAGCCCGGACTTTGAGAAAAACCTGCATTTTTTTGCGATAGTTCAGATTTTCGTGCAATTGCATATCCCGGGCTTCTTGTGAAAGCAGCATCCAGTCGACAAACTCATCGAAAGTTTCCGGAAAAGGCGTATCCGGCTCCTGCCACTCGTGCCACCAGTGTCGATAATCTTCAGCCGTAAAACTTTTGCCATTGATCGTGACCAGCGCTTTGTCACCCCCGAAAGCCTGACATTCAACTACCGGCCCCAAAAGCGCCAAGATCAACAATAAACCCCAAAAACCGCAACTTTTTGTCATTGACAATTCCCCAATCCTCTTTCTATCCAATCGGTAATAATTTCGTCCGACATTCTGTCAAACAAACCAGTTAAGGTGGTCACCGTCCCGAAATGCATCACCTTGCGATAGTCGTCTCCCCAGCGATGGTGGAACGTACTTAACAGCAGTTCTCCGCGCCGCACATCATAAACCTGTAATTGCACGGCAACCACCGGCACCTCGTCCGCACCCCGTCCGGAAAGACTCCCCACTTCTGTCAGTCGCCCCTGTACAATGGCATCGAGCTGCAATTTTTCCTGCAAATCAGTAAAGTGAAATTTTCCCAACAGTGCCCCCGGGGCGAGGCGATGTCGCAACCGAAACAGACTCACATCCCCTTCGGAACGGACTTCGAATGCCCCTGAGTTCACCAGTGCACCATAGAATATCCGTTGCGCAATAACTCCGGCCTGTTCCTCATTCGTCCAGTTATCAAAAGGCAGAACCGCTATGCGGCAGACACTGTCCGGCCGGGCAGTTGCCATGATGCGTGTTTGCAACTGTTTCGCCCCGAAACAGCCGCTCAATACGGCGGTCAAAAACAGCAGAAAGAAAAACCGTAGAAGATATTTCATCAGAAATCCTGCACCCAGGAATCGACTTGCGGAACCTTCTTCATCGGCTTCAATTCGGGAACGGTTATTTCCATATGCACCTGTTCGAGCCGGTTGCCCAGACGATCTTCCCCGGTGAAATTCAGGAAAAGTTTCTCCTCCCCGGCAACCGGGACAAATTCAAGGACAAGGGGCAAATCCCGACCATTCTGTTGCAGCAAAGATTCACCATGTTCGGAAAGAAGTTCCAGCGACCAGGATTCAAACAAAAAAACCGGGCCGGGAAGGCTGGCCACTTGAAGTAGTTTTTTGCCCTGCCTGGTCAGAATCTCCGCTTTGATCTGCGGGGCATGGCGCTGCATCACAACCATGAATGAATCGCTTGAATGATTGCCGGCGAGATCCCAGACATGCAGAGTAATCTCGTACTTTCCGTCACTCAGCAGGTAACCTTCTCCGCCACGCCCTTCCCAGACCATCCGTTCCGGCATATCCCCTTCATATTCCTGAGTTGTCAGCAACACACCTTCAGCAGTGCGGATGTCCAAAGCCCAGCGAGCCATCGGCTTGATATCAAGAATTTTCGGCAGGATCAGGATATGGCTGCGAAAGGCCTGTTGATTATCAAGTTGCAGCGCCTTCTTGACCTTGATCTCCAGGCCCGGCGGCTGGTTGATCACCTGAAATGACGAAATATTTTCAACACGTTCCACAAAACGTCCGGCACCCCATTCAAGAATCAGATCGAGGGGATAAAGACCATCCTGTTGCGGAGCCCACCATCGCCCCTGATAAATCCCCGTCTGCGGATCTTGTTCCAGGTAGGTTCTGCGCTGATTACTTTCAACGGCAACCATCGTCGGTTCGGCATGTAGAAAACGGATTTTCAGGGTTGCCTCAATCTTTTCTCGGCCACGGACATAAGCCGGAAATAACTGCATACCGGCCAGTTGATAACTTCGTTCATTGGGGATGGCCCCGGCTTCGACAGTCCCCCCCAGATGTCCCAATAATTTACCGAGCAACGGGGCAGCCAAATCTTGCACCGTCTGCGGTTCACCGATCGCCAGAAACCTTGCCTGTTCAGCAATACCGGTGGCACCGGTTTCTGACCAGACCGGACTGCCGGAGACTGTATCCATGGCGGTAAATGTCAATCCGAGAACCGGTTTACGACCACCGATTTCGGTGACAGTCCCGATCAGAGCCACGGCGCACTTCAGGTCTTTGCCCATTTTCTGGACCAGAAAAGAATCCAGGTAACTGAACGAACGCAAGCGATTTTCGGCCATAAAGCGCAGAACATGCTCATGTTGCACCATTTCAACACCAAGATCCGTTAACGCCTTTTCAACCTCACGGGTAAAGGGCAGATTGATCCCGTCGAGCCCTCGGCTGTAATCAGCCATCGGCAAAAGAGCAACCCGCTGGGCGGAAACCGATAACGCACCGCCAAACAGTGCTATCAGCAAAATGAGACCCTGGCCGAAGGCCAGATAAAACCGTTCTAACAAACCTTACTCCGCGGTGATGGTTCCCAGCATACGTTCAGCAAGACGATAACTGACCTGGTTGATATCTGCGCCGACAAACCCGAAAATCCGGCCCGAAGTATTGTAGCCACTCTCACTGCCGCTGCTCTGCCAGACAATCTGACCGGTTTTGACATCGACAATGCGCAGCGTCGCAGCAACGACCGGATAACGATAACTCCCATTCTGCCGCTCGGAAAAATCCTCAACCGACCCGGCCAGATAAGCTTCAACGTTCAGCTCATAGCCCAACCTCTGGGCGGTTTCCTGATCAAGCGTCTCCTGCTCTTTACGCACCAACTCTTCACGCAAAAAACGTTGCGCTTCCCCTTTTTCCACCACTTCGAACAGCCCCCGACGGAGGATTTCCGTTGTGACCACATCGTGGAATCGTTGATGAGCATGCTTGTTGTCGGTATTATATTCAAACGGCAGGACCACAACTCGCTTAATATACCCCAGCCCCAAAGTTTCAGCCGCATAGTAAGCGGGCTGCTGGGCACATCCGCACACCCCCAACAGCAATAAAAGAGCGACAACCAGATACTTCCGCATAATAATCACCTTTTGTCTTTTTAAGCTTTCACTAGCCTGGGGAGGGATAACCGACACATCTCATAGTCTGCGTCCCTGCTCAAAATCCCCCGACTCAGAATTTTGCATTAACCGTCGATGCAAAGGCCCAACTTGTCCGATCCTCGGCAACCTGATAATTACCATTGGTTTGCAGTGACATCTGCCGATTCAGCAGCCAGTTAAGAGTTGCATTGTATTGCGAACTTTCCTCTTCGCCGAAAGACAACGTATAACCGAACGTTGTCTGAATCTTGCGGGTGGCCAAAAATGTCGCATTGCCGTTGAGCGTATTCCGATCCGCCTCTTCATCCCGGGTCAAAC
>JAUVEB010000009.1 GCA_030595055.1 Desulfuromonadaceae bacterium
GCAGCATAGTGGGTCCTGCCGCTTCCTACAAACCCCAAGATTTAGGACTTTGCAAAAATTGACTTGAATATCTGCGACAGGAAGAGGCCCTCGGAGAGCTACAGGATTTAAAGGGGTAGGCATAAAAAAATCCCCCCAAGGATTGTTCCTTAGAGAGATTTTAAGCATTCACTGGAAAAAGCAACAGGTTAACGTATCCCCTTGCCGCAAAGCCGGGGGCTTAGATGCTGCCTGCAGCTATTCTTCGATACAACAAAGCAGTTTTTGCGCCACCACATCCGCCATCGGGCAGAATGGGGACGGATTTATTTTCCAACCCTTCATGACAAACCCTCCTGACAATATTTTTCTAAATGTTATTTCACCATATAATTGAGGCAACTTTCCAGAAAGAAAGAGCTCTTCTCACAGACCCCGCATTCCAAGAAAAGGACTAGCACCTCACGAAATGGGATTCAGCTTTAAAACTGCGTCGAGAACCGCTTCAGTCGCTTGAATCAAGTCCAAGACGAGGCGTTCATTGATTTCAAGCAGACCTTCGTACTCCCCGCGGTTACGCAGGTTGTGGCAGTGCGACAAAACTCGCCAGACTTCAGGTCCAACTCCGAGCGTGTGTGGCAAACATTGGAAAACAATATAGCGATTATCCGAACGATAACCATGCCAACGAAGGGCCGCCAGAGCTATTGCATGCGCTGCGTTGTAAGCCAGATCAAAGCGACTTTCGAGTGACAGGGCATCCAGCCGTGCATCTTTGAGTCGTGACCTGCCTGAATGTACCAGGCCATCGAATTCCCTCTGGTCACCCGGCTCCTCTTTTAGCTGACCAATATCGACTAAATTCTCAAATTGTCGGGATGTCATCTTTCGAACCAATCAGAAAAATTTTCTGCTGTCCAATAACTCTGGCTATAAAGCTGTTCTCTGCTGAAACTTTATTCCCAAACTCCTCTGTCGTGTAAATTGTTGGATTCAAGGGCCTGCCAATTTGGGCTTCAATTGTCGATAGCGTTACCAAGACGTCAGGATAAGTTAATTCATCAGAGATGATCATGATATCGATATCGCTGCTGGAACTATCTGTGCCCTTTGCAACTGATCCGTAAATAAATGCTACCTCGATCTTGCTGCTATAAGCATCCAAGGCATTGCGGAGAACATCAGCCAAACCGAAAGTCTTGCGAACGATCCCTCTCAATTCCTCGAAAATGGGGGATTTTTGATTCGCTTGAAAATGTTTCTGATTGCCAATCTTCTTTACGGACAGTAGGCCAACTTTTGAAAGTTTCTCAAGCTCTCGGAGTACGGTGCCAGTTCCCACTCCGGCAAGCCTGATAATTTCCTTAGCATAAAAGCTTTTATCTGGCTGTCCGAACAAAAGCCCCAGAACTTGGCGCTGTGTTTTCGAGAACAGCGCACCGCTCAGACTATTTATATCTGTTTTTGATTCTCCCATATTGGGAACTATAGTTCCTTAAGTGGGAACCCGCAAGAAAAAATATGGCTCCAAAAGCTCATCAGCTTATCGAATTGAACACAACAGATTTTGTCCTATATGTTATGCCACCCCTAAATATACGTCCGGAGCGTGGCAAAATGCTACTGTGCAACAATCCCCGAGATTTAGGACTTTGCAAAAATTGACTTAAATATCTGCGACAGGAAGAGGCCCTCGGAGAACTACAGGATTTAAGGGGTAGGCATAAAAAAATCTCCCTAAGGTTGCTCCTTAGAGAGATTTTAAGCATTCATTGGAAAAGCAACAGGTTAACGTATCCCCTTGCCGCAAGGCCGGGGGCTTTTTTGTTACCGGTGAAAGCGGTTATTTGCAGTTACTCTTCAACACAACAAAGCAGTTTTTGCGCCACCACATCCGCCATCAGGCGCAGACCCGCCTCCGGGGCACGGCAGACCTTGACCACTTTTTTGAAATGACTGCTGGAGGGCATTAACCCTTCGAGGCGATTCGGTTGTTTCTCCAGCCAATCAAGATTGAAGAAGCAGTTTTTATCTTCCGGGAAAAGAGCCAGATAGAAGATATCCGCCTCGACCAGATCCTGGAAAAAATGCGAGCCGAAAGACAACTCCGGCATCAGTTCACCGGCCGTAAAAGCCACTTCGGCCAGGGCCGTCAGGTTACTGATTTCGGAAAAGCTGACCGGAACACCCATTGACGGTGTGGAGGTCCCCCAACGTCCGGGCCCGAGCAGCAACGTCGGACTCTTTTCCTTGTCGGCAATCCGCTTGTTGAGCCGGCCGATCAAACGGGCGATCTCATATTTTTCACTCAAGGGCAGCTTGACGTACGGCTCGGGATCAACCCAGATAACCCATTTCAACGGACGTGAAACATTCCCGCCCATAAAGTTCCCTTCGCTCTGGAAAAAAATCTGTTCCTCGGGAACCCGCGTGGGAATCTTCACCTCTTTTTCCGCCCCCTTGGTCTGCAACGGCCGACACTGAACAACATCGATCTGCGGCGTTCCGTCAGCGGCAAAGTTGACGGTAAATTCTACATCGACCGGATAATCGTAAGCTTTCTCAATCGTCTTGAGCATTCTCTGCATCAACTCAATAAACGACGTTTCGCTGAAAAGCTGGTCAAATGTCAGCAGCCAGACATCCAGCCCCTTTTTACCGCGTTTTTCAAGCAATTGCATGGTTTCATAGTCGCGCACGGCATAGCGATGCCAAGGGATGTCGATCTTTTCCTCAGTCAAACTCAGCAATGACATGGTACGCAACTCGTTCGCATTAATATCGAGCAGATCCACATCCCGCTGTGAAAACTTTCGGGTATCGGCAAATCCCCCGTGTGGCCTCTTCTGCGGGGCATCCAGAGCAACGATGCAGGGATAATCCCCTTCCGCCCGATCAACCGCTCGGGTTCCCAGCCCGAGGACCAAACGCAGCATTCCGGCCTGCGGATCCATCTCCTTGTCCCAGACAAAAGTATTGTAGGAAACGCCGACACCGGCCAACTCGGGGAAGTAATAATGCTCCCGGTAAGCCCCGGAGACCCGTTGCACCAGCAAGGCCATCTGCTCGTCCTGCTGATCAAGACCACGTTGCAGACGATAAGCCAGGGCATCCTCGCTCATGGTACTGGCGAAAATCTTGCGCACAGCCTCCTCAAACTGCTCCAGACGCTCTTCCGGAGAACCCTGGTTGACACAGAAGAAACTGTCATATTTACCGGCGAAAGCATTGCCGAAGCTGTCCTCCAGCAACGAACTGGAGCGGACAATGATCGGGTACTGGCCGAAATATTCGAGCATTTTCTGAAAACCTTCACGAAGACTCGCGTGAAAGCTGCCTTGGAGAATCTTTTCCTGCAACTCCTTGGCGGCAGCAAAATAGCCCGCCTCACTCTTCTGCTGCATAAACAGGCGCCAGAGACCATTATGCACGATGTAGGAATAGTAAACGTTGGAGCCGACATAGAAAGAATCGTGGGTTTCCAGGTGCTTATCCCAGTCGAAACGGCTATCACGGCGCAGGACATTGTGCGCCAGCAGCATACCGACCGCCTTGCCACCGATAAAACCGGAACCGATGACCCGCGACTTGATGTTGAGCAGATCCTGCAAACTGAAATACTTGTGCGCCAGACCGAGAATACGCTCCTCACGCCCGATCATATGCCGACAGATGTGCTTGACCATCTGCTGCTGCTCAAGTCCGGCGTCCGGATCTTCATTGACCTGTTCGGCATCGAGGAACAGGCGATGCCAGTGATCAATCTGCCGTCGGGCACTATCCCGGTCACGCTCGGCCAGCGAACTGAGCAAACGGGTCGCCTCGAAACTGTTTACCAGGGGAATAAAGTCCTCCCCCTTTTTTCGGTGCGGCAAAAACATCGTCGGCGAGCGCCGCTGCCAGACCTTGAGCGGCTGAATATGAAAGTGTTCCCCATGATTAAAAACATCGATCAACACCTGGGTGGTGTCGCGAATCCGTTCAATCGTCCGAAAAGAATGTCGGTCACGGATCAGCGCAAAATAGGCAACGGTATCCAGTTCAAACAGATAGGGGCAGGTGACACGAAAAAAATTACCCACCATATGATCGGTTGCCCAAGCTGACGCCAGATCGGAAAGGCAATCAAAAACATAAAAAGCACCGACACCCTGTTCGGTCACCACCTCGTAAATACGACGGGTAAAAGACTCAAAGCCCTGCCGTGGATCCAGATCGTATTTCTTGATTTTCGGGGAAGCTCCCAACAAGGGCGCATGGTCGCCAAAACAGAAATAAATGATATTTCGACCGTCAGACAGCGCCTGATCAACAAAGGCGCCGACAAAATAACGATAATCGTCAATAGAATCGACGGTCAGAACAACATTGTCGCCGATCCTCAAATCATCAAGAATACTGTCAAGCCCGGTATAGCCCGTTGACACACGTGCAGCTGCATACATTACATACTCCTGGAATTCTGGAAAAACCGCGAGGGGAAAGGACTCAACGACCCGGAATCACATCGAATTGTTTCTTTTTCAAGATAAGAAGTTTAGTACGGGTGCCGATGTGCCGGCACCGCCCATTCCAAGGGCCGCCGATTGAATGAATATGGCCATCCTCGGGGCTTGACTGTCGCCATCAAGGCGACAGTCCCCCTTGCCATGGGCATCACCAGTACATCTTGCTGAATAGTTTACGAAGTTTGGAATAAAAACAACCCAAAACGGAATAAAACTAGGAGGCTGTCCAAGAACACAAGAACCTACTGCGAAACCGTCTGATCGGTTCATATTTCCGTATGTTTTCGACAAATAGCGGTGCTATTCGCTCTCAAACCTACGAAAATCTGCCCTCGAACAGCCGATTTCTCGCTACGACTCATATCCTCAGACAACCTCCCAGGGGACCGTTACGGCTCCCGCTGTTCTTCTTTGGCCTCGGGAAAACGCTCCTCCATACAGTCATCACAAATTCCATGACTGAACTGGGCCGTGGTATGTGATTCGATATAGTTTTCCAACCGATTCCAGTAGCCACTGTCATCACGAATTTTCTTGCAGTAGGCACAGATCGGCAACAACCCGCCAAGGGTCTTCACTTCATCAAGGGCCTGTTGCAGATCGGCATTTTTCTGCGCCAGTTCAGAACGCCCCTCGACAACCATGGCTTCAAGTCTGCCGGTGGTTAATTTCAAAACAACCAGCAACAAGGCCTCAATCAGAAGAAACCCGAGTACGGCAATGAGAATGTTGGTCTTCAGAGTCTGTTGCAGAGCCAGCACTCCCTTGGTGACATCCTGCCAGATGACCACCCGGCCGACATCCGGACGCTCCGGATTATGCTCTCCGGCAAAGTCTCGTAGCGGAAAGGTCGCCAACCAAAAATAATCAGCATTATTTTTGAAGTGAACCACTTCACCCTGCGTTAACAGGGCTTTTACGCCCTCATTCTGCAGAAAAGTACGTGCGGAAACCAGCGAGGCTTCTTCAATGAGATAACCGTTAACAATACCGTTTGTCTGCACTTTCCGCTGCAAGACATCCGGCCAGACAATCCTCTCCAGAAACTCCATATCCAAGAGAATCGCCAGTTCGACCCCCTGATTTTCAGCCAATGCCGATACGGGGTATTTAAGTGAAGTTCCGAATTCCAGGGTGCCGACATGGATACGTTCCCCGGTTTGAGCATCCTGAGCAAAGACCGGAGAGGCCCCACGAATACCGAAAAGGATTCGACCGATTTCAGAACCACTGGTCATTT
The DNA here is from genome assembly GCA_030595055.1 of Desulfuromonadaceae bacterium. Classification (GTDB taxonomy): domain Bacteria; phylum Desulfobacterota; class Desulfuromonadia; order Desulfuromonadales; family Geopsychrobacteraceae; genus Malonomonas. The sequence continues at coordinate 5,728 of JAUVEB010000009.1, forward strand.
TTTGATTTTCATTCGCGACAACAATTATGTGCCGTATTGCAGTCAGATCATCGCCATATTTATTTGGCCTATGAACCCTCAGGAAAGAGATTGCTCCGGGGGGCAAATGAAACTGCATATGTCGAAAATCGAAGTTTTTTTCCAGCTCCAGCCAGCTTTTCTGACTCAGATCCAGAAGCTCAGCCCGAGCTTTGGCCGCCAGCGGACCACCCGCGCCGCCACCCTCCTTCTCCACCGCCTGTCGACCGGCCAAAAACACCTGTTGGATATCGGGAGAGCTGGCTACATAATTAGCCAGTTGCACCATTTGTTGTCGACTGTTCCGATAACCCAGTTCAAAACTGGAACGAACCTACGCGGCTTTTTCTTGCAGGTTTCTGTGAAAAGCCCGTTCCTGATTCTGATAGTTGAAAGCCACAAAGCAGACTTCCAAAAAAAGAATCACGATGGAGAGCACGATGAAGACCCTGGTGCTGTTACGCATTTTCACCAATCCCCTGACGAATTTTACCAACCCCCATCAGCAATAGATTATCGTCGATTGACGCTCATAAATGCAAGGATTCTCCGCATATTTATCGAGGAGTTTTATTGCTTAGCCGGCGTATTCTTTTTTTACGAGACCGCAAATATTGTATACTCGTACGGAGCTTTATTATTTCCACCTATTAAATTGTCAGCATTTTCCACCTCTCAGAAAAGCGACTCAATCAATATGGTCAAAGGACAGCTTCATGAATCTCGCTGAACAGTTCAAAGACAATTGCGGTTTCGGCCTGTTGGCCCATATTCGTAATCAAGCAAGCCACCAACTGTTGCAGGACGCCATCCAGGCATTAAGCCGGATGATGCACCGCGGAGCCGTAGCAGCCGACGGCAAAACTGGTGACGGCAGCGGCCTGCTCTGCTCAATGCCGGTTGATTTCATGCGCAAGACGGCCGAAGGATATGGCCTGTCGCTGCCGAAACAGTTTGCCGTGGCGACCATTTTCCTCGGCGAGGAAAAGCTGCAGTTGGATATTTTCCGCAAGCAGTGTGAAAAGAATGATCTGAGCATATTTCTGGTGCGTGAGGTCCCGTTGGATACGGATGCCCTTGGCGAATATGCCCTGTCGATGCTGCCGAAAATCGTTCAGGTCTTTGTCGTCCCGGCGGCCCTGATCGCGACCCGCCGCTTTGACGCCCTGGTCTACCTGACCCGCAAGGAGGTCGAAAAACGGCTGACGGACGACCCGGCCTGCTACATCTCCAGTTTTTCCCGAACGGTGATTTCCTACAAAGGGCTGGTGATGCCGCATTACATCGCCAAACTCTACCCCGACCTGCAGAGTGAAGATTTTCAAATCTCCTTCGCCATGTTCCACCAGCGCTTTTCCACCAACACCCTGCCACAGTGGAAGCTGGCCCAGCCGCTACGGGTGATTGCCCATAACGGTGAGATCAACTCGATTCAGGGGAACCGTTTCAAGGCTCTGAACAATTTCACTGAAGCAGAAAGCCCGATCTTTTCCAAAGAGGAATTGCAACGCATCATGCCGGTCCTTGAGAGCGGTGTCAGCGACAGCGCCAGCCTCGACAACATGGTCGAGTTTCTGCTGGCCAACGGGGTCGATTTTTTTAAGGCGATCCGTGCCCTGATTCCCCCGGCCCGACACAATGTTGCCAACATGCCCGCCAAACTGCGCGCCCTCTATGAGTACACATCGGCCGCTTATGAACCCTGGGACGGTCCGGCGGCGGTCAGTCTGACCAACGGTCGCTACATCGGCTGCGTTCTCGACCGAAACGGCCTGCGTCCGGCCAAGTATGTCATCACCACCGACGACCGACTGTTGATCACCAGCGAATACGGCGTACTCGGCACCCCACCGGAAAAGATCCGCGAACGGGGTCGGCTGCAAAGCGGCCAGATGATTGCTGCTGATCTGGAGCAGGGCACGGTCTTTTTCCCCCGCGATATCGATCGCTACCTGATGGAGTCGCAGCCGTACAACCAGTGGTTGACCGAGCACACCCACTACCTGCCGGAGTTCATCGAGCGACAGTTTGAAGACCTTTCCGATTACCGCTACGCCAATCTGGAAAACCTGCAGCGCTACCACAATGTCACCAGCGAAGTGGTCGACCTGGTGATCCGGCCGATGATGCGGGACGGCAAGGAACCGGTCGGTTCCATGGGGGATGATTGTCCACCGGCGGCGTTCTCCAAAACCCAACGGAGTTTCTGTGATTTCTTCAAACAGAAGTTTGCTCAGGTCACCAACCCGCCGATCGACCCGCTGCGCGAAAAAGCGGTCATGTCAACCACGATCGGTTTCGGCGGTATCGGTAATCCGCTGATCGAAACCAAAGACCGTGCACGACGCTTGAAAAACATCTCGCCGATCCTCTCTTACGATATTTTCCAGGCACTCCTCTCCTTTGGCGATCCGGAAATGCCGCGCTTTGAGCCCTGTTACCGGCACGCCAGTTTCAGCACCTGCTTCAGCCGGGAATTGTCGCAATCCCTGCAACAGCTCGGTGAAAAAGTTGTCAGCGCAGTGCGTGATGAAGGGATCCGGGTGGTAATCCTCGATGACCGTGCCCTGTCGGCTGAACAGAAGGTCATACCGATGGCCATGGCGGTCGGCTACATCAACCGACAACTGCTCAAAGCCAGGCAGCGCCACCATGTCACCATTGTCGCCTGTACCGCCGAGGCGCTTGAACCCCATTCTGTCTGTGTCCTGATCGGCTACGGCACCCTGGCCATCTACCCCTGGTTGCTCTACGCCAGCGGCCTGCAGCTCTGCGAAAAACGGGGGTTGGCGGACAAAGAGATCCGCCGGCAATTAAAAAATATCTACACGGCCTTGACCAAGGGAATCCTGAAGATCATGTCGAAGATGGGAATCAGTTCCGTCTCCAGCTACCGCAATGCCGCCCTGTTCGATGTGATCGGCCTCAGTGAAGAGTTGGTGGATAACTGCTTCAGCGGGTCCTCCGCCCTGCTGCCGGGCCTCGGCTACGGCGACATTGAAAAGCGAATAGAACAGGTCCACCGCAAGGTTTTCGACGAAACATCCATGCTGCCGGTCTACCCGTTGGAAATCGGCGGTTTCTACCGTGACAACCCCGGTTTCGAGTATCACGATTTCAATGCAAAAATTGTCACCCAGATGCATCGCTTCGCCGAACTTCGGACCCGCAACGAATATCTGAAATTCCGCGAAATGATCAGCAACCGCGGCTTCATGTTCATCCGGGACGGCTTGACTTTCAACAGCCCGAATCCGCCGATTCCCCTTGAGCAGGTCGAGCCGCTTGAGGCGATCACTCGCCGCTTCGATTCAGCGGCCATGTCGTTGGGCGCCCTGTCGCCGGAAGCACACGAAGCCCTGGCCGAAGCGATGAACCTCCTCGGCGGAGCCTCCAACTGCGGCGAAGGGGGCGAAGATCCGGCCCGCTTCAAAACTCTGCGCAACAGTAAAATCAAGCAGATCGCCTCGGGTCGTTTCGGCGTCACCCCTGCCTACCTGCGCAACGCCGAAGAGATCCAGATCAAGTTGGCTCAGGGAGCCAAGCCGGGGGAAGGCGGGCAACTGCCGGGGGAAAAGGTCACGCCGTTGATCGCCGGCCTGCGCTTCACCATCCCCGGTGTCACCCTGATTTCACCGCCGCCACACCACGATATCTACTCGATCGAAGACCTGGCACAGCTGATCTTCGACCTGAAGCAGGTCAACCCGGAGGCGATCATCAGCGTCAAACTGGTCTCAACCGCGGGAGTCGGCACTATTGCCGCGGGGGTCGCCAAGGCTTACGCAGACAAGATTGTCATTTCCGGAGGCGATGGCGGCACCGGCGCCGCCCCGTTCAGTTCGATCAAGTCAGCCGGCAACCCATGGGAATTCGGGCTGACTGAAGCACACCAGAGTCTCAAAGCCAACAACCTGCGTGAGCTGGTCAAACTGCAAACCGACGGCGGCCTGAAAATCGGTCGCGACGTGGTCAAAGCCGCCATGATGGGCGCCGAGTGTTTCGGCTTCGGCACCCCGCTGCTGGTCATCCTCGGCTGCAAAATCCTCCGCGTCTGCCACCTCAATCGCTGCACCGTCGGTGTCGCCACTCAGGACGAAAATCTGCGAGCCCATTATCAGGGCACCGTTGAGAAGCTCGTCAGCTACCTGGAGAATGTTGCTGAAGATGTCCGTGAACTTCTCGCTGAGCTCGGTTTCAGATCTCTGGATGAGATTGTCGGCCGCATCGATCTGTTGCAACAGATCGACGATCCGCAGACGCAGAAATTCGATTACTCACAAGTGCTGAGGCAGGTTGCCGGAGTCAACACCAAGCAGAAACCGAATCCCCCCTTCGATGACAACGCCTTTGAAAAACAACTGCTCGAAGATATCTACCCGGTCATCAAGAACCCGACCGAAGAGATCGTTATCGAAAGGCGGATCGTCAACACCAATCGCAGCTTCGGCACCCTGATCAGCGGCGAAATTGCCCGTTACTACGGAGATAAGGGGCTGCCGAAAGAGGCCGTCACCCTCAAGCTACAGGGGGTGGCCGGGCAGTCGCTGGGCGCCTTTCTCGCCGAAGGGGTGAGCATCTTTTTAACCGGAGTCGGTAATGACTACGTCGGTAAAGGGATGCACGCCGGGCGGATCATCATCACCCCGGCGATCTACCAGGAGGGTGCTTCGGCCGTCGGCAACACTTGTCTCTACGGCGCCACCGGCGGCAAGCTGTTCGTCTCCGGAACCGCCGGGGAACGCTTCGCGGTGCGCAACTCGGGGGCCTTAGCGGTGGTCGAAGGGACCGGAGATCATGCCTGTGAGTACATGACCGGCGGCACGATCGTGGTGCTCGGCGAAACCGGGATCAATTTCGGTGCCGGGATGACCGGCGGCGTGGCTTTCGTCTACGACCGGGACAAAACATTTATCGACCGCCTCAACCAGGAACTGGTGATCGCCCGGCGCATCGACGTCGATGACGACAACGAAGGGAAGCTTTACCTGAAGAAAATTCTGCAGAGTTTCCACAACCGGACCCGCAGTCCCAAGGCCCGCCGTATCCTCGATGACTTCCGCGAGGAACTGGCCTATTTCTGGATGGTCACGCCCAAAGATATGAAAGTACCGCTTAATCCCAAAGAAGGCGACTGATCATATTTTTTGAACAACAAAGACTTTATGAACAGTATTCTCTTTAAATAAAAACCCTCTACCCTCAACGGGGAAGAGATTTGCGCCAGATGCAAGGCGCAGACAATTTTTGACCCACAGGCGTAGTGAACTACGCCGAGGAGGCAAAAAGTGACTGCAACGCCGCAGATGACGTGAAGCTCTTTCCCTTCGGAGACGCTATGCAAAATTTTGTGGAGACTAATCGCCGAGACCCGGAGAAGATCGATGTCAGCGAGCGACTGAACAATTTTGCCGAGATCTACAAATTTTTTGACAACCACCAGGTCCGTAAGCAGGCCGAGCGCTGTGTGCAGTGCGGCGCCCCCTTCTGCACCAGCATCGGCTGTCCGCTGCAGAATCACATCCCCCAGTGGCTCGAAGCGATTGCCGACCGCGACCTGGAACGCGCCTTTTACCTGTCGAACGAAAGCTCCCCCTTCCCGGAAATTCTCGGCCGGGTCTGCCCCCAGAGTCACCTTTGTGAAGGGGCCTGTACCCTCAACGACGGTCACGGAGCGATCACCATCGGCGCCATCGAAGCGTCAATTACCGATCTGGCTTTCGAAGCCGGGCTGCAACTCCCCTTTCCCGGCATCCGCCACGAGCAGACAATTGCGGTCGTCGGCTCCGGGCCGGCCGGGATCTCCTGCGCCCACTTTCTGCTCCGGGCCGGGATCGGCGTGGAAATGTATGAACGTGCCGACCGCCCCGGCGGCCTGCTCACTTACGGTATCCCCGGTTTCAAGCTGGACAAGGGGATTGTCGAGCACCGTTTCAAACTGCTGCGTAAAGCAGGCTTGAACCTGCACCTGCAGCAGGAGGTCGGCAAAGATATCACGCTGGCCAAACTGCTCGACCGGCATGCCGCCGTTTTTATCGGCAGCGGTGCAACCAAGGGAAAACAGGCCGGGATGACTGGTGAGGATCTGCCGCAGGTACTGCCGGCGATGGACTACCTGACCGTCAAACAACATCAGGTTTTCGGCAAAACCGCTGATCCGAAATACGCGATGCAGGACAAGCAGGTGGTGGTTATCGGCGGCGGCGACACCGCGATGGATTGTCTACGAACGGCAGTTCGTGACGGAGCCCGGAGCGTTTCCTGCCTTTACCGACGGGACGCGGCCAACATGCCGGGCAGTCGCAAGGAATATCATAACGCCGTCGAGGAGGGGGTCGAATTTTGCTTCAATACCAGCCCACGGAATATTCACCGGAAAGAAACCGGGGTGCTCTGTGTCGAGGTGGAAAAGACCCGCATGGGGGAACCGGGTGAAGATGGCCGCCGGCGGGTCGAAATCATCCCCGACAGCGTCCATTGTGTCCCGGCAGACGTGGTCATTCCGGCACTTGGCTTTGACGTGGAAACGCTCCCCGGTTTGCTCGCCGCCAAGGTGGAGTGTGATCGATGGGGACAGCTGATGATCGATCCCGCAACGGGAGCAACCGGCAACCCGAAAGTGTACGCCGGTGGTGACTGTTATCGCGGCGCGGATCTCGTGGTCACGGCGGCGGCGGATGGGCGCAGAGCGGCGCTGGCGATCATGCGAAAATTTTTGACTCGCTAAATGCAAGCCTTTGACCTCTGGCCGGCGACGGTCACTCCCCTTTCCGTAAGAGAACAAGCTGAACTGCTCAACTTACTGCAACCACTGTTCGGCGGACAATTGGCGCTGCACCAACTCCCCGGCAAGCTGACCGCAGAACTGCCCCGCCTTTACCTGCCGTTGGCCGCCTGGCTGAATCAGCAACGTCCGCAAAGAGGTCCTTTACTGGTCGGGCTCAACGGCTCCCAGGGCAGTGGCAAATCGACCCTCTGCCGGCTGCTCAAGTGGATTCTGGAAGCGGCCTTTAACTGCCGCACCGGCATCATCTCCATCGATGATCTCTACCTGCCGAAGGCGGCCCGTCGGAAATTAGCAGATCAGGTTCATCCCCTTCTGGCGACCCGTGGTGTTCCCGGAACCCATGATGTTCCGCTGGGACTTGAGCTTTTTTCTCAATTGAAACAAGGGACCGCCGGGGCAAGACTCGCAATCCCCCGCTTCAATAAGGCCACCGATGACCGTTTCCCTCGGCAAGACTGGGATCAGGTCACAACTCCGGTCGACCTGATTCTGTTCGAAGGCTGGTGTGTCGGCGCGACCGCACAGGCTGATGAGGAATTGGCAGAGCCGGTCAATCGACTGGAGTTGAAGGAGGACAGCGATGGTTCCTGGCGCCGCTACATCAACGCGCAACTTCAGGGCCCCTATCGCGAGCTGTTTGACCAGCTCGATCTCCTGTTGATGCTGAAAATCCCCACCTGGGAGATCGTCTACCACTGGCGTAAACGCCAGGAAGAGCAACTGGCGGCGAAACAGGGAGGCTCCGGAATTATGGGCGAGGTTGCCCTGCATCGCTTCATCATGCACTACGAGCGCCTGACCAAACACCAACTGCAAGTCCTGCCGGATATCGCCGACCTGGTCCTGTCACTGAATCCGCAGCAGCGGGTCACGGCCCTGCAAATTCGCTGACGGAACAAATACGGCGCGTCAACGTTAAGCGAACGTAACTGTTCAGTTGCATGGTTCCCCGGTGCCCACTGCAAGGGTATCTGTCGCCTGGATGGCGACAGTTAAGCCCCATGGATGGGTTTATGCGGCCCTTGCGGTGGGTATCGGGAACCACTGGCGACTATGCTGAATAGATTACAAGCGAACATAGAATAACTTCTTTGGTTTCCCGGCGGAATAAGCTAGTATTGATCATCAAATTACGAATGATGAACCTCCCGCTGTCTTAGCTTTTCCGGAGTTTTGATTGGAACACTTCATAGCCCGACAACCAATTCTCGACCTTAAAGGCAAAGTCTACGCCTACGAGCTCCTGTTCCGTTCAGGCCTGCATAACTATTTTGATGCAGACGATCAGGATCAGGCCGCAGCCAGCGTCATTGCCAACAGCAGCCTGCTCTTCGAATTGAACGAGATGAGTGGCGGGAAAAAAATCTTTATCAACTGTACCCGTAAGGTTCTGGTTGAAGATTTCATGACTATATTGCCAAAACAACAGGCGGTGGTTGAAGTTCTGGAGCATGTGGAACCGGACGCGGAGGTGATTGAAGCCTGTCGACGGCTCAAGAAGCAAGGCTACACTCTGGCGCTCGATGACTTTGTCTATCATGAGCAATTTGAACCACTGCTGGAAGTAGCGGATATCATCAAGGTCGATTTTCTGCTCAGCGATGTTGCTGAACAGGAACGTCTCGCCAAAACAATGATTCCACGCGGCATCAAAATGCTGGCGGAAAAAGTGGAAACCTACGAGGTCTACGAGCAAGCGAAAAAAATGGGATACCAGCTGTTCCAGGGATATTTTTTCAGCAGGCCGGTGATTATTTCACGCAAGGACATCCCGACCAACAAATTGCAGTTCCTGCGCATCCTCAAGGATATCCACGCTGAAGAGGTTGATTTCAAAAAACTGTCACAGACGATCCAGAGCGAAGTGTCCCTCTCGTACAAACTGTTAAAACTGATCAACTCCGCCGCATTTGCCCTGCGCCATAAAGTCACCAATATTCTACAGGCGTTGTCGTTGCTCGGCCTTCGTGAAATCCGTTCCTGGGTTTCACTGCTGGCAATCTCAGCCATGGCCGAGGATAAACCGGACGAACTTGTTGTCTGCTCCCTGGTCCGTGCCAAGTTCTGCGAACAATTGGCAGTGCTATGCGGATTTTCCAATCGTCAGGCCGACATGTTCCTCATGGGACTTTTCTCCCTGCTCGATGTCATCATGTCCCGGCCAATTGATGAAATCCTTCAGGAAATCACCGTCGAAGAAGATCTTCGGGAAGCCCTCACCGGAACTCCCGGCACCATGCGGACCATCCTTGAGCTGATCATGGCGATAGAAAAAGGGGACTGGGAGCAAGTGTCAAACTTGTCTGCAGAACTCGACATCGATGAAAAACCTCTCAGTGAAGCCTACATGGGCGCCGTGAAGTGGGCCAATGAAATTTATGCCATATAATCAGCCGTCCAACAGACTCCAAATCTCTTCACCTCAAGAGAGGTCACAAACCCGCGTTTATTGTTCCGCCGTCAAAAGTCCTGAGCCTGCTCGATAAACCGCTTATGTTCGCGGCAGTGGTTGAGTCATCCCAAGACGTTCCGCTCGGCGCATATCGCCTTACCGACAACCCGGCACAAGGAGGTTGTGGTTATTCTAATTTTTCGGCGATTGACAGTCCGGCACGCACAGGTTAGAAGAACCCCTTTACAAAATCGGAGAGTGTATGACAGAAAAAACATTATCTGCTGGCGACTATATTTCCGCCAAGTGTACCAAGTGCAAAGCGGCAACCAATCATACGATTGTTGCCATGGTCGGCACAAAAGTTGTCAAGGTTGAATGCAACACCTGCGGCGGAACCCATAATTACCGCAGTGAAGCAGCAGGAAAAAAACCCGCCAAGCGCAAAGCGACAACCACCAAGCCGGCTGCGGAAAGCAAGGCACAGCGTGCCTGGGAAGAGATCATGGCGCAGTCCCGTCCGGAAGACAGCGTCCCCTACAACATGGCCGCTTCGGTGACGACGGGCATGCTGATTCAACATCCCAGCTTCGGCCTTGGCCTGGTCATCAACTGTATTCGCCCGAACAAAACAGAAGTCCGTTTTCAATCCGGCGTTAAACTGTTGCGTTGCAAACTCGACTGACACCGGCAAAATATTGACAAGCACGACCGGGTGCGGTTTAGTGGTGAGCGAAACTTCAGCCCGGCACTAACAGCCCATGACACTGTGAGTTGCAATGGTAATCCCCGCTCCTGCCGCAAAACATTCTCGATTACTGCCGACTTTAGCAGCGCTGGTGATTATCATTGCCGGAATGAAAACCGCCTCGGCGCTGTTGGTTCCATTTCTCCTCGCGATCTTTATCTCGATCATTAGTGCCGGACCTTTTTACTGGCTGCAAAAACATAAAATGCCCCCCTGGCTGGCCCTACTGATCGTCATCGCAAGCGTCATACTGGCCGGGTTTCTGATGATCACGCTGGTCGGTACCTCGGTCAACGATTTCACCGACAACCTACCGATCTATCAGGAAAAACTTCGTGCTCAGGCCCTGCTGCTGATCGACTATCTCAACAGATTCGGCATCAAGCTTTCCCGGGAGGTTCTCCTGGAACATTTTGATCCGGGCGCAGTCATGCAGTCGGCTGCCGGCATGCTGGCCAGAGCCGGCGGGGTGTTGACCAACTCGTTCCTGATCCTGCTGACCGTTATCTTTATTCTCTTTGAGGCCGCCGGCATGCCGACCAAATTACGGACCGCGCTGCCTGATGCCGACTTCTCACTGACGTCGTTCGAAAAATTTATCGCCGGCGTACGCCAGTATCTGGTCATCAAAACCCTGGTCAGCCTGGTGACCGGGATCGCCGTCACCATCGGTCTGATGCTGCTTGGCCTCGACTATTTTCTGCTCTGGGGCCTGCTTGCCTTCCTGCTCAACTACGTGCCGAATATCGGCTCGATCATCGCAGCAATCCCCGCTGTTCTACTGGCCGTCGTGCAACTGGGGATGTTCAAAGCCTTATTGGTCGCAGCCATCTACCTGGCCGTCAATATCATCATGGGAAATGCCGTTGAGCCTAAACTGATGGGACACAAACTGGGGCTGTCATCTCTCGTGGTGTTTCTTTCGCTGGTTTTCTGGGGCTGGATTCTCGGCCCGATCGGCATGCTGCTTTCAGTCCCATTGACGATGATTGTAAAAATTGCCCTGGAAGTGAATGATTCAACCCGCTGGCTGGCCATCCTGCTCAGCTCAGATGCCTCGGTTCCCCAAGAAGCCCCTACTGACAAGTAATCTTTCTCCAAACAGGGCTATCAATAAAACGATTTATTGTACAGATAACCCAAAGGGTCAGGCGATTTTCTGAAAATCGTGAGTTTTGAGACACCCACCGACTCTCCCGGCACGATACACCAGAAAAAGCAGATGATGTCTTAACGCGAATCGAGGAAGCCTTTTCCAGCCTGTCAGAAATACCGGACCGTGAGACGTATCCAAGGGAGAAAGCTATCCCTTGACCACCGCCAGCGGCCGCAGCCGGGCGACGATCTTGCCGATGCCGGCCTGCTCCACCACATTGACCACATCAAGGACATCCTTGTAGGATTCGGAGATCTCTTCGGCCAGCGTGGCCCGGGACGAAGCGCGGATGATGATCCCCCGTGCGGCCAGTTCCGCCTCGATATTTCGCCCGCGGGCGAGCTTTTTCGCCGCATGGCGGGAGAGGACCCGACCGGCACCGTGACAGGTGGAGCCGAAGGTCTCCTCAAAGGCCCCTTGGGTGCCGACCAGCACGTAGGAGTAGCGTCCCATGTCACCGGGGATCAGCACCGGCTGGCCGACACTGCGGTAGAGTTCCGGGGTGTCGGCGTGCCCCGGCGGAAAGGCGCGGGTTGCGCCCTTGCGATGGACGCAGAGTCGCCGCGTTTGCCCCTCAAACTGGTGGGTCTCCATTTTGGCGATATTGTGGCAGACGTCATAGATAACCGAGATACGCAGCTCGTCCGAGCTCTTGCCGAGCACCCGTTCAAAGCTTTCGCGTACCCAGGCGGTGATCAGCTGGCGGTTGGCAAAGGCGAAATTGGCCGCGCAAGCCATCGCCGCCAGGTATTGCTTCCCCTCCGGACTGTTGAGGGGGGCGCAGCACAACTGACGATCCGGCAGTTCGATGCCGTACTTGTGGGCGGCGTGCAGCATCATCCGCAGGTGATCATCGCAGACCTGGTAGCCCAGGCCGCGACTACCGGTGTGGATGGTGACCGTGACCTGACCGGGAAACAGCCCCAGCACATTGGCGGCCTGCTGGTCGCCGATCTCTTCGACCAGGTCGACCTCGAGAAAGTGGTTGCCGCTGCCGAGAGTGCCGAGCTGGTTGCGCCCTCGCTCCAGGGCTCGATCGGAAATCACTTCCGGGTCGGCGCCGGCGAGCGTCCCCTTTTCCTCAATATGCTCCAGATCTTCCACGCGACCGAAACCGTTCTCCACTGCCCAGCGGGCCCCCTTGGTGAGCACCTTGCGCTCCTCGGCGACGCTCAACTTCAGATCGCGCCGATGGGAACCGACCCCCGAGGGGACATTGCGGAACAGTTCGTCGGCCAGTTTTTCGATCCGCGGCCGAACCTCGTCGACGGTCAGTTCGGTGCGCAGCAGCCGCACCCCGCAGTTGATGTCATAGCCGACGCCACCAGGGGAAATCACCCCCTGCTCGGCATCGAAGGCCGCCACCCCGCCGATGGGAAACCCGTAGCCCCAGTGGATATCGGGCATGGCGATGGAGGGACCGACAATCCCGGGCAGGGTCGCGACATTACGCACCTGCTCCAAGGCCTTCTCCTTCTGCAGGACCGCCATCATCGCCCGGTCGACGAACACCAGCCCATCGGTACGCATCGCCCCTTCGCGGGGGATTCGCCAGCGGCAGGCATCGATCTGCCGGACCTTGACGCTCATCGCGTGCTCCTTGTCACAACTACAGGCAATTGAACAAATTTCAGAGATCAACAAAGACTTGTACCCGCCAGCCAGAGGCGGTTTCCTCAACTTTGATCTGATGATAGGTCACCGCCTTGATTTCCCGTTCCAGGTAATGACGATCGGCATCCAGGGTTTCCCCTCGCACCCGAGCCCGTAGCTGGTAATCGGTAACGTTGTCGATCTCAAAAGCGGCGGGCAGAAACTGCCGGGATTCCAGCAGGAACAGCAGCTCACTCAACCAGTTGACCAGTAACTCTTCCCGGTCCTGCCCCTGCACCTCGACGAGGATTTCCTGGCTGGGTTGAATATCGGTGCAGGCGGTGATGATCTGCCGCAGACCCAACGCCGCCTGTTGAAAGAGGGCAGCCAGAGTCTCCCCTTCCGCCGCTATCCCCATGTCTGCAGTGTGCTCCAGCAAGCGAAAACTGTTCATGGTGAGTCAGTTAGCCTCCTTGTGATCTGTGGCATCTGAGGCAGCAAAAAAATCTGCCTCAGAGTGTCCGCTCCCAACTGACCCGGCACATATCCGGATTTCCGGCCCAGCTGATCTTGAGTTCACCCTGATGGGCCCGGTGCAGCACTTTCCCCAGATGTTCCGCCAACTTCTCTTCGGTGGTTTCGATGACCAGTTCATCTTTTTGGCGGGTCATCCGGATAATCCGCTCCAGGGGATTCTTGGTGTAGGCCTTGTTCTCTTCATTTTTCAGGATGTGGCGGATCTCCTCCTCGTGCTCCCAGAGATAACTTCCGCGCAGGGTCACAATCCCCTCCGCATAACCGGCGTCGACCTTCTGGCAGGCCGGGCAGGTCAACTTGTTAGTCTTCGGGCTCAATTCCAGTTTCCGATAGGTTTCCGAGTCGTGCGTCCAGCGCTTGCGATGGAAAACGGCCTTACAAGTCGTACAAATCGACGGCTCCTTGGTTCCTTCGTGTGGCAGGAAAGGATCTGTGCTGGTCGTTTTTCGTCCTCTTTTGTCGCTGATTCCGAATCTACTGACATCTCTTTGCATGACGACCCCCTTTATTTTGAATCTGCATTGACTGCCTGCTTTCAGTATAAACCCTGGCAAGTATCTTTCCAGCCTTGGTGACGCAGAAAAAACAACTAAAACATAGTGCTGTTTGACTACCAGACAGGCAGCACCGGCAATCAGGGTCCGGTTTCCACTCCCAAACAACTGGCTATTTAGTCAGATTAAGCAAGATCAGCGTCAAGTACCCACACATGCTTCAGGGTTGCGGTATAATCAAAATCTAACCTTTTCGATGGAGCAGATATGCTGCGAACCCTTATCGCTCTGATTTTTTTTCTGTTGGTGGGGCTGGCCTGGCTGATCGCCGATCGCTCGACAGAGAAGGTCCGGATGGGAGGTGGCCCCGAGGGCGGGACCTTTATCGTCTACACCAAAGGGCTGGCTGAACTGTTGCGGCGGGAACTACCCGAACTGCAACTCAAAGTCACCAGTTCCGGTGGCTCGGCCGCGAACCTGAACGATGTCGAAGAAGGCAAAGTGGCCCTTGCCCTGGCCTATGCTGGAGATGCCTACTTGGGCAGTCAGGGACTGCTGAAAAAGCACCCGACTCGTCTGACTAATGTCCAAGCCCTGGGACGCGTTTACAGTTCCACCGCACAGCTGATGGTCCTGAAAGGAAGCATTATCAAAACCCCGAAAGACCTAGTCAACCGACGGATCGCCATTGGCAGTTCCGGATCCGGTGCGGCCCACAGCGCTGAACGTTATTTTCGCAGTCTGGGGATCTGGGATGAAATCACCCCACTCTACCTGGGGTACGATCTGGCCATGGGGGAGCTGATCAGCAGACGCGCCCAAGCGGTCTGGCAGCTGGTCGGAGCACCCTGTGCAGCGATTGTCAATACCAGCCGCAAACATCCGCTCCGCCTGATCGATCTGGCCGAGCTCGCCGACCAGAGCGATTTTTTGCTCGAATACCCCTTCTATACGCGGGTCAGCATCCCTGCCGGCACCTATAGCGGCCAGACCCGTCCAATCGACAGTTTCCAGGACAATACCTTGCTGGTGGCGCACCCTGGCACAGATCCGCAGTTGATCGCCACCACCCTGCATTTACTGTTCAGCCCAAAAGGGATGCAGCAGATGCGCAAAATTCATCCGATCGCCAAAGATTTGGATGTGCAGAAAGGGCTGCAGGGAATCCAGATTCCACTGCATCCTGAAGCTGCAAAATTCTGGCGGAAGCAAGGGGTTCTCAAATAATCCAACTTGGCTGCTGACAAAGGCTGGGACTTCATTGTTGAGGACCTCTTCCAGCTAATAAAAAAGCCGCTACGTTTCATTGCAGCGGCTTTAATGTTTCCCTGAAATCGGGCGGGGTTGTATCACCCCGCCCGGGGGTTCTGTCAACTGAGCTTAGACCTGCTTGACAGGTTGACTGATCTTAGCCGCTACCGAAGCTGCGGTGTAGCTGGCCGGAATGCCGCTGCCGCCACCGATGCTGACACCTTGAAAATCGGGATAGGCTTCCATACCGATTTCGCTCTTGTCACAACCGATCAACTCTTCCTCTTCACTGACCCGGATACCGACGCTGTACTTCAAAGCCAGCCAGACGATGGAACTGGACACAATCACGAAGGCACCGGTCGCCAGGACACCGATCAACTGGGTCAGGAAGCTGGCTTCACTGTCGGTAATCGGTACCGCCAAGGTACCCCAAATCCCGCAGACCAGGTGAACCGACAGAGCACCGACCACGTCATCGATCTTCAGTTTGTCGAAGAAAGGAACGGCCAGCACAACCAGAATACCGCCGACAGCACCGATCAGGGTGGCCACGCCAGGGGACGGGGTCGCTGGACCGGCAGTGATCGAGACCAGGCCCGCCAGGGCGCCGTTGAGGCCCATGGTGACGTCAACTTTCTTGTAGATCAATTGAACCATGATCATGGCAGCGATCATCCCGCCACAGGCAGCCATGTTGGTATTGACCATAACGTTCGACATTTCGATGGCCGATGCAGCATCGCCCAGGGCCAGGACTGAACCGCCGTTAAAGCCGTACCAGCCCATCCAGAGGACGAAGGTGCCCAGAGTGGCCATAGGGATGTTGGACCCGGGCAGGGGGTTGACACGACCGTCCTTACCGTACTTACCTTTCCGGGCGCCGAGGATGATGGCACCGGTCAGAGCGGCCCAGCCGCCGACCGAGTGGACGATGGTGGAACCGGCGTAATCTGAGAACCCCATTTCGGACAACCAACCGCCGCCCCAGCCCCAGGAACCCTGAATCGGGTAGATGATCCCGGTCAAAAAGACGCAAAAAGCGAGAAAGGACCAGAGCTTGATCCGCTCGGCGACACATCCTGAGACAACAGAGCAGGCAGCGCCGCAGAAGACCATCTGAAAAAACCAGTCGGAGGCAGCTGAATAGCCACCGGAGTAATCACCGGCCAAGGCTGCGGTATCATCAGCCGACCAAAGGCCGAAAGAGCCCATGAAGCCGCCGTCAACCCCTGCGTACATCAGATTGTAACCGACCGCGTAGAAGAGAATCCCGGCGATACCGAACAGGGAGATATTCTTCAGGCAGATGGTGGCGACATTCTTGGAACGCACCAGCCCGGATTCGAGCATGGCGAATCCGGCGGCCATCCACATGACCAAAACTCCCATGATCAAAAACGAGAAGGTGTTCAGAATGTAGGACATTTCCGAAACCGGGGCATCTTCGGCCGAAGCCAAAGCGGGCAGGCCGAGCAACAGGCCGGTGGCTAGAATTGAAATTAGCTTTTTCATAACATCTGTTCCCCTTATTGCAATAAGCAAAGAACTGATCGGGTTAAAGAGAATCGCTTCCGGTCTCACCGGTCCGAATCCGAATAGATTGCTCAACCGGCGTGACGAAAATCTTGCCGTCACCGATTCGACCGGTGCGGGCTTCACGCTGTACGGCGGTGACCACCTCTTCGACCTGATCAGCAGAAACGACAAGTTCGAGCTTGACCTTGGGTATAAAGTCGATCTGGTACTCGGCGCCCCGGTAGAGTTCGGTATGCCCTTTCTGACGGCCGAATCCACGGACTTCACTGACCGTCATCCCGTTGACCCCCAGATCACAAAGGACGGCTTTGACGCCATCCAGCTTGAACGGCTTGATGATGCATTCGATTTTTCTCATTCGCGTAAATCTCCTTTCCAGAGACATCAAATTAAAAAGGCGCCCTGAACTGCATCCTGATGAGGCGATGACATTACCTATAGCAGCACGTGTGCCAAAATTCTAACCTGCTGAAAACACAGAGTTAACATCTGTCCCCCAAGCCGCTGTGCTCTTTTTTTAGGCAATACTTTCTGCTTTTGTGCAGTCTCTAACCAGCAGTTAAGGCTCCTGATAAAAAAATTACCAAAACAGATTGACAGCGTTTTCAAACAGATGTTTTAATCGTCTGTATAACTCACAAACAGGAAGCTTGCCATGTCACAGCTTGATACAAAAACCCGAATTTTGGATGCCGGAGAACATCTCTTTGCCCGTGACGGTTTTCACAACACCTCACTCAGGGCAATTACCAGCCTGGCGAAAGTCAATCTGGCCGCGGTAAATTATCATTTTGGTTCCAAGGAAGCCCTGCTGCAGACCCTTATTGAGCGCCGTCTGCTCCCGCTGAATCAGCTCCGCAAGGAACAGATCGATGCCGTTCTCGCCGCCGCAGCAGCGACCGGAGCTGCGCCCTCTGCCAGAGCCCTGCTCCGAGCATTTATCGAACCGACCCTGGCTTTCCGCAGTGCCGGTCCCGGAGCCCAGGACTTCATCTCTCTGGTTGGTCGTTCCATGAGTGAACCGGATGAAACCGTTCGCAATTGCTTTATCGGCCTGGTCTTACCGAATTTCCGGCTCTTTTTCGAAAGCCTGCAACTGGCCCTGCCGCAACTGCCCACGGCGGTTTTAATGGCCAGGGTCCAATTCACGATCGGAGCCATGAGCCATGTCATGTGCACCAGTCATAAACCGATCATAAACGATCCCAGTGCCCCGAAACCTCTTGATGACACCGCACTGATTGAACAGTTGCTGCAGTTCGTCACCAGTGGCCTGGAGGCCCCGCAATGAGATACCTGCTCCCGCTATTACTGCTGCTCGCGGCCTGCAGCCCGTTTACAGTCCCGGAAACTACCTCCCCTCCATTGCCGCAAAGCTATCTGGGTGCATCTCAACAGGAAGCGGTGAAACTACCTGACCGCTGGTGGGAAGTTTTTGCCGACCCGGAATTGAACCGCTTGCAACAACAACTGCTGAGTGGCAACCTTGATCTGCGTCAGACCCTCTACCGACTTGAGCAACTTGCAGCCTTGCAACGAGCCGGCGGCGCCGGGCTCTGGCCGGCGTTAACGTTGAACGGCTCAGCCAGCCGCAACAGCACCCCCGGAATCACCGGCAACAGCATCAGCAACAGTTCGCAGATTTCCCTGGCGGCCGGGTATGAGATCGATCTCTGGAACCGCCTGCACAACAAAACCACGGCCGCAGAATTGCGCCGGAAGGCCGGTCAACAGGAGGCACAAACGCTCCTGCTCAGTTTGTCCGCACAACTGACAGAACAGTACTTTCTCGCCGCTGAGCAACGTGCCCAACTCCACCTGCTTCAGCGCCAGATTGAACGCAACCGGCAACTGCTTGAAATCACAACTGAACGTTACCGAGCAGGACTGACAACAGCCGGCGAGCTCTACCAGATCCGGAAAAATCTGGCGCAGAACGAGTCCCGGATCCCGCCGTATCGTACCGGCCTGATCCAGGCCGAGAACAGCATTGCCCTGCTGCTTGGGCAAGTCCCGCAGGCAGAGATGACCCGGATTCAACAACTCCCACAGCTTGCCAGTTTGCTCGACAGTGGCTTACCGGCCAGCCTGCTGACCCGTCGACCGGATATTGCCGCCGCACTGCTGCAGTTACAGGCAGCAGACCAGGAGCTGGCAGCAGCTCTGGCGGATCGGCTGCCGGCCGTCAATCTGACAGCCACACTCGGCCGATCCGTCACGCAGCTGGCCGGTGGCGACATTGAAGGCAGCTTTTGGAGCCTGGCTCTCGGGCTGACACAACCGCTTTTCGATGGCGGCCGCCGCAAGGCAGAAAGCGATCGCCAACAAGCCATTCGGGAAGAGCAACTGGCGGCTTACCGACAGACCATCCTGAAAGCGGTTCAGGAGGTTGAAAATGCTCTGTCCGCCGACCAGAACAGCGCTGTCCGGGTTGCTTGGCTGAAGCAACAACAGCACATAAGTGAGCAGGATCTGGCCTTGGCACAGGACAATTACCGATCCGGTCTGACCGACAGCAGCGTCCTGCTCAGCAGTGAAATCAGTCACCTGGAGATTGTCAGTCAGAACCTCAGTGCTCAGCGACAGTGGTTGAGCAGCAGAATCACCCTGGCCCGTGCCCTCGGCGGCAGCTGGATGGCGGAAGAACTGGAAAAGCAACAACAAAAACTCCATAATCAATAGGCAAAACAGATGAATACTGAACAGAAAAAATCGCGCATGGCACTAAAAATCATCCTGCCGATCCTGATTCTGCTCCTCGGTATCGGTGCCTTTGTCGGCATCGGAAAACTGAAAAAGCCCCCTCAGAGACAAACCTCGCAACAGCTTGGAATCCTCGTCGATGTGATCGAATTGCAGGCGGCTCCACACCAGGTGACCGTTCATGCCACCGGGACAGTTCAGACCGAGCAGGAGATTGCCCTGGTTCCCGAGGTCAGCGGCAAGGTCAACTGGATATCTCCCCGACTGGTCGGCGGCGGGATGTTCAAAAATGGTGAAACTCTACTTAAAATTGAACAGAGCGACTACCTACTTACTGTCGAAAAGGCCCGGGCAGATATCGCCCGCGCCCAGGTGGCCCTGAAAACCGAGCAGGAAAGGGCTCGCGTCGCCCGGCAGGAGTGGCAGCGGGTCGCTCTTCCCGACAACGGCGAACCGGGGCCACTGGTCACCCGTGAAATTCAGCTGCAACAGGAACAAGCTAATCTGGCGGCGGCCCAAGCGAATCTGCAACTGGCATCGTTGAACCTGCAGAGGACCGAATTAAAAGCACCATTCAACGGGCGAATCCGCCGGGAACAGGTTGATCTCGGTCAGTACCTGCGGGCCGGCACCAGCATCGGCAGTTTTGCCGGGACCGACCGGGCTGAAATTCACATCCCGCTGCCGACACAAGAACTGAAATGGCTGACAATCCCGACGGCCGGTAGCGCCCAGAGCGGCTCGACTGCGTATATTGATCTGCCCGGCAACCGGCAGACACGGTGGCAGGGACGGATTGTCCGCAGCCTCGGCGAAATAGATCCCGGCAGTCGCATGGCCACGGTCGTCGTCGTCGTCGATGATCCCTATCAACTTGCCGGCTCAAGCGGATTGCCCGACCTGGCAACCGGACTGTTTGTCGATATTGAACTGCTGGGGAATCGGCTGGACAGCATCATCAGCATTCCCCGTGATGCCTTACGCAACAACCAGCAGGTCTGGATCGCGGATGACAATAACCGTTTACGCCTGCGGCCGGTTGACATCCTGCGCCGCGAGCAGCGGCAACTGTTGATCAGCAAGGGGGTTTCATCAGGAGAAAGATTGATCATGACAACCCTTTCTCCTGCGGCTGAGGGGATGCTGTTGCGGCCGGTCATGCAGGAGCGCCGCTTATGAACGGAGCGATCAAATGGATGGCCCGTAATCACGTGGCCGCCAACCTGCTGATGATGGTGCTGCTGCTCGGCGGATTCATCATGGCCCCAAGCATCAAACAGGAAATCTTCCCGGAAGTTTCTCTCGATCGCGTTTCGGTATCGGTTGCCTATCCCGGTGCGGGTCCCGAAGAGGTTGAAGAAGGGATCATTCTCAAAATCGAGGAGAGCCTGACCGCGGTTGACGGTATCAAGCAGCTGAAGGCAACGGCCAATGAAGGTTCCGGCTCGGTCATTGCCGAAGTCTATTCCGACATTGACGTCGATGACGTTCTGCAGGATATCAAGAGCGAGATCGACCGCATCAGCACTTTTCCGGAAGATGCGGAAAAACCGATCATCAGCAAGCTCTCCAACCGCCGTGAAGTGATCTCGGTGGTTATTTACGGTGAAACGTCCGAACAAGTATTACGTGAGCAGGCGGAACAAATCCGTGACGAGTTGCTGGAATTGCCG
Organism: Desulfuromonadaceae bacterium; assembly: GCA_030595055.1. Taxonomy (GTDB): domain Bacteria; phylum Desulfobacterota; class Desulfuromonadia; order Desulfuromonadales; family Geopsychrobacteraceae; genus Malonomonas. Next base: position 26,619 of record JAUVEB010000009.1, read on the forward strand.
GACATCACCCAGGTTGATCTGAGCGGTGTCCGCCCTTTCGAAATCACCATCGAAGTTCCGGAGAAGAATCTGCGGCGCTACCACCTGACTCTCGATCAGGTGGCCGCCCGGATTCGGACCGCGTCCCTTGACCTGCCCGGTGGTACGATCAAGACCAGCGGCGGGGAGATCCTGTTGCGGACCAAGGAACGCCGCTACTGGGGAGCGGAATACGCTGACATCACCATCATCGGCAAAGCGGACGGCAGCCAGGTCCGGCTGGGCGAAATCGCCAATGTGATCGATGGTTTTGCCGACAGTGAAACCTACGGCCGTTTTGACGGCAAACCGGCGGCGATGGTGAAAGTATTCCGTATCGGCGAGCAGAAACCGACTGAAATCTCCGCACGGGTGATTGCCTACGTTGACCAGAAACGGCAGGAATCGCCGGAAAGCCTGCAGCTGGCGATCTGGAACGATACCACCGAGATCTTTAACAGCCGTATGAGCCTGCTGCAGAAAAATGCCATGATCGGTTTAACCCTGGTGGTTATCATCCTTGGGCTGTTCCTGGAAATCCGCCTCGCTGCCTGGGTGATGCTCGGCATCCCCATTTCCTTTTTCGGCACCCTGTTCGTCATGCCCTGGCTCGGGGTTTCGATCAACATGATTTCGCTGTTCGCCTTCATTCTGGCGCTGGGGATTCTCGTCGATGATGCCATCGTCATCGGCGAAAATATCTTTGAACACCGGCAGCGGGGCAAACCCTATGCCCAGGCAGCGATTGACGGGACTCTGGAAGTCGCCATCCCGGTCACCTTCTCAATTCTCACCACCATCGCAACCTTTTTACCACTGATTTTTGTCAGCGGCATGATGGGCAAGTTCATCCAGGTCATACCGGTTATCGTTATCACCCTGTTGCTGATGTCACTGATCGAATCACTGCTGGTGCTCCCGGCGCATCTCAGTTTCGGCAAAGCCCGATCGCAGAATGGCGGCCTGCTCGGTCGGATTGACCGGGTTCGCCAACGCTTCGGCAACGGCCTGGAACGCTTCGTCAACGGCCCCTATCTGAAAATCCTCAAGCTCAATCTCAATTTTCGCTACGCCTCGCTGGCCATCGGCCTCACGGCACTACTGCTGACGATCGGTATCGTCAAGGGCGGCCTGATCAAGTTCACCTTCATGCCGGAAGTTGACGGTGACCGGATTACCGTCGCCATCCAGATGAATCGCGGGGTGCCGATCGAAGAGACCGGCCGGGTTGCCGACCTGATCCTGCAAAAAGGACTGGAAACCGTCGCCGAATACGATGCTGAACGTCCGGCGGGGGACAGTATTCTGCGCAATGTTTATACCGTGGTCGGTGGCAATATTGCCGGCGGTGGACCCGGTGGCGGTTCCAGTACAACCGCAACCCACATGAGTAATATTGCCATGTTTCTGACCAAGAGCGAGTTGCGTGATATCCCGGCCACGGAAATATCCACCGTATGGCGTAAAAAAGTCGGTGAAATCCCCGGCATCGATGCCCTCACCTTCAGGTCCAACCTGGTACGGATGGGCGCCAATATCGACGTACTGCTGGCCCATCAGGATTTTGCCGCGCTGGAACAATCCTCTGAACGCATTCGCACCGCCCTCGCTGCCTATCAAGGGGTCAGTGATATAGAAGATACTTATGCGCGGGGTAAACGGGAGATTAAGCTGAAACTGAAACCGGCAGCCCGCACTCTGGGAATCACCGAAAGCGATCTGGGCCGCCAGATCCGGGCGGCTTTTTACGGAGCGGAAGCACTACGCCTGCAACGCGGCCGGAATGAGCTCAAGGTGATGGTTCGCTATCCCGACGCGGATCGGCGCGAACTCTGGAATTTTGAAATCATGCGCATCCGCACGCCGACCGGCCAGGAAATTCCCCTGACCCAGGCGGCGGAAATCATCGAAGGATACGGCTTCTCGGAAATTAACCGCACCGACCGCAAACGAGTGATCAATGTTTCGGCAACCGTGGATGGGCAGCAGGCCAACGCCCAGGAAATCATCACCGACCTGAGACAGAACCTGCTTCCGCAGTTGGTTGCGGACTATCCTGGACTCACTTGGGATATGGAGGGAGAAGAAAAAGAACGCAGCGAATCCTTGGGCAGCATGCTCAACGGTTTTAAGCTGGCGATGGTGGCCATCTTTACCCTGCTGGCCATCCCCTTCCGCAGCTACAGCCAACCGTTGTTGATCATGGCGGCGATCCCCTTCGGGATGATCGGCGCGGTGCTCGGCCACATCATCATGGGGTTTAATCTGAGCCTGCTGAGTCTGTTCGGTCTGGTGGCCCTCTCCGGTGTGGTGATTAATGATTCCCTGCTGTTGATCGACAAAGCAAATCGCAATCGTCGCGAAGGAACATCTCCGTATGATGCGATTGTTTCCGCCGGAACCCGGCGCTTTCGACCCATCGTACTGACCTCACTGACGACCTTTTTCGGCCTCATGCCGATGATCCTGGAAACCAGCGTTCAGGCGCAATTCCTCGTGCCGATGGCGATCTCCCTCGGTTTCGGCATCCTCTTCGGCACCGGAATTATCCTGCTGTTGATTCCAGCACTATATTTAATTCTGGAAGATATCAGGCGGCTGTTCGGCCTGAAAGAGGAGCATGCAAAACAGAACACCTGAAGGTAACAATTCCGACCATTGCTTCGCCCTCTCAAAAAGGAATGTAACTGTTCAGCAAGATGTGCTGGTGATGCCCATGGAAAGGTGAGGGGACTGTCCCCCGGTTCTGGTCCTAAAGGGGGGCTGTCCCGGC
>JAUVEB010000219.1 GCA_030595055.1 Desulfuromonadaceae bacterium
AAGGAGTGGGGCATCGCTCTGCCGCTGCATCCCGAGTTCCGCACCCTGCCGATGCTATTTTATGTGCCGCCATTGTTGCCGGTACTATCGAAAGAAACCCAGGGTGTCCATCAGTTGGCTGATGGCTTTTTCAGCAGTCTCGAGCAAGCCCGCCTGCCACTGAAGTATCTCGCCGGGATGTTTGCCGGTGGGAATGAGGAAGCAATCAAAGAGGTTTATCGCAAACTGATTGCTGTGCGGATTCAGCGCCGCAAAGTGACGGTCGGCGACCTCGCGGATGAAGAGGTCGACAAGGCGCGAGAGATTGCCGGGATCAGCGCGGAAACGATCGAAGCGATTTTCCGTATGACCTCGCTGACCAGTATCAAACAACGGATCGTAATCCCGCCGATGCTGCGCGAACAGGCCGTTGAAGCTGGAATGGATCCGGAGGCCTACAAACAGGAAATGGGCTTCGGCAAGCGGCAACCACCGAAGAGACGGTGGTGATTATGACCAGTCTACAGGCCCATCAAGATATCTGCCGTCAGTTCGCCACGCTGCTCAGCTACCCGGAGGCCGGGGTGCAGACAACCGCTGCCGCCTGCCGGGAACTGCTGCAGAAGAACCGGCCCGAAGTCGCCCCGCAGCTACAAAGCTTCGTCGACCTGCTGGCGACAAGCGATCAGGCACAGATCGAGGAGCTGTTCACCGCCACCTTTGATCTGCAACCGGTCTGTCACCCGTATGTCGGCTATCAGCTCTGCGGCGAGAACCAGAAACGCAGCATATTTCTGATGAAGCTGCATCAGCTCTATCGCGAGCACGATTTCAATCCGGGGATTGAGCTGCCGGATCATCTGGGCGAAATGCTGCGTTTCATCGGCACCACTGGCGATCAAATCTGCCGTCAGGAGCTGATCAGTGATGGCCTGTTACCGGCAGTGGAAAAGATCATCGCCGGCATCGATAACGATGACCATCCCTATAAGGGGCTGCTCAAGGCCCTGCACAGTTTTTTACACGAAAGCAGCGCAGAAAAAGGAGCACTATCATGATCGATATGATTCTCTTCGGCGTATTCCCCTATGTGGCCGTCGCCCTTGCTGTCGCTGTCGGTATTTATCGCTACTGCTTCGACCGCTACTCCTATTCGTCACAATCGTCCCAGTTTCTGGAGAGTCGCGCGCTGTTCTGGGGTTCGGTCCCCTGGCACTACGCTATCCTGCTGGTGCTGCTGGCCCACCTGCTCGCTTTTCTTTTCCCATCGGCTTGGGGAGCCTTGCTCGGTGCGCCGGGCCGCCTCTATCTGCTGGAGGTCACCGGGATGGCGCTCGGCGTGGTCACCACCATCGCCATGCTGGTGCTGATTTTCCGGCGTGCCAGTAACTCCCGAGTCAGCGCAGTAACCACCACGATCGACTGGTTTTTGCTGGTCGCCCTGCTGATCCAGGTGGCGACCGGTGTCTTTATCGCCATCACCATGCGTTGGGGTGGTTTCTGGTACCTGCATACGGTCTCGCCCTGGCTCTGGTCGCTGGTCTCCTTCAGCCCGAAAATTCAATATCTGGCGAGTATGCCATTTGTGGTCAAGCTGCACGCAGTCAATGCTTTTTTCCTGGTCGCGCTGTTTCCTTTTTCGCGGCTGGTCCATGTGGTCAGTATTCCCTTGGCCTATATCAGTCGCCCCTACCAACTGGTGGTCTGGTATCGGCAGCGGAATCAGGTTTGATGCCAACAGACTAGAGATCGTAGCGGATAAGAGACTGACTCCATCAGCGAAAAGGGCTGCCAATGCTAGAAGTTGCAACTGCAAAGTCACATAAAGTTCTCTTTCTGAACACGCTGGCCTTTACGGTTTGCTTTGCCGTCTGGATGTTTAATGGCGTGCTGGTGACCTTCCTGGTCGATAACCAGGTCTTCGACTGGGGGCCGATCGAGATCGGCTGGCTGATGGGCATCCCGGTACTGACCGGTTCGCTTTTCAGGTTGCCAGCCGGAATGTTGACCGATAAATTCGGCGGCAAGCCAATTTACGGTACGCTGCTGCTGGTCTGCGCCATTCCCATGTTTCTGCTCTCAAAAGCAGATAGTTTCACCACCTTTGCGCTGTGTAGTTTCGGCTTCGGTCTGGTCGGGGTCAGTTTTTCCATCGGCATCGCATTTTCTTCGGTCTGGTATCCTCGCGAGCGGCAAGGAACGGCACTGGGGATCTTCGGAGCCGGAAATGCCGGTGCAGCTCTGACGACCCTGTTTGCGCCGACCCTGCTGAACCGCTTGACCGATAATGGGGCCAATATAGAGGGATGGCGCGAACTGCCTGTCTACTATGCTGCCATACTGGCCACCATGGGCGTGATCTTCTTTATCTTCTCCGAAAACAGGAAGCCGGCCTCATCGGGCAAGTCGTTTAGACAGATGTTGATCCCGCTGAAAGATGTGCGGGTCTGGCGGTTTGGTCTCTACTATTTCCTGGTGTTCGGCTGCTTCGTTGCCTTTTCACAATGGCTGGTCCCCTATTTTGTCAATGTCTACTATCTGCCGTTGGTCACCGCCGGTATTTTTGCTTCGATGTTCAGTCTGCCCTCCGGGGTGATCCGTGCCCTCGGTGGCTGGATGTCCGACAAGCTTGGTGGTCGAACGGTCATGTTCTGGGTTCTCGGTGCTTCGGTGGTGATCAGCTTCCTGGTTATCATTCCAAAGATGGATATCTACTCTCCAGGACGGGGCATCATGGCCAAGCGAGCCGGAGTGGTTACTGCAGTCTCAGCTGGCACAGTGGTGATTGATAGCAAGTCCTACAGAGTTAAGCTCAGGCCCGAACCGCTGGATAATTTTGACAACCAGATGCTGATTCTGCCGAGTAAGCAAGCCTGGCAGGAACCGGTAGTTGAAGTCGGGCAGACAGTCAAAAAGAAAGAACTGCTGGCAAAGGGTGTGACGCGGATCTTTTTTCAGGCAAATGTCTGGATTTTTGCCGGATTCATTATCCTGCTCGGCAGTATCTGGGGTATCGGCAAGGCTGCGGTTTATAAACTGATTCCCGATTATTTTCCGGAGGAGGTTGGTGTGGTCGGCGGCATGGTCGGCGTGCTCGGTGGCTTGGGTGGCTTCTTCTGCCCGATCATCTTTGGTTATCTTCTCGAATATACCGGGTTATGGACCAGCTGCTGGATGTTCATGTTCATATTGTCTCTGGTTTGTCTGATCTGGTTGCATCTGACCACCAGAAAAATGATGAAGGATAAACACCCTGCAGATATGCAGAAGATTGAAGAGAGATAAAATAACTTTATTTTGGATGATTTAGTAAGGAGGCAGTACATGTCGATCAATCTGGAAAAGTGGGATGTTGAAGATGAACAGTTCTGGAATTCCACCGGCAAAAAAATAGCCACCCGCAACCTGTGGATTTCGATCCCCAGCCTGCTCTGCGGTTTCGCCGTCTGGCT
>JAUVEB010000125.1 GCA_030595055.1 Desulfuromonadaceae bacterium
GAAGAAGGAGCATACAAAGAATTTTTTAATAAAGCGTTAGAAAAATTTGGTGTTTTAAGTCCAGATGATTTGAAGGATTCTCAAAAGAAAGCGTTTTATAATTATGTAGATAAAAATTATCAAGCAAAGGATGATGATCGAGAACACGCACCCCCATCAGATCACCGACCTGCTTCAAACGATTGGTAATATCGATATCTTCACGGCTGGGGGTCGGATCACCCGAGGGGTGATTATGGACAAACAGGACGGCCGCAGCTGATTCACGTAACACCGGGGCAAAAACTTCGCGGGGATGCACAATGCTGGCACTCAAACTGCCTTCAGAAATCTGCACTTCACGGATCAAGCGGTTTTTAGTGTCAAGTAACAGGGCAAAAAACAGCTCTTTTCGATAATCACAAAGTCGCTCGTGAAAATGTTGAAAAGCATCTTGAGATGAACGGTAGACTTGTCCCGGTCGCAGGCGAGTGTCGCTGAAACGGCGGGCGATCTGAAACAGGGCCTGAATTTCAGCCGCTTTTGCCGGGCCGATGCCCGATTGTTGGCAGAGCTCGCCGATACTGGCGGCGGAGAGCTGACGCAACGAACCGAAACGGCTCAGCAGGCTGCGAGCCAAGTCAACAGCACTCTGCTGACTGGCGGAGTCGCCGGTGCGGATAATCAGCGCCAGCAGTTCGGCATCGGTGAGTTTTTCCGCCCCTGAAGCAAGTAATTTTTCACGCGGCCGCTCATCTGCCGGCCAATTCTTGATTGATCGCATATCCCCCCCACAAGCGATAATAGAGAAAAACGCCGTTGCTGCAAGCCAACGGCGTCACCAAATAAATTGTTATTCAGATTAATCCCGACGGATTTCCCAGAAAAAGCCTATTCCCTGACATAGGTATCGATATCTGTTTCGTGCGGCATGCCCATTTTACGGGCATACTCTGATTCAATAATTTCATAATGATTCCGTGTCGACTGGGCCATCTGGTCAAAAATCGTGCGCACTCCCGGATCGACAATCTGCTTCGCCGTACTGCGCAGGCTTTTCTCCAGTTGCTCCTCTTTCTTCATGGCGATTTCACGTGCCTTGCGCTCCTGCGTCTGCGCATCAATCACCCCTTTCAACTCTTTGTCGATCTGCTTGATCGACGGCGGGGGGGCCGTAACAAACTCTTCCAGGGTGCCGAATTCCTTACCCCGATAATGACGGAAGAAGAAACCGACATGCTCTTCTTTCTCCTTGGCCAGCCGCGCGAAAACTTTCTGGCCGCCATCATCAGTCACCATCTCCGCCGCCTTCCGGTAAAAAAACATCAGCTCCTTTTCCCGTTCGACAGCAATCCTGATCGCTTCCTGGTGTCGCATTTCCTGTGGCATGAGCACCTCCTCTTGACCGGGTTGATTGCCTGTATCCCTGTCAATAAAAGATAGCCGAGAGACGCCTCTTGTCAAATTGTCGACAGTATCCTATCCCCTAAAGGGCTCCCCGAGCCCTCAGCAGGCCGGCAATTTCCTCTGCCAGTTTGCGATACCCGACGGCATTCAAGTGGATATGATCACTTTTATACCGGTTATCACTCAGCAGGTCAGTCAGGGCATCCTCAACCAGTGGAACCTGTAGCTCGTCCGCCAGTTGCCGATAAAGCGCAGCATCATCGATCAGTAATCCCAGTTGCGGAACAGCAATCAACACCACCTGGATATCTCGCTGATTGGCGGCCTCATACATTCTCCGCAAATTGTCACGCAGTTGCTGCCGATCAAGCTTGCGCAGCAGGTCATTGCCGCCATGGCAAAGCAGCAGCAATTCCGGCTGATGTTGATCAAGCAACCCGGGCAACCGTCGGGCCCCTTCGACACTGACTTCACCCGGAACTCCCGCGTTAATCACCTTGCGACCGAGAAAGCGTTCCAATTGCACGGGATAACTGAATTGCCTATCAGCTCCGGTGCCATAGGTAAGGCTGTCACCAAAAGCCAGGATAACGGCATCCGGTCGCAAGGGAGACAGCTGTTGACCATTGTCACAGGCCGGCAGCAGCAGAAGCAACCACAGACTGCAGATAAACTTCAGGATCATCTTCATTGTCGCGACTCTTTTACCTCTTGAGTAAAAAACTGTCCGATTTCATCAAAGACCTCATCACTCGTTCCACGCACCACCCGCGCCGGCGGCAGGGAGCGTAAAAACATCCGCCCGTAACCACGTCGCACCACCCGGGTATCGAGAATCAACACCACGCCCCGATCCCGCCGATGCCGGATCAAACGGCCGAAGCCCTGCTTGAATCGGATCACCGCCTGCGGCACCGCGTATTCCATAAAAGAATCACCGCCGCGTTGCTCGATCGCCTGGGAGCGGGCCTCAAGCACCGGCTCGGTCGGCACCTTGAACGGCAGTCGGGCGATGATCACCTGTTCCAGCGACCGCCCCGGCACATCAACACCCTCCCAGAAAGAATCGGTGCCGAAGAGGATACTGCTTTCATCCTCGGTAAAACGCTTGAGCAACCGGTGACGGTTCTCCTGGCCCTGGCGCAAACAGCGCAGACGCTGCGCTTCGAGGACCGGGGAAAGCTCTTCATACACCTGACGCAATAAAGCATAAGAGGTAAAAAGGACGAAACTGCGGCCGCCGCTGGCAAGTACCGCTTTTTCCACCGCATCGCGTACCGCTTCAGCAAACCCCGGCTTGCCCGGTTCCGGCAGGTCAGTCGGCACTGCCACCAGTGCCTGCTGTGGATAATCGAAAGGAGACTCGAGGCTCAGTTCGGTCAACCGTCCCGGCTCGACCCGGTCAAGGCCGACCCGTGAATGAAAATAGCCGAAAGCACCGGCCACGGTCAGGGTGGCGCTGGTCATCACCAGGGTGCGAAAACGTTGATAGAGGGCCTTATTGAGACTTTCGGCCACCTCAAGCGGTGCCTGGCAGAGACTGGTGATCAGACCTTTGCCGCGGCCGATCCGCCCCTCCCTCACCTCCAACCAGATGCAACTGTTTTCAGCCGCGGCTTGAAAGGAGGCCAGATCAGCAGCAATCCCCTCCAGACGCCCGGCGATACCGCGCAGATCAACCAGCGACGAGTTAAGCTTATCGGCCACATCCTCGGGCAGGGCATCGGCAGCGCGCAATAGCTCCAGCAATCCTTCGGCCAAGCCGCGGCTGCCGACCCGCATTCTCTCGACCCGCTCGCAAATCTGCTGCCATTCGGTACTCTGCAAAAAACCGGGCAACACCCGGTGCTTCAATTCAAATTTGGCCGAAACCTGTTTGCCGAGTGCTGCCGGCAATTCCTCACCGATCGACTGCAATTCTTCCAGAGCCAGGTCCAACAACTTCCGGCGCCGGGAGATCAGCGTTTCAATCCGCTCGTGCAGAGCCCGGTAGAGTTCATCCTCGCTCTCCGGCAGCTCCCGCGACAACTGATCGAGCAATCGCGGCAGCAGGCCCAGATTCGGCTTGCGCGGATGCCGCAGTCGATTCAACGTCCGGGAGAAGGTGAACCGGGTGATCTGTACCGAAAAATAGCTGGTGGCAACATCCTCCAGATGATGGGCCTCATCAAGAATTACCCGCTCAAAAGGGGGCAGTACGGCGGTTGCCGAATAGTTGCCGGTCTGCTGGCGCAGGGCCAGGTCGGAGAGCAGCAGGGCGTGGTTGACCACCAGAATGTCGGCACGCGCCGCCTGACGCCGCGCCTTGTGAAAGAAGCAGCGGCTATAATACCGGCAACGCACCCGCGCACACTGATCCGCCTCGCAGCAGATCTCTTCCCAAGTCTGGTAGCTGGGAATAAAGGAGAGATCTTCCTTTGAGCCGTCGGCGGTGGTTTCAGCCCATTTGAGAATCTGCTGAAGCTCGTCGACCTGACCCTGATCGAACAATCCCGGCTCCCGGCCGGCCGTCTCACTTCTCCGCCGGCACAGGTAGTTACTGCGCCCTTTGACCAAGACAGCATGAAATTCAATATTGGTGGCCCGCTGCAAAAACGGCAGATCCTTGCGGATCAGCTGTTCCTGCAGATTGATGGTCCGGGTCGAAACCACCACCCGCTCCCCATTGGCCCGTGCCCAGAGCAGCGCCGGGACCAGATAGGCAAGACTCTTGCCGATACCGGTGCCGGCTTCGACCACCGCCAGCTGTCCCTGATTGAAGGCTTCACTGACGGCAAAGGCCATCCGCAACTGCTCGGGGCGCTCCTCATAATCGGGCAACTTATTGGCGATGACACCATCCGGCCCGAGCAATGCACCGATCTGCTCCAGCGAAAGTTTCTGTTCGTCCTTGGCGGCAAAAGCTTCTACAACCCGATACAGCTTATCCACAGTGTTATTCACAATGTAGAAGCCGACTCCTAAAGAGCCGAATTGCGAGGCAACCTCGATATCTGCCGCAGAGGGCCTGAGATCACCGGAAGGATGATTATGGATAACAACATCGCCATATCTACAGGTCTGCAGAATCGCCGGAACCGCCGCTTCCGAGCCCCGCGCCAGCACCTCGACCTGGATGATCCGCCGTTCGGCATCGGCCTGGCCGAGGACAAACACCTCGTTGCCGCCGGCATCGTCAATGGCATAGCGCAATTGCAATAAACTATCGGAGGAAAAATATTCAAGCATGGGGTGGGATTATAGAGGAAGCCGACAGCGAGGGAAAGCTGATTCACCGGTCGTCTACAATGGGGACAAACGAGACACGGGAACAAACTTCAGGGACAAGAAAAGGCGCAGTCCAAGCCGCTCCTTTTCTCCTGAACTCACCGAAATCAAGGATGATGCCTTCGCAAAAAGTCTTGTGATGGCTTGCGACGCCATCAAAGCATGGCTGCGCTCTTTTTCGCGTAGTCGCGCAGTTTGCGATTTGAACTTTCTGCGGCCACCTTCAGCAAGAACTCCTTATAGTTGCCATCACCCGAGGCACCGAGATATTTGCAGTACCAAGCCATCGCATCCGTATGGTAGCGATTTTGCGAATCGACCAGGTAACCCTTTTCCAATTCATTCTGCACCACTGCCAGCAGCTGCGGATTAGCCGGATGACTCCGGGAGATCCGCCTGGCCGTATCCCGCTTGACAATCGGACTCCGGTCCTGCAGTTGAGCTGCCAGCCGGGCAATTTCCGGCTCTTTGATTTCAGGCAAAGATTGGAAGACCGGCGCAGCAACCGGTTGCAGCTCAACCCGCAACTGTCGAGATTCCCCTTGGGCCAGGTTGATCCACTGTTTGTCCAGCTGGTAGCCCTTGGCTGAAACCTCAATATGGTAACGGCCTTCGGAAAGCTCCAGCCCCTGCCGGAACAGCGGCTTGATATTAAGAATACGCACCCGAGCATTTTCCGGGGAAACGCTGACAAAAAGACTGGCTTTCCCCGCCTTCCTTATCGTCGGCACGGCAACGACCGAGACACTCTTCACCGGCGTGACAACCCTCGGCTCCGCAACCGGTCTGGTTTCTGTTGCAGCCTTCTTCCCGGTAATATCAAAACAGCCGGGGAGTTCCGCCATGGCTTCGGCCTCTGACACCTCGACCATCTTGAAAGCGAACGGCACTCCGAATTGATACTCCACCCTGATGTAGTGAGTTTCTCCCGGCTGCTTGCTTTCTATGGTCACCGGAACAGCCCGGACCAACAGCAGAGAGGTTTTAAAGGTGTGGGTTCCCGGTTTGACAGAATATTTAAAGAAAGTTCGGACAGGCAGCACACTCTGAATTTTTTTGCCGTTATGCATCAGCGCCGGACTGCTACCGCTCCCCATGGCATGAAAGGGCCGATAAATATAAACATTCGACTCATCGGATAACGGCAGATCCGTCTTGATAAATCGTGCTCCCGTAGTCACGCAGGAGACGGTTGACAACAACAACAAAGCAGCAAGTAAAAGCAACAGCAAACGTTTCATTCGAACGATACCTTTCTTGGGAAACGGGCTGCGAGTCGCCCGCTAAAGGGGAAGATCGGAAAGATTAATAAATTCAAACTTCATTATTGCAGGAGAGTTCTACGGTGTCAATCGGGGAATGAGTATTCCTGTTTGTTGCCAAATATCGATCCAACAGAATGACAAACAGAATCACTCTGACTGAGCGGAATGGCGTTCCGTCTTCGGCCGGATTGTTTTCCAGGCAAACCTTAAGTATGCCGTCACCTGCTCGATGTCCTTTGCCATACAATCAACACATTACCCGGCAGAGCAGCCCGGAAACACTGTCGATCCCAACCAGCGCTATCATCCGATCTACGGTTCACCTTCGGTGGTTGTCGACAATGGCCTCACCAGTACCGGTGCCATAGATTACAGCGTGCGTATCTTCTTCGGCACGGGGGACAGCCCGTACTATGATGAAGACATCGACACCGGCAACACGACCTACCAGTTCTTTGCCTACAATGACAAGGCGGGCAAAAACGTGACCTCAAATACCCCGATCCGCCTGGAATGGTTTTTTGAACTCCCCGCCGGGCACCGAATTTTCGCTTCGGCCTTTGCCGCCGCCGGACAAATCTATTTCGGCACAGCAACCGGTGAGACAGAGGATCCCTGTGAGGGGCCGAATGAAGGACGTATCTATGCCTTCACCTATGAAGGAGCATCGGTTATCAATGATGATCTGGGGAATGCCGGGATGGAAGTCGGCGACCTG
>JAUVEB010000141.1 GCA_030595055.1 Desulfuromonadaceae bacterium
GGAGACCGGGAAGACCCGGGAGACCTGTTTTTACCGTAAGATCGATTTGGGCGATAAATCTTTGCAAATGGTCTAGGGCCCCATCTCATCAACAGACTCCTCTTTCCCCTCGGGGGAAAGAGAGAGAAGAGTGGAATCCGCCTCTTGCGGCAGACGGATCAATCACAACCGGTTCTCCGCTTTGTTGACCTGTTCAAATAAACAAAACGGCGTTATAAAAGCCTTGAAGTCTGGCTGGTGGGCTGATAGTATCACCATTCATTTTTTGCCGGAAAGAACCTGCAAAATTTCCCGCCCGGATATGACCATTTAATAGAGGAAAGTCGCATGAGCGGTCACACGACGCTTTTAAAAGTAGAGGATATTTCTCTTGCCTTCGGTGGTGTCAAGGCCCTGCAAGGAGTCAGCTTCAGTGTTGAAATTGGTGAGATATTTTCGATTATCGGTCCGAACGGAGCTGGCAAAACTTCGATGCTAAACTGCATTTCCGGGCGCTACCAGCCCCAAGTCGGTGGGATTCACTTTCGTGATGATGAGATTACCAAACTGAAACCAAACCAACGTTGCCATCTTGGCATCGGCCGCACTTTTCAAAATTTGGCGCTGTTCAGTCACATGTCGGTGCTTGACAACATCATGGTAGGTCGTCATCACTTGCTGAAAAATAATTTTCTGACCGGTGGCTTGTACTGGTTTACCGGAGCTCGCCGCGAAGAGCTTGAACACCGCCGCCAGGTCGAGGAGATCATCGACTTTCTGGAGATCACTCATATCCGCAAAGCCCAAGCCGGTACTCTCTCCTATGGTCTGCGCAAACGGGTCGAACTGGCCCGTGCCGTTGCACTCAAACCGGATCTGATCCTGCTCGATGAACCGATGGCCGGAATGAACCAGGAAGAGAAGGAGGATATGGCACGCTATATCATCGACCTCAACGAAGAGTGGGGGATGACGGTGGTGATGATCGAGCATGATATGGGGGTAGTTATGGATCTCTCGCATCGTGTCATGGTGCTCGATTTTGGACGGCGGATTGCTACAGGACAGCCTGATGAAATCATGGCAAATCCGTTGGTCAAGAAAGCCTATCTGGGTGAAGAGGACGATGCCCTCGGTGACGAGGAAATCTCCACCGAGGGGGTAGCGTGATGGAATGCATGCATCCTGACGTCTCGATTTACGATACTTTTCCCAAATTACTTGCCTACAACGCTGAGCACTGGCCAAATGAGATTGCTCTGCGCGAGAAGACCTTTGGCATTTGGGAGGAATTAACCTGGGGCGATTACCAGGAACTGGTGCGCAATATTGCGCTCGGGCTCAAGGAACTTGGGCTTGAAAAGGGAGCTGCTGCTGGCCTGATTGGCGACAACCGCCCCCAGTGGGTGGCTGGGGAGATCGCTGTCCACGCTGTCGGTGGGATGATCTTCGGTATTTATCAGGACTCCCTCAATGAGGAGGTGGCATACCTGATCAATTACGCCGGGGCGCGGCTGATTCTTGCCGAAGATGAGGAACAGGTCGATAAGGTGCTCGAGATCACCGAGCTGTGTCCGTGCGTTGAGTATATCGTCTACTGTGATCCACGTGGCATGCGCAAGTATGACGATCCGCGGCTGATAAGCCTTGAGGATTTGCTGAAGAAAGGTGCTGCGTACCACAGCGCAAATCCCGAGGTCTACCGGCAGTTAGTTGCCGCAGGTAACGGCGGGGATACCGCGATCCTGTGTCCCACTTCCGGGACCACCAGCAAGCCGAAACTGGCAATGCTGCAGGCTGGACCGATGTTGTGCCACTGTGAGGATTACCTGCTGGCCGATCCGCGCCAACCGGGTGACAACTACGTCTCGGTATTGCCGCTGCCGTGGGTCATGGAGCAGGTTTATGCCGTGTGTCAGGCACTGATGGTACGTATGGTGGTCAACTTTGTCGAGGAGCCCGAGACCCAGATGGAGGACTTGCGCGAGATAGGCCCCCATTTTGTGCTGCTAGCACCACGGATTTGGGAATCATTGGCTGCCGACGTGCAGGCGCGCATGATGGATGCTTCACCCTTCAAACGCTGGATCTACCACTACTGTATCCGCCGTGCGATTGCCAGCTTCAAGCAGACCGGCAAACCGTCGAAACTTGCCTACTGGCTGATTTTCAAGCCGCTCAAGGACCGCCTTGGTTTCAGTCACCTCCGTTCTGCCGCCACTGGCGGTGCGGCGATCGGACCCGATACCTTCAAGTTTTTCCTTTCGATGGGGGTGCCGCTGCGCCAGATTTACGGTCAGACCGAGCTCGTAGGTGCCTACACTATTCACGCTGCTGACGATGTCGACTACGATAGCGTCGGGGTTCCTTTCAAGAGGAGCGATGTTCGTATTGATAATCCCGATGAGAACGGGGTCGGTGAGATTATTGCGCGCAACCCGGGGATGTTCAGTGGCTACTATAAGAATGAAGAAGCGACCCGCGAGTCGGTCGATGCAGAGGGCTGGATGAGCACCGGTGATGCCGGCTACTTCAAAAAGGAAAACGGCCACCTGGTGGTGATTGATCGCATCAGCGACATTGCCGTGACTGAATGTGGGGCGCGTTTCTCGCCACAGTTCATCGAGAATAAACTCAAGTTCTCCCCCTTTATCGCCGAGGTGGTGGTGCTTGGCCACCAGCGCCCATTCTTAACCGCGATGATCTGTATCCGTTTTGACATGGTCGCCAAGTGGGCCGAGAAGCGCAATATTGCTTTCACCAACTATATCAATCTCTCGGCTCAGGATGAGGTCTACGATCGGGTTCAGCGCGAGGTCGAGGCAGTCAATGCCTCTCTTCCCGAGGTCCACCGCATTCAGAAGTTTTTACTGCTCTATAAACAGCTCGACGCCGATGATGGTGAACTGACCCGGACCAGAAAGGTTCGTCGCGGGGTGATCCGCGAGGTCTACAGCGACATTATCTCCGGGCTTTACAGCGACAATCTATCAATTCCGGTCGATACCACTATCACCTTTCAGGACGGAAACACCTCGCGGGTAAGAACTTCGCTGCGGGTGGTCGAGCTGGTAACTAAAAAAGACAGGGATGTGGCCTGAATGAATACTGAATTATTAATGCAACTGGTGGTCAACGGCTTGATCGTCGGTAGTCTTTACGGGGTCGTGGCGATGTGTTTCGTCCTGATCTACAAGTCAACCCGGGTGGTCAATTTTGCCCAGGGGGAATTCCTCCTGATCGGTGCCTGGACCTGCTGGTGGCTACTGGTGAAGTTCGAACTGCCGTTCTGGTTCGGTTTCCCGCTGACCCTCGCCTTTATGGTGATCTTCGGCATTGCCCTACAGGTGATCGTATTACGGCCGATGATCGGTGAACCGATCATTTCGGTGATCATGATCACCATCGGCCTGTCATTTTTCTTTCAGGCGCTGATGGGGCTGCTCTTCGGTCATGAGACCAAGACCTACCCTCAGGTGTTTGAAACCGCGAGCGTCAATGTGCTGGGAATGCAGGTGCAGACGGCCTACATCCTGAGCATGGTTGTCTCGGTGCTGATCATGATTGCGTTCTACTACTTTTTCAAATACTCCAAGGCCGGCTTGGCGATGCGCGCCACTGCTTTTGATCAGCAGGTTGCCCAGAGCCTCGGGATCTCGGTCAAGTCGGTGTTTGCCGCCTCCTGGGCAATTTCGGCCGTAGTTTCTGCCCTGGCCGGAATCGTCATCGGCATGGTCAACGGGGTCTCTTCAGCCCTCTCATTCTTCGGCATCAAGGTCTTCCCGGCGGTGATTCTCGGTGGTCTTGATTCGATCGTCGGTGCGGTGGTCGGAGGGCTGATCATCGGGGTGCTTGAGAACGTGGCCGAGTTTGCTGACAGCCAGTGGCTGCATATCGGCAATCTCTATGTGATCGCACCGTTTTATGCGTTAGTGATCATCCTGATGATCAAGCCGTACGGGCTGTTCGGCACCAAGGATATCGAAAGGATTTAATAGGTTTTATGGCTCTCGGCAGTTCCATGCGTCCATGTGGTGATTTCCGCACCACTTACGCTTCAGATATGACGATCTTTGCAACGCCGGTGACACGTTACCTGGTGATTGCCGGTATCGGTCTCTTGCTGCTCGTACCACTGTTCGGCAGCCCTTACATGCTCAATCTGCTGATTCAGATTGGCTACTACGGCATCGCGGCGCTCGGGCTCAACCTGGTAGTTGGTTTTACCGGGCAGATATCTCTCGGCCACTCGGCCTTTTTTGGTTTCGGGGCCTTTGCTTCGGCCTGGCTGAATAACTCCCTCGGGGTGCCGGTATTCTTCGCAATTCCGCTGGCTGGAATCATGACGATGCTGGTCGGTCTGCTGGCCGGTATCCCGGCCGGTCGCATCAAAGGTCTCTATCTGGCGATTGCGACCCTCGCTTCACAATTCATCATGGAGGACTTCTTCGCCCGTGCCAACTGGTTCACCGGCGGTTCCTCCGGTGCCATGGCGGAGTACCTGACCATCTTTGGTTATACCTTTGAGACTGACCAGTCGTACTTCTATGTGGTGCTGTTTTACGTGGTGTTGATGTTTACTTTCACCTCGAATCTGATCCGTTCTCGGGATGGTCGGGCGCTGGTCGCGGTTCGCGATCATTATCTCTCGGCTGAGATCATGGGGATCAACCTCACCTGGTATCGGGTGATGTCGTTTGGTCTCTCGGCACTTTACGCCGGTATCGGCGGCGCCCTGTTCGGTCACTACCTTGGATTCGTCTCCGTTGAGGGCTTTACCATCATCCTCTCGATCCAGTTTTTGGCAATAATCATCATCGGTGGGCTTGGATCGATTTACGGGACCCTCCTCGGCACCATCTTCATGGTGTTGCTCCCCGAGGTGATGGAGTGGAGCGTGCATCTGTTCAGTGATTCGATGCCTGACCTCATACAGTCCCTTGCCTATATCAAGGAAATGGCAATCGGCTTGGCGATTATCCTGTTCCTGATTTTTGAGCCAGAGGGGTTGGCACACCGTTGGAAGCGGATCAAGACCTACTGGAAGCTCTACCCGTTCTCGTATTGATCTGCGTGAGACAGGTAAAAAATATATTTGTGTGGGAGTAGCCCACCCGTTGATCTGACCATTGAGTTGTAACAACTAACAGAGGAGGAAAATCATGAAACGATGGCTGAGAAAGACAACCTTGTTGTTGGTATTCGGTGCTTTTACTGCTGGGAGTGCTTGGGGTGAAACGGTTTCCGTCGGCCATCTGACCGATTTTACCGGACCAACCGCTGGAGTCGGAGCGCATTACGGTCCGGGGGTCATCGATGCCCTCAACTACACCAACGCCAACGGCGGCATCAACGGCAAGCAGATCAAGTTCGACACTGTTGACTACTCCTACAAAGCTGACCGCGCTGTTGCGACCTATAAAAAGTGGAAGTCGGGACTCAAGCCGGTGGTTATCCAGGGCTGGGGAACCGCCGATACTGAGGCGCTGGTCAAGTTTATCGCTCGTGACAAGATCACTTATATCTCGGCTTCCTATTCCGGTCACCTGACCGATCCGACCGGCAAGTCGCCGCACACTAAAGGTAAGGCGCCGTACAACTTCTTCTATGGTCCCTCCTACTCCGACGGCTGTCGTGGGTTGGTACAGTGGGCGATGGATGATTGGAAGGCGAAGGGGAGCAAGGGTCAGCCGAAATTTTCCCATATGGGAGATAATCACCCCTACCCGAACGCTCCTAAAGCTGCCTGTGGTGCTTACGCTGAAGAGCTAGGTTTCAAAATCCTTCCTTCGATCGTCTATTCGATGAAACCGGCTGATGCAAAGGCCCAGTGTCTTTCGCTGAAAGATTCGGCTGCCGACTATGC